>NZ_LFJJ01000413.1 GCF_001189365.1 Candidatus Burkholderia verschuerenii | reverse complement strand
TGGCATGCCTCGCCTCACATAACCTCAACTTCCCGAACCGCCCGGTGCGGACCCGCACGCCGGGTGGTGTGGCAGGGTGGTGTGGCAGGGGACCGGCCAGCTTGCTGGCCGCCCCTATGCCGATCATTGGTGCGCCGAAATCGCGCATCGAAAGAATTCAGGATTTAACGGTGACCGGCCGCGCCGGTCGCGGCAAAATATAAGGCAAACACGGGACGGAGCAACGCATGAAGTTCATTGACGAAGCGAAGATTGAAGTCATCGCCGGCGACGGAGGCGATGGCAGCGCGTCGATGCGCCGCGAGAAGTTCGTCCCGTTCGGCGGACCGGACGGCGGCGACGGCGGGCGCGGCGGCAGCGTCAACGCGATCGCGGATCGCAATATCAACACGCTGATCGACTACCGGTTCTCGAAGAAGCATCAGGCGCGCAACGGCGAAAACGGCCGCGGCGCCGATTGCTACGGCAAGGACGGCGACGATATCACCTTGCGCATGCCGGTCGGCACGATCATCACGGATCAGGAAACGGGCGAGCTGATTGCCGACCTGACCGAGCACAATCAGGAAGTCCAGGTCGCCAAGGGCGGCGCGGGCGGTCTGGGCAATCTGCATTTCAAGTCGAGCACGAACCGCGCGCCGAGACAGAAGACCGACGGCAAGCCGGGCGAGCGCCGCATGCTCAAGCTCGAACTGAAAGTGCTCGCGGACGTCGGTCTGCTCGGCATGTCGAACGCGGGCAAGTCGACGTTTATCTCGTCGGTGTCGAACGCGCGTCCGAAAATCGCCGATTACCCGTTCACGACGCTCGCGCCGAATCTCGGCGTGGTGCGCGTCGGGCCGAGCAAGAGCTTCGTGATCGCGGATATTCCGGGCCTGATCGAAGGCGCGGCGGAAGGCGCCGGTCTGGGCCATCGCTTCCTGCGTCATTTGCAGCGCACGGGCGTGCTGCTGCATCTCGTCGATCTCGCGCCGTTCGATGAAAACGTCGATCCGGTCGTGGAAACGCGCGCGATCGTCAACGAATTGCGCAAGTACGACGAGTCGCTGTACGAAAAGCCGCGCTGGCTCGTGCTGAACAAGCTCGACATGATTCCCGAAGACGAGCGTCAGGCGCGCGTCGACGATTTCATCGAGCGATTCGAATGGGACGGCCCGGTGTACGAGATTTCGGCGCTGACGGGTCAGGGCTGCGAAGCGCTGACCTACGCGATCTACGACTACATCTCGCAGCACTCCGACGCCTCGCGTGCGGCGGAAGCGGAAGATCTGGCGGCGGACGTGCGTTTCCGCGACGAACAGAGTCAACAGCAGGCCAACAAAGAAGACGAATAACCGAGGAGAAAGCGCACGATGCGTTCGGTCATCGCCGCTGCGAAGCGAATCGTAGTGAAGGTCGGGTCCAGCCTCGTCACCAACGACGGGCGCGGTCTCGATCACGCGGCCATCGGCCGCTGGGCATCGCAGATCGCGGCGTTGCGGGAGCAGGGCAAGGAAGTCGTGCTGGTGAGTTCGGGCGCGATCGCCGAAGGCATTCATCGGCTGGGCTGGAGCAAGCGGCCACGCGAAATCGACGAATTGCAGGCGGCGGCCGCCGTCGGCCAGATGGGCTTGGCGCAGGTCTACGAGAGCAGCTTCGGCGCGCATAACATCCGCACCGCGCAGATTCTGCTCACGCATGCCGATCTGGCCGATCGCGAGCGCTATCTCAACGCGCGTTCCACGTTGCTGACCTTGTTGCGCCTCGGCGCGCTGCCGATCATCAACGAAAACGACACGGTCATCACCGACGAAATCAAGTTCGGCGACAACGACACGCTCGGCGCGCTCGTGGCCAATCTGATCGAAGGCGATGCGCTCGTCATCCTCACCGATCAGCGCGGTCTTTTCACCGCCGATCCGCGCAAGGATCCGAGCGCGACGCTGGTCGAGCAGGCCGACGCCGGCACGCCCGAACTCGAAGTGATGGCGGGCGGCGCGGGTTCGAGCCTCGGTCGCGGCGGCATGCTGACGAAGATTCTCGCGGCCAAGCGCGCGGCGCACAGCGGCGCGAACACGGTGATCGCGAGCGGCCGCGAGGCTGACGTCTTGACGCGGCTGGCGTCGGGCGAACTGATCGGCACGCAACTGATCGCGCGCACGGCGCGGATGGCGGCGCGCAAGCAATGGATGGCGGATCACCTGCAGGTGCGCGGGCACGTCGTCATCGATAACGGCGCGGTGCAAAAGCTCACCGACGACGGCAAGAGCCTGCTGCCCATCGGCGTGATCGATGTGAAAGGTGCGTTCGATCGCGGCGAAGTGATCGTCTGCGTGAACGATCAGGGGCAGGAAGTGGCGCGCGGCATCACCAATTACAGCAGTTCGGAGGCGCGGCTGATTCATCGCCGGCCGAGCGGCGAGATCGAATCGGTGCTCGGCTATATGCTCGAGCCCGAGTTGATCCATCGCGACAATCTGGTGCTCGTCTGAGCTTCGACGAAAAACCCGCCGAGCCGCAAGGCCGGCGGGTTTTTTCTTAAACAGCGATCAGCGCGTGTTGATCGACGTTTGCGTGCGCTTGTAGCGAATATTGTTGACGATCACCTTCGCCGTGCCGACCGGCAGCTTGTTCGCGCAGAAGTAGTCCTGATAGAGCGCCGCCTGATACGCGTTCAATTCGCCGTTTTCGATACGCTTGAATTCGAACGCCGTGCCGCGATCCCAGCCGTTGCCGTCTTCGTTGATGCTCGCATAGCGACGCCATTCGTAGGTATCGCAGCGAATGCCTTCGTAATTCACGTTGCGCGCGCCGCTCGGGCTCGACGCGACCACGGTGTAACGCACCACGCCGTCACTGCCGATAGAAATCGAATTTTTGTCGACGGAGAAGGTCAGCGGCGTGTTCTGCGAAACGGTGAACTGCAGCAGATCTGAATCCTGCGGCAGCGGCGGCAAGGTATCGACCTTGTTTTCGACCCAGTTCGGCTTCTGGTCGAGCAGATAGGCGAAAGCGCTGTCGTCCTTGTTGCTCGGTTGCTTCGAACTGGAACAGCCGGCGAGCACGGCAATGGCCGCGGATGCCGCGATGACCGCGAATGAGGCGTTGATTTTCAATTGGGCGATCCCGAAAACATGCGCGCGAACCGTGTGGCTCGCCGCGCGAAACAAGCAGGAACGGCACGGCAAGAATGTCGCCGTGCCGCCGCTCAAAGACTGATTGAGAGTTTTGGACCAGAAAGCGCGACGATCATTCGCACGGAGATGGCCGCACGATGATGCGCACTTCCTCGCTGACCGAGCATTCTGCCTGAACTGCGTTACCGCCCGCAGTAACAGTCGCGGTCTCGATCGTCATCGACTGGAGCACGCGTGGATAGCGTGATCCATGATGCGCGGCGCGCTCACCGCGTTCACCGCGGGAGTTGGTCCGCCGCAAGAAGCGGGATAGCTCGGTGAGAGCCATTTGATAAACGTCGCGCTTGAACTCGATGACCGCATCCAGCGGTACCCAATACTCGTTCCAGCGCCAGGCATCGAACTCCGGATGGTCCGTCGCGCGCAAGCAGATGTCGCAATCGCGTCCCACCATGCGCAGCAGAAACCAGATCTGTTTCTGACCGCGATAATGGCCGCG
Organism: Candidatus Burkholderia verschuerenii; assembly: GCF_001189365.1. Lineage (GTDB taxonomy): Bacteria > Pseudomonadota > Gammaproteobacteria > Burkholderiales > Burkholderiaceae > Caballeronia > Caballeronia verschuerenii. Next base: position 29,995 of record NZ_LFJJ01000413.1, on the reverse strand, counting down.
CACCTCGCGCTTGATGAACTTGTCCGGCACCTCATAACGCAGCCAGTCGCGCGTGCGACCGACAACTTTCACATGCTCAGGCAGCAAGCCGGTTTCTTCGTGTAACTCCCGATACATCGCTTGCACTGGGGTCTCACCGTATTTGATGCCCCCTTGCGGAAACTGCCAGGAATGTTCACGCAGCCGCTTGCCCCAAAACACTTCGTTGCGCGCGTTCAAGAGGATGATGCCGACGTTCGGGCGAAAGCCGTCACGATCCAGCATACAGCCACCTTCAAATCCTTTAAAATTGCTTTGATTATAAACAGTTATTGGTCCCGGCGCACTGGCACCAACCCCAATTCGGGGCACGATTTCACACGCCTGTCAGACAAGCTTTGCCAGCGGATTGGGAAGACGGCAAAATCTCCCATTCGCTGAATATTCCGTTTGTTCACCTTTGTTTCGCCTGGTTTTGGCGTCATTTCCGCACGAAGCCGCGCGCCGCTTTTGGAAAATTTGAATGAAAGCATCCCGGTTCTTCATCGGCACTCTCAAGGAAGCGCCCGCCGACGCCGAGATCGTCGGCCACAAGCTGATGATGCGCGCCGGCATGATCCGTCGCGTGGCCGGCGGTATCTACGACTATTTGCCGATCGGTCTGCGCTCGGTGCGCAAGGTCGAAGCCATCGTGCGTGAAGAGATGAACCGCGCGGGCGCGCTCGAACTGCTGATGCCCGCCGTGCAGCCCGCCGAGTTGTGGCAGGAATCGGGCCGCTGGGAGCAATACGGCCCCGAACTGCTGCGTTTCAAGGATCGTCACGAACGCGATTTCGTGATGGGCCCGACGCACGAGGAAGTCGTGACGGATATCGCGCGCCGCGAGCTCAAGAGCTATCGCCAGTTGCCGGTGAACTTCTACCAGATTCAAACCAAGTTCCGCGACGAAATCCGTCCGCGTTTCGGCGTGATGCGCGGCCGCGAGTTCATCATGAAGGACGCGTATTCCTTCGATAAGGACAAGGACGGTCTTGCCGAGTCGTATCGCAAGATGTACGACGCTTACGTGCGCGTCTTCACGCGCATCGGCCTGGAGTTCCGTGCGGTCGCGGCGGATAACGGTTCGATCGGCGGCAGCGGTTCGCACGAGTTCCACGTCATCGCCGAGACGGGCGAGGACGACATCGCCTATTGCCCGACGTCGGACTTCGCGGCCAACGTCGAAGCGGCGGAAGGCTTGCCGCTCATCGCGCCGCGCGCCGCGCCCGCGCAGGAACTGAAGAAGACGCCGACGCCCGGCAAGGCGAAGTGCGAGGCGGTCGCCGAATATCTGAACATCCCGCTCGAAAGCACGATCAAGTCGATCATTCTCGCCACCGACAACGAAGGCGCGGAACCGACCATCTGGTTGCTGATGCTGCGCGGCGATCATTCGCTGAACGACATCAAGACCGGCAAGCTGCCGGGCCTCGCGGGCTATCGGTTCGCGACGGAAGCCGAGATCGTCGAATGGTTCGGCACGCCACCGGGCTATCTCGGTCCCATCGGCACGAAGAAGCCGGTGCGCGTGATCGCGGACCGCACGGTCGCGAACATGAGCGATTTCGTGGTCGGTTCGAACGACGTCGATTTCCACACGACCGGCGTGAACTGGGGCCGCGATCTGCCCGAGCCGGAAGTGGCCGATATCCGCAATGTCGTCGCGGGCGATCCTTCGCCGGACGGCAAGGGTGTGCTCGAAATCTGCCGTGGCATCGAAGTGGGCCACGTGTTCCAGCTCGGCACGAAGTATTCCGAGGCGATGGGCGCGACCTTCCTCGACGAAGGCGGCAAGCCCGCGCCGATGCAGATGGGCTGCTACGGCATCGGCGTCACGCGCGTGCTGGGCGCGGCGATCGAACAGAACTTCGACGATCGCGGCATCATCTGGCCGGAAGCCATTGCACCGTTCGAAATCGTGATCTGCCCGATGGGCTACGACCGCAGCGACGCCGTGCGCGAGCAGGCCGACAAGCTGTACGCGACGCTGCAGGCTGCGGGCATCGACGTGATCCTCGACGATCGCGGCGAGCGTCCGGGCGTGATGTTCGCGGACTGGGAACTGATCGGCGTGCCGCATCGCATCGTGATCGGCGATCGCGGGCTGAAGGAAGGCAAGCTGGAGTATCAGGGTCGCCGCGACACCGAAGCCACGCTGCTGCCGGTGGACGATGCCGCGAATGTCGTGATCGAGAAGGTCCGGGCTGCGCTCGCGAAGTAAATGCAGTACAACTTTTTGTCGGCGACGATCCTTCTGCTGCTGATCACGGATCCGCTTGGCAACATTCCGATCTTCATCAACGCGTTGCGCGGCGTCGCTTCCGAGCGGCGTCGCGTGGTGATTCTGCGCGAAGTGGCGATCGCCTTCGTGATCCTGCTGGTCTTCATGATGGCGGGCGATCGCTTTCTTCGCGCGATGAATCTCACCGATGTGTCCTTGCGCATCGCGGGCGGAATCGTGCTGTTTCTGATCGCGCTGCGCATGATCTTCCCGCATCCCGATGGCCCGATGGGCGGCGATTCGCGCGGCGGCGAACCGCTGATCGTGCCGCTGGCGATTCCGGCGCTGGCCGGTCCGTCGGCATTGGCGACGGTGATGCTCCTGACGTCGCAGGCGCCGGGCAAGATGTTCGAGTGGATCGGCGCGCTGACAGTGACGATGATCGTCTGCGCGATCGTGCTGATTCTCGCGGAGAAGATTCAGCAGTGGCTCGGCGAGCGCGCGGTGACGGCGTTCGAGCGCTTGATGGGATTGGTGCTGGTCGCCATTTCAGTCGAGATGATTCTGACCGGCATAAAGACGTTCGTGCATCAGCTATGAAAAAAGCGGCCTCGGCCGCTTTTTTTCGACAGCGCGTTTTCAAGCGCCTTCGGTCAACGCCCGGATCGTGGGCAGATTGCGCCAGTATCCCTTCGCATCCATCCCACAGCCGAACACATAGCGGTCCGGCACTTCGAAGCCGCAAAAATCCGGACGCAGCGGCTTGGCCTTCGGGATGACCTTCTCGCACAGCACCGCCGACAGGAATTGCTTCGCGCCCATCGCCATGATGCGGTCGCGGATCGCGGCCATCGTTTCGCCTTCGTCGAGGATATCGTCGAGCACGAGCACCACGCGATCCTTCACCGATTCGGCCGGCGCCACGCGCCATTGCATCTCGCTGCCGCCCTTGATCGCGTTGCGGTAACGCGTCAGGTGGATGTAATCGAACTCGAGCGGGAAATCCAGATGCGGCAACAGCATGCCGGTGAACACGGCCGCGCCGCCCATCACCGATAGCAGCAACGAAAAGTCGTCTTTCGTCGCGGTCTTGATGTCCGCAGCCATGCGTTTGATCGACGCGTTGACCTGATCGGCCGTAACGATCTCTTCGGAGTGGCTGAAAATGTGGAGCGCTTCTTCGCGGTTCATAGGGCAGCGGGGAAAGACTGACTTCTAGTGTGGAAAAAAACGACGGCGTGCGCCATATGATAAACTCGCGTTTCTTTCGCCATGAAAGACGAAAAAAACGCGGGTTCGATGGAGCGCCGTTTAACGCATGCCGGGCAACATGCCCTTCATGCCGCGCATCATCTTTTGCAGATTGCCGCCCTTGAGCTTTTTCATCATGCCGCGCATCTGCTCGTACTGGTTCAGCATGCGGTTCACTTCCTGAACATGCACGCCCGCACCCGCCGCGATCCGCCGTTTGCGCGCCGCCTTGATCAATTCGGGCTTGGCGCGCTCTTTCAGCGTCATGGAGTTGATGATGCCTTCCATGCGGCGCATCTGCTTTTCCGCGTTGTTCATGTTCGCGCCTTGCGCGGCTTGCTGGAACTGCGCGGGCAGCTTGTCCATCAGCGACGAGAGGCCGCCCATGTTCTTCATCTGCGCGAGCTGCGCCTTGAAGTCGTTCAGGTCGAAGTCGCCGCCCTTCTTGACCTTGTCGGCGAGCTTTTGCGCGGCGGCGGTATCGACGCCGCGTTGCGCTTCCTCGACGAGCGCGAGAATGTCGCCCATGCCGAGAATCCGGTTCGCCATGCGATCCGGATGGAACACTTCGAGGCCGTCGAGCTTTTCCGCGACGCCGACGAACTTGATCGGCTTGCCGGTGACGTTGCGCACGGAAAGCGCCGCGCCGCCGCGCGAATTGCCGTCGAGCTTGGTGAGCACGACGCCGGTCAGCGGCAGCGCGTCGTTGAACGCCTTCGCGGTGTTGACCGCGTCCTGACCGAGCATGGCGTCGACGACGAACAGCGTTTCAGCGGGTTTCAGCAGCGTGTGCAGCTCGCTGATCTCCTTCATCATCGCTTCGTCGATACCGAGACGGCCGGCCGTGTCGACGATCACCACATCGTGATAATGACGCTTGGCCCAGTCGATCGCGGCGCGCGCGATATCGGCGGGTTTCTGGTCCGGCTGCGACGGGAAAAAATCCGCGCCGACCTGTTCCGTCACCGTCTGCAACTGACGGATAGCGGCGGGGCGGTACACGTCGACGGAAACGGTGAGCACCTTCTTCTTGCTCTTCTCGCGCAGCAGCTTGGCGAGCTTGCCGGTAGTCGTCGTCTTGCCCGCGCCCTGCAGACCGGCCATCAGGATGACGGCGGGCGGCGCGACCGCGAGATTCAGCTCGACGGCCTTGCCTTCGTAGTCGCCGCCGATGACCGCGGTGAGTTCCTTCTGCACCACGCCGACGAGCGCCTGGCCCGGCGACAGGCTCGACAGCACTTCTTCGCCGAGCGCCTTTTCCTTCACTTTCGCGATGAACTCGCGCACGACGGGCAGGGCCACGTCGGCTTCGAGCAGCGCGAGACGTACTTCACGCAGCATTTCCTGCGTGTTGGCCTCGGTGAGCCGGGCCTCGCCGCGCAGCGTCTTGACGACGCGCGCCATCCGTTGAGTGAGGTTATCGAGCATGGGAAAACGGTAGAGAATGGGGGCCTTGAGCCGTGTCGCGACGATGCCGTGCCCCGCGTTGGCGCAAGGGGGAAGACGTCGCGAGACTGGGGCCTAGTGTAAACTTCGAACATGGATATTGTACTGTATGCCCTCACTGCGCTTCTCTACGGCGGACTCGCCGTAGCGGGCTGGCGCGCGCATCGTCACACGGCCGTGGAGCCGGCGCTGGCGGGCGTGCCCGCGGGCATGGCGCCGGTCGAGCCGCGCTCGAAATCGGCGGGCATGGGCGGCGCGACGCGCGCGCTGCTATTTATAGCGTTGCTCGTGCACGGCGTGCTGCTGCACACCACGATCTTTCCCCAGAACGCGATGATCTTCGGCTTCGCGTTCGCGCTCTCGGCGATGTTCTGGCTCGGCGCGGGCATCTACTGGATCGAAAGCTTTTTCTTTCCGCTCGACGGCCTGCGTCTCCTTGTGCTGCCGCTCGCGTGCGTGGCGTCGCTGATGCCGCTCGTGTTCGGCGGCGTGCGCGTGCTGTCGTATTCCGCCGCGCCGATGTTCAAGCTGCACTTTCTGATCGCGAATATCGCGTATGGCTTGTTTGCCATCGCGGCGCTGCATGCCATCCTCATGCTGCTGCTCGAGCGCCGTCTGCAACGCATGCGCGGCTCTGCGCTGCGCCACGCGGACAACAGCGGCTGGCTGTCGAGCTGGCTCGACGCATTGCCGCCGCTTCTCACGCTCGAAAAGCTGCTGTTCCGTCTGATCGGCGCGGGCTTCGTGCTTTTGACGCTCACGCTCGTCTCGGGCATCGCCTTCAATGAACAACTGGTCGATCGCGCGCTGCGCTTCGATCACAAGACCGTCTTCGCGTTTCTCTCATGGCTGATGTTCGGCGCGCTGCTGACCGCGCGCCGCATCTCCGGCTGGCGCGGTCGCGCCGCGCTGCGCTGGGTGCTGGCTTCGTTCGTCGCGTTGCTGCTGGCTTATGTCGGCAGCCGCTTCGTGTTCGAAGTGCTGCTGCATCGCGCGGTGGTTTGAGCGAACGCACTGAATCCGCCGAACCCGATGCGAAACTTCATCCTTCTGATCGTCATTTTCTTTGCGACGCAATGGCTTCTCAAGAAGCTGCGTCGCGCGAACGCACGCGCGCAAGCCGGCGATCGCACGGCGGGCGGCGCATCCGCGCGCACGCGTAACGGCGCAGGCGCCGGCGCGAACCCCAACGCCGCGCCGAGCGCGCCGCCGCAACTCGCCGATCCGCTGGTCCGCTGCGCGCAATGCGGCGTGCATATGCCGAGCAGCGATGCCATCGTCGCGGCCGGTCAGTGCTTCTGCTCCGCGGGTCACGCGCGGCGCTACGCCGCTCGTCCCACGGGCCGCGACGCGCGATGAACGCGCCGCGCGCGCCGGGCCGTCGCGATCCTCACATCGACGGCGACGGCTGGCTCACGAGCGCGACGCGTCTGCCGTCGCCGAACTTCGAGGCGCGTCCCGATCGCGCGGTGCCGACGCTTATCGTCGTGCACAACATCAGTCTGCCGCCGGACGATTTCAGCACCGACTCGATCGCCCGGTTCTTCCTCAACACGCTCGATCACGACGCGCATCCGTACTTCGATCATCTGCGCGGCACGCGCGTGTCGGCGCACTTCGTGATTCGCCGCGGCGGCGCGATCGAACAGTTCGTTTCCTGCGACGAACGCGCGTGGCATGCGGGCGTGTCGTCGTTCTTCGGGCGCGAGCGCTGCAACGATTTTTCGATCGGCATCGAGCTCGAAGGCAGCGATCATGTGCCGTTCGAGGATGCGCAATACGACGCGCTGGCGGCGCTGGTGCGTATCGTCGTCAAGCGCTATCCGATCGATGCGCTCGCCGGTCACTCGGACATCGCGCCGGGTCGCAAGACCGATCCGGGCCCGCACTTCGACTGGCAACGGCTGCGTCACGAGAGCGCGTTGCCGCCATCCTTTTTCCCATTTCAGTCACACGACTGAGTCATCATCCGGCGCGGCGTAAGGTCTTTCTCGTTGCGGCGCAGCAGCGTCGCGCGCGAGGCCTTGCCGCGTTTGGGCAGAACGAAAGTCAACCCCATGCGGGCAGAAATCAGGCAAATAAAACTTTTTGAGAGTGTGCGGTTGTCCACTATACTTGGTGCCGACAGACGTAGTTTGCACTAGATCTTGTGTTGTGAAGGCGGCGCCCGCTCCCATGAGCCGGCGCCGCCGGCTTTCCGGCAGTGAGCAGTCTGGCTGGCCCGGGGTGGTGCGTGCGGCGGTTTCGATCCTTGGAGAGAGGCCTCGCAAGCGCACTGAGCGCCAGCGAGCAGCACAGTGAAGAATGCATGCAAGTGAACGTGAATTGCGTCGACCGACACCGCGCGCCAACGCGGGCACCGCATGAGTCGCCAATAACAATGCGGGCCGACGGCGCCGCGATTCGCGTTTCCGGCCTGCTGCCTTCATCGCCAAATCATCGTGCGTCCATCGTGAGGCAACTCGCGGGCGCGCGACATAACTGATAAATCCGCGGTCCATCCGCATCAATTCGAACATTGGAGTTTTGCACATGCAAACCACCGAAAACGCGACGACTTCCTACGAAGGCGCATCCGCGCAGCCGATGAGCGGCGCGCACGACGCAGCCCAGGCGCTGGCGCCGAACACGACGTTTGCCGACTACAAGGTCATCCGTCGCAACGGAAGCGTGGTGTCGTTCGAGCCGACGAAAATCGCGATCGCCGTGACGAAGGCGTTCATCGCCGTCAATGGCGGGCAGGGCGCGGCTTCGCCGCGCGTGCGCGAACTCGTCGAGCAACTGACGCAAGCCGTCGTGCGCGCGCTGGTGCGCAGCCGTCCGCACGGCGGCACGTTCCATATCGAAGACATTCAGGATCAGGTCGAACTCGCGCTGATGCGCGGCGGCGAGCACAACGTCGCGCGCGCTTACGTGCTGTATCGCGAGAAGCGCACGCAGCAGCGTTCGCAAGAGCGCGCGCAGACGCAGAACGCGCAGTCGCACGAAGGCCTGATCAACGTGACGGATCAGGGCATCACGCGCCCGCTGGACATGGACGCGCTCAAGGTGCTGATCGTCTCCGCCTGCGCGAACCTCGGCGACGCCGTGAGCGCCGATCCGATCGTCGCCGAAACGGTGAAGAACCTGTACGACGGCGTGCCGATGTCGCAGGTCTACGACTCGGCCATTCTCGCCGCGCGCACGATGATCGAAAAGGACCCGGCGTACAGCCAGGTCACCTCGCGCATCCTGCTGCACACGATCCGCCGCGAAATTCTCGAAGGCGAAGTGACGCAAGCCGACATGGGCGAGCGCTACGCCGAATACTTCCCGCAGTTCATCAAGCGCGGCGTCGAAGCCGGCCTGCTCGATGACAAGCTGCAACAGTTCGACCTGAAGCGTCTGGGCGCCGCGCTCGACGCCGGCCGCGATCTGCAATTCGGCTACCTCGGCCTGCAGACGCTGTACGACCGCTACTTCCTGCACGTCGAAGGCACGCGCATCGAATTGCCGCAGGCATTCTTCATGCGCGTCGCGATGGGTCTGTCGCTGAACGAAATCGACCGCGAAGCGCGCGCCATCGAGTTCTACAACGTGCTGTCGTCGTTCGACTTCATGTCGTCGACGCCGACGCTGTTCAACTCGGGCACGCATCGCTCGCAATTGTCGTCGTGCTATCTGACGACGGTCGCCGACGATCTCGACGGCATCTACGAGGCGCTGAAGGAAAACGCGCTGCTGTCGAAGTTCGCGGGCGGTCTGGGCAACGACTGGACGCGCGTGCGCGCTCTCGGTTCGCACATCAAGGGCACCAACGGCAAGTCGCAGGGCGTGGTGCCGTTCCTGAAGGTCGTGAACGATACGGCCGTCGCGGTGAATCAGGGCGGCAAGCGCAAGGGCGCGGTGTGCGCGTATCTGGAATCGTGGCACCTGGACATCGAGGAATTCCTCGAACTGCGCAAGAACACGGGCGATGACCGTCGCCGCACGCACGACATGAACACGGCGAACTGGATTCCCGATCTGTTCATGAAGCGCGTCGTCGAAGGCGGCGACTGGACGCTGTTCTCGCCGTCGACCTGCCCGGACCTGCACGACCTGTTCGGCGCGGACTTCGAAAAGGCGTATGTCGCTTACGAAGAGAAAGCGGCGCGCGGCGAGATCAAGCTGTTCAAGAAGCTGCCGGCCGCGCAACTGTGGCGCAAGATGCTGGGCATGCTGTTCGAAACCGGCCATCCGTGGATCACGTTCAAGGATCCGTGCAACGTACGTTCGCCGCAGCAGCACGTCGGTGTCGTGCATTCGTCGAACCTTTGCACGGAAATCACGCTGAACACGAGCGAGACGGAAATCGCCGTGTGCAACCTGGGCTCGGTGAACCTCGTCGCGCATATGGTGAAGCAGGCCGACGGTTCGTACGCGCTGGATCACGACAAGCTGAAGCGCACCATCAGCGTCGCGATGCGCATGCTCGACAACGTGATCGACATCAACTACTACGCGGTGCCGAAGGCGCGTAACTCGAACCTGAAGCATCGTCCGGTGGGCATGGGCATCATGGGCTTCCAGGACTGTCTGCATCTGCTGCGCACGCCGTACGCGTCGGGCGAAGCGGTCGAGTTCGCGGATCGTTCGATGGAAGCGGTGTGCTACTACGCGTACTACGCATCGACGGAACTGGCGGAAGAGCGCGGCCGTTACGCGACGTATCGCGGCTCGCTGTGGGATCGCGGCATCCTCCCGCAGGATTCGCTGAAGCTGCTGGCCGACGCGCGCGGCGGTTATGTCGAAGTGGATTCGTCGGAATCGATGGACTGGGCATCGCTGCGTTTGCGTATCTCGACCTTCGGCATGCGCAATTCGAACTGCGTGGCGATCGCGCCGACGGCGACGATTTCGAACATCATCGGCGTGTCGGCGTGTATCGAGCCGACGTTCCAGAATCTGTATGTGAAGTCGAATCTGTCGGGCGAATTCACGGTCGTCAACGACTACCTCGTGCGCGATCTGAAGGCACGCGGTCTGTGGGACGAAGTGATGGTCTCGGACCTGAAGTACTTCGACGGCACGCTGTCGCGCATCGACCGTATTCCGGCCGATCTGCGTGCGATCTACGCCACGGCGTTCGAAGTCGATCCGAAGTGGCTCGTGGAAGCGGCTTCGCGTCGTCAGAAGTGGATCGATCAGGCGCAATCGCTGAATATCTACATGGCGGGCGCGTCGGGTAAGAAGCTCGACGAGGTCTACAAGCTGGCGTGGATTCGCGGTCTCAAGACGACCTATTACCTTCGTACGATGGCGGCGACGCACGTCGAGAAGTCGACCGTGGCGCACGGTGCGCTCAATGCGGTGCCTTCGGGCGACGGTGGTTCGAACGACGGCTTTGGCGGCGGCGCGACGGGTGGCGCTTCGTCCTCCTCCTCCTCCTCTTCGTCGGGCAATGGCGGTTTTAACGCCGCAGCAGCGACTGCGCCTGCCGTCGAGGCCGCGCCTGAAGCCGATGGTCCCGTTTGCATGATGCGGCTCGGTGATCCCGGGTTTGATGAGTGCGAAGCCTGTCAGTAATCGCCGCTTGCGCTTGGGGTTTGATCGGGTTTTGTAGGTGAGAGTCTGGCCGGCATTTGTTGAGCGATTTTTGTTGCTTGGCGATTGCCGGTCTTTGTTGTTGTTGTTGCTATGGTTGTGTTGTCGCGCTGTGTTTTCAGTAGCCGCCTCCCCGGCGGTGGGGTCACTTTCTTTGCGGCGGCAAAGAAAGTGACCAAAGAAAGCCGCTTGCCGATCCTAAGCACCTTCTTGAGCGGCCCCGGCACAGGACTAGAGACTTGGCACAGCAGTAGCGAGTGCTCTCACTGTGTTTTTGGGCGCTGGTTTCCATGCGATCAGCGCTTTCTCGCCCACCTCGGTAACGGTCCCCTTCGGCTTACTCCGGCCCGCTCGCGCGGCCGGTTTAGGGCCGTGTGGGCCACCGGCAGGTGATCAGCGAAACGACCTCGAATACGTTATCGCTTTTATCGTTATTTGGCCCTACCTCGGTCAGCGTTTCGGTGCGCCCAATCGCTTTCGCAGGGCTTGCCGCCGTCGTGTGTTCGCGTATGTCCGCATTTCGCACACCCGCTTCTCCGCGACGACTTCGCTCGCCGTGGCGAGCGAAGTCGTCATCGGGTTACGTGCTGCACGAGTCGACGTTTTGCGTTGCACGCCGCTGCCTGCGGACAGATGATCGGCGAGTGCGTGGTTGGAGACGGGAGTGCTGACTGGCGTAGGGCCGAATAACGAACAAAGCGATGAGGCGTGCAAGGTCGTTTCGCGAATCACCTGCGGGTTGCCTGAACGGCCCTAAACCGGCCGCGCAGCGGGCCGGAGTAAGCCGAAGGGGACCGTTACCGAGGTAGGCGAGAAAGCGCGGATCGCATGGGAACCAGCGCCTGGACACACGGTGAGAACACTCGCTACTGCTGTGCCAAGTCTAAAGTCCTGTGCCGGGGCCGGCCAAGAAGGTGCTTAGGATCGGACATGCGACCGAGTCTGTATTACAGCCTGGGCTTTCTCACGCTCGGCGGCTTTATCGCCGGCGTGGTGTTCTGGGGTGCGTTCAATACGGCGATGGAACTGACGAACACCGAAGCCTTCTGTACGGGCTGTCATGAGATGCATGACAACACTTATGCAGAGTTGAAAAGCACGATTCACTACAGCAACCGCTCGGGCTTTCATGCGAAGTGTTCGGACTGTCATGTTCCACACAACTGGACCAACAAGATCGCCCGGAAGATGCAGGCGTCCAAGGAAGTGTGGGCGAAGATTTTCGGCACGGTGAACACGCGCGAGAAATTTCAGGCGAAGCGTCTGGAACTCGCGGAGCACGAATGGGCGCGCTTCAAGGCCAACGATTCGCTCGAATGCCGCAATTGCCATTCGTTCGAATATATGGACTTCACGCGACAGAGTCCGCGCGCGCAAGCGGCGCATCAGCGGTTTCTGGAGACGGGCGAAAAGACCTGCATCGATTGTCACAAGGGCATCGCGCATCAGTTGCCGGACATAACGAAGGCGGAGCTCGACGCGCCCAAACAGACGGCTTCCAAACCATGACCGGCGCCGCACACGCTTTCCCGGCCGATACGCGATGCTGAGCGCGACGCAACTCGATGTCGCGCGCGGCGGCCGCACGATCGTCGAAAACGTCACGCTGGATGCCGACGCCGGATGCGTGCTGCTGATCCACGGCGCGAACGGCAGCGGCAAGAGCACGCTGATGGCAGCGCTGGCCGGTCTGCTGCCCGCCGCGCGCGGCGACGTGCGCTGGCGCGGCATGCGTCTGCGCGACGATCCCGCGCGCTTCCGGCGCGATCTCGCTTTCCTCGGCCACGCCAACGGTCTGAGCGGCGAGCTGAGCGTGGCGGAAAATCTGCGCTTCGCCGGTCTGCTCGGCGGCGCGTTGCGATCATCGCCGGAGCAGTCCGTGCTCGAAGACGCGGGGCTCGCCGGGCTGCGTCATGTGCGGGTCGACCGTTTGTCGCGCGGGCAACGGCGGCGCGTCGCGCTGGCGCGTCTGGTGCTGGACGGCAAGCCGCTCTGGCTGCTCGACGAACCCACCGATTCGCTCGACGACCTTGCCTGCGTCTGGTTCGCGGCGTGCATCGATACGCACACGCGGCATGGCGGCACGGTCGTCGCGGCGACCCATCGGCCGCTCGCGACGGATGCCGCCCGCACCCGCCACCTGCATTTCGCCCGGAGCGCGCCATGCTGCGCCTGATGTTGCATATCGTCCGGCGCGAACTGATGCTGACCTGGCGCAACCGCACGGTCACGCTCGGCGTGCTGCTGTTTTTCGTGCTCGCCGCCAGTCTGTTTCCGCTCGGCATCGGACCGGATGCGAAGCTGCTCGCCACAATCGCGCCCGGCGTGCTGTGGGTGACGGCGCTGTTCGCGGCGCTCTTGTCGGCGGGACAGTTGTTCGGCAACGACTTTGCCAGCGGCACGCTCGAACAGATGCTGCTGTCGCCGCAACCGCTCGCGGCCATCGTGCTGGCGAAGATCGTCGCGCACTGGATCGCCAGCGGCCTCGCGCTGACGCTGATCGCGCCGCTGGTCGCACTCGAATATGGGCTCGATGCGCGCGCCATCGGCAAATTGATGGCGTCGCTGCTGCTCGGCACGCCGCTGCTGAGCCTGATCGGCGCGATGGGCGCGTCGCTCACGCTCGGCGTGCGCGACGGCGGCATCGTGCTGGCGCTGCTGATCCTGCCGCTCTACGTGCCGGTGCTGATCTTCGGCGTCGGCGCGGCCGATGCGGCGCTGGATATCGCCCGCGCGCAGGCCAATCTGTCGCTGCTGGCGGCGTCGCTCTGTCTTGCCGGGTGGCTCTGCCCGTGGGCGAGTGCGGCGGCGCTGCGCTTATCGCTGGAGTAGCCGTTCATGACTCGCATCAACTGGTATCGATACGCCTCGCCACGCCGCTTCGACCGTCTTGCCGCGCGGCTCACGCCGTGGCTCGCGGTGGCATCGGCCGTGCTGATGGCGTGCGGCCTCGCGATCGCGCCCGTCGATGCGGTGCAAGGTGACGTCTATCGCATCATGTTCGTGCACGTTCCCGCCGCGTGGATGTCGATGTTCCTCTACGTGCTGATGGCCGCCTACGGTGCGCTGCATCTGACGCTCAACGCCCGCCTGTCCGCGATGATGGCGCGCGCGCCCCAACCGGCGCGCTGTTCACGGCGATCGCGCTGATCACCGGCGCGCTGTGGGGCAAGCCGACCTGGGGAACCTGGTGGGTCTGGGACGCGCGCCTCACTTCCGAGCTGATCCTGCTGTTTCTCTACGTCGGCTATCTGTCGCTGCACGCGGCCATCGACGGCGGCCGATGCACGGATCGCGCCGATCGCGCGGCCTCGGTGCTCGCGCTGATCGGCGTGGTGAACGTGCCGGTGATCTATTTTTCCGTACAGTGGTGGTACACGCTGCATCAGGGGCCGTCGCTGTCGTTCGGCAGCGGCGTCTCGATGAGCGCGTCGATGCTGTGCGGCATTCTCGTGATGACGCTCGGCTTCTGGACCTACAGCGCCGCCGTCGCGTTCGCGCGGGTGCGCGTCATCATGCGCGAACGCGAGCGCGCGATCTCGCGCGACGGCGCATCGCGGCTGACGGAGGGCGCGGCATGAACGCGATTCTATGCGCCGCATTCGTCGTCACTTTCGTGCTGCTCGGCGCGGAAGCGTGGATCGTCCATCAGGCGTTGCGGCGCGCGAACGGAGACGACGCGTGAAGGCGCGTTATCGCAGATTCGCGCTGATCGCGGGCGGGCTGCTCAGCGTCGCGCTGGCGAGCGCCTTCGTGCTCGACGCGTTTCGCGCCAACGTAATGTTCTTCGTCAGTCCCGGCGAGATCGCGGCGCATCGCGCGCCCGCATCGCAGCGTTTCCGGCTCGGCGGCATGGTCGAGCGCGGCTTGCTCACACACGATGTCGATGGCCGCACGGTGCGCTTCGTCGTCGCCGATCGCGTGGCGTCGATTCCGGTGGTCTATGCGGGCGCGCTGCCCGATCTGTTCCGCGAAGGCAGCGGCATCGTCGCGCAGGGATCGCTCGGCGCGGACGGCCGTTTTCACGCGGACGAAGTGCTCGCGAAGCACGACGAAAAATACACGCCGCCGCAAATCACGCAGATGATGCGCGAAGCCGCCGCGCCATCCGGGGTGCGCAAATGATCTCCGAAATCGGTCATTTCGCGCTGATTCTCGCGTGGTTGCTCGCGCTCGTCGCCAGCGTGCTGCCGATGCTCGGCGCGCGGCGTCGCAACGAGCGCTGGATGCGTATCGCCGTGCCTGCCGCGCGCGCAATGCGGCTTCGTGATGCTGGCGTTCGGCTGCCTCGCGTGGTCGTTCATCGACCGCGATTTCTCGCTGATCTACGTCGTCGAAAATTCGCAGGCGTCCTTGCCGGCGATCTATCGCGCGACCGCCGTCTGGGGCGGCCACGAAGGCTCGCTGCTGCTGTGGTCCGCGCTGCTGACGCTGTGGATGCTCGCCATCTCCTGCTTCACGAAGCGCCAGCTGCTCGCGACGACCGCGCGCGTGCTCGCCGTGATGAGCTGGATCGACGCGGGCTTTCTGCTGTTCATGCTGCTCACGTCCGATCCGTTCGTGCGCCTGCTGCCCGCCGCGATGGACGGACGCGGTCTCAATCCGCTGTTGCAGGATCCAGGCATGGTCGTGCATCCGCCACTGCTGTATATGGGCTATGTCGGCTTTTCGGTGGCGTTCGCATTCGCGGTGTCGGCGTTGTTATCGGGCGAACTCGATGCGCGCTGGGCCCGCACCGCGCGCGCGTGGACGCTTGCGGCGTGGGCGTTTCTGACGCTGGGCATCATGCTCGGCAGCGGCTGAGCGTACTACGAACTTGGCTGGGGCGGATGGTGGTTCTGGGACCCGGTCGAAAACGCATCGTTCATGCCGTGGCTCGCGGGCACCGCGCTGATCCATTCGCTCGCGGCGACCGCGCGGCGCGTTCGCCGCGTGGAGTGGGCTGCTCGCCATCGTCACATTCGCGCTGTCGCTGCTCGGAACCTTTCTGGTGCGCTCGGGCGTCGTCACGTCGGTGCACGGCTTCGCGTCCGATCCGGCGCGCGGCATCTTCATACTCGCGCTGTTCGCGTGGCGCGTCTCGCGTCGGACGCGGGCTTCGATGCCGTATCGCGCGAATCGCTGCTGTTGTCGAACAACCTGTTGCTGCTGGTGGCGGTTGCATCGGTGATGCTCGGGACGCTCTATCCGATGGCGCTCGACGCGCTCGGCCTCGACAAGATTTCCGTCGGCGCGCCGTACTTCGACAGCGTGTTCGTTCCGCTGATGACGCCCGCGGTCTTTCTGATGGGCGCGGCGCCGCTCGCGCACTGGCGGCGCGCGCGTCTGCCCGAACTGGCCGCGCGCCTGCGATGGGCGGCGGCGGTCGCGGTCGCGACCGCGTTGCTGCTGCCGTTCGCGCTCGGCGACTGGCGGCCGCTCGTGAGCCTCGGCATCCTGCTGGCGGCGTGAACGTTCGCAAGCGTCGCGTCGAGCGTGCGCAAACATATCGGGCGGCGCGTGCCGCGCGCGATCGCCGGCATGTGGATCGCGCATGCGGGCGTCGGGGTGTTTATCGTCGGCGTGACGCTGGTGAAGGGCTATTCGATCGAACAGGATGCGCCGCTCGCGACGCTCTATCCGGAGAAACGCGATTTCACGCTATCCGATACGCAGACGACCGAAGCCGCCATCGATCAGGGCGTGCTGCGCGATCTCTACGTCACGATGGACCGCGCGCCGGGCGCGAAGACGTGGACGCTGCGCATCCAGATCAAGCCGTTCGTGCGCTGGATCTGGGCCGGTTGCATCCTGATGGCGGCGGGTGGTCTGCTCGCTGCCACGCGACGGCGAAGCATGACGGCGCGCGTGACATCGGCCGAACCCGCAAAACTGCCGACCTTGGGCGAGACCGGACGATGAAGCGCTTTCTCCTTCCGCTGATCGTGTTCGCGGCATTGGTCGCGCTGCTCGCCAGCGGCTTGCGGCACGATCCGCGCAAGCTGCCGTCCGCGCTCGTCGGGCAACCCGCGCCCGCGTTCGATTTGCCGTGACTCGATGGATCGCCGCACACGGTGTCGTCGGATACGCTGCGCGGACAGGTGTTGGTACTCAATGTGTGGGCGTCGTGGTGCGAGGCGTGCCGCGACGAACATCCCGTGCTGATGGATTTCGCGGCGCGCGGCAAGACGCCGATCTACGGCCTCAACTATCGCGACGAACGCGCGCCCGTGCAGCAATGGCTCGCCGATGCAGGCAATCCGTATCGCACAACGCTGGTGGATCGCGACGGCAGCACGGGCATCGACTTCGGCGTGTACGGCGTGCCGGAGACTTTCGTGATCGATCGCGCGGGCGTGGTGCGCTACCGGCTCGCCGGGCCGCTCACGCGCAAGACGCTCGATACGGTGATCCTGCCGCTCGTCGGACAACTGCAACGGGAGGCCCAGCGTGGCTAAAGCATCGATCGCGCTCGCCTCGCTGCTGACGCTGCTCGCGGGCAGCGCCCACGCCGATGCCGATACCGAGGCCCGCATCCGGCAACTGACCGAGGGCTTGCGCTGCGTGGTCTGCCAGAACCAGAGCGTTGCGGATTCGAACGCGCCGATCGCCGCCGATCTGCGCGCGCGTGCGCGAGCAAGTCGCAGCAAGTCGCACGGGGCGCCAGCGACGAGCAGATTCGCGCGTACATGGTGAAGCGCTACGGCGATTTCGTGCTCTATCGGCCGCCGATGAAACCGGTCACGTGGTCGCTCTGGTTCGGCCCGCTCGCGGCGTTGCTGCTGGGCGGCGTCGCGCTGACGCGATAAGTGCGGCGCGCGCGTGGTCGCATCGATCGCGTCGATCACATCGATGCAGCGGCGAACGGAGAGACGCAAACATGATCGCGTTCTGGCTGATTGCCGCCGCGATGACGCTCGTCGCGCTCGGTTGCATCGTGACGCCTTTGTTGCGAAGCGCCGATGGCGGCGCGGTGCGGACATCGCGGCATGCGGCGCTCGCGGGCGCGTTGATCGCGCTGCTGCCGCTGTGCGCGTTGTCGCTCTACATGCGGCTCGGCGAGCCGATGGCGCTCGTCATGGGCGAGCGCCCGGCATCGGACGACGCGCCCGCGTCGCTCGACATCGTCGTCAGCCGGCTGGCCGAACGCTTGCGTCACGAACCGGACGATGCTCGCGCGTTCCTACGACGCCCTCGAGCGCCCGCGCGATGCCGCCGCCTATCGCCACGCGCTCGAATCGAAGCCGCGCGACGCCGACCTGCTCGCCGATTACGCCGACGCGCTGGCAAGCGCGAACGGCGGCGAATTGAGCGGCGCGCCTATGCAGAACGTCGCAGCGGCGCTCGCGATCGCGCCGGATCATCCGAAGGCGCTAGCGCTCGCGGCATCGGCCGCGCTCGACCGGCGCGATCTCGCGGGCGCGATCGGCTATTGGGAACGGCTGGAACATGCGCCGGGCGTCGATCCCGGCATCGCGAAGCAGGCGCGGCGCAATATCGAGCAGTCGCGGGAGATGGCGGCGAAGCGCATGCATATCGCCGTGCGCCTGAATCCGGCACTCGCGAATCGCGTCCACGCCGGCGACACGGTGTTCGTCTACGCGCTCGGCGACGACGGCAATCGCATGCCGCTCGCGGTCGCACGCCTGCGGGCGGATCAACTGCCCGCGTCGGTCGAACTCGATGATTCGATGGCGATGACGCCGGAGCGCCGTCTGTCAGATTTCACGCGTATCAGCATCGTGGCGCGCGTGTCCGCATCGGGCGGCGCGCAAGCCGTGGCGGGCGATTTGAGCGGCGGCAGCGGCCTGCTCGTGCGACGCGGCGAGACGATCGAAGTCGTCATCGGCGATATTGTGAAGTGAAGCGCCTTATTTCCCCGCCGCAAGCGTAATCGACTTCGCGCCCGCCTCGACATCGAGCCCCCATTCGCCGAACTCGTACCAATCCTCGCCCATCAGTTCGGCGGGATGCTGCGTGCGGCTCGACCCGTTGCCGCAGCGCATGGCGTCGGTGCTGCAATAGTGATCGCAGCCCCAGCAATTGCGTTCGGGATGCTTCGGATTCAGGGGAAATCGTTTGGACATGGTATCGACGCTCCGTTGATCCGGTCAGCGTAGGCGCATCGCGCGGCGTTGGCCATCGGACGATGCCCCGACGCGCCGCGCGATATCGAAACGCGCTATTTCAAACCGCCGCCGGCCGGGCCACGCCCGTCAGTAGCAAGTCGATCAGTTCGCGCACGCTGCGGATGGCCGCGCCGAACGGCAGCGTTTCGCGTCCGCGAAAAAACAGCCCGTTGCCGACTTCGCCGCGCAGCGCCGCCGCCAGACGCGTATCGATACAGAAGTGTCCGAATTTCTCGATGCCGTCGCGCAAGCCGCACACGCTCAGACATTCCAGCGCCTGCGGACACGGCTGTTGGCGCGCGCCGATCTTCGTGCGGATGCGGTCCTCGTTCTTCAGATAGCGCATAAGCCACGGCGTTTTCACGGCGCGCGCGGGCAGGCCCGTCACGCTGACGAATTCGACGATATCGTCCGGCTGCGCTTCGGTCAGCACGCGCTTGAACTCGGGATGCGCGTCGCCTTCCTCGGTGACGGCGAAGGACGTGCCCACCTGCACGCCGTCCGCGCCCGCCGCCAGCGCCGCGCGCACGGCTTCGTGACTGTTGATGCCGCCCGCGACGATCACCGGCACGTCCGCCCGCGCGATGCCGAGCGTCGCGAACACGGCGTCGAGTTCCGTCAGCACGCGTTCGAACTCGAAGCGCGCGTGGCCCATATCCGCGAAATCGGTGACGCCGAGATGGCCGCCCGCGTGCGCGGGATGCTCGATCACGATCGCATCGGGCAGACGGCCTTTCTTCATCCACTTCTTCAGCACGAGCGCGACGCCGCGACTGTCGGCCAGAATCGGAATCAGCGCGATATCGTGGCCGTGCGTCAGATCGGGCAGATCGAGCGGCAAACCCGCGCCCATCACGATGGCATCCGCGCCCTGCTCGCACGCGACGCGTACGTAATCGGCATGCGCGCGCACCGCCTTCATCACGTTGACGGCGATCATGCCGCGCCCTTGCGATAACTTGCGCGCCGCGCGAATCTCGCGTTCCAGCGCGACGAGGTTCGCGCGCTCCAGAGTCTCGCGCGTCGGATCCGCCTTGCAGAACGCCAGCAGATCGAGATGATGATGCCGCAGATCGATGCTCGCGATGGTGCCGACCGCGCCTTCGCGCGCGACGCTGCCCGCCAGCCGATGCGCGGAAATGCCGACGCCGATGCCGCCCTGCACGATCGGCAGCAGCGTGCGTCCACGGATCACCAACGGCTTCATCGCGGGCGCGCGCAGTGCCGACAAGGCGTCGATTTCGGCTTGATTTCGGTTCATGTCCTGTATCTCGATTTGAGGCTTGAAGTCATGCTGGCGCTCATGAGTCGAGTCAGGGCGCAGCGCTTGCGAGAGGGTACGCGCAATCGCTGCGTGATCGCTGCGACAATTCGCGCCATTTGACGCGAATCTCGTGAAAAGGACTGTGACGGGATGCGAAATGTTTTCGAGTTTGACGAATGTCAAGACTCGTCGATGTAACTTAGTATTAGAAAATAATTCTCAGCCGCGCTTTTTTCCGACGGCATTTCATACACGCCATCGCTGTAATCGAGCGCGAATTCCCGTTCCTTCGATACCCCCGCATGGCTCGTGCACGCGCCGTTCGCCATGGGGCTGACCGTGCGTGCGCGCTTCTCGGACACCTGCAGCGCGGCGAACCCTTGCGCGCCCGGTTCCGCCATGCCGATGGAACGCGACGTCGAATCGAAATAGCCCTTGCATTTGCCGTCCCAGCGGCCTTGCGCCGATACGACCGTGAAGCCGTCGAGCACCTGACGCAGCAATTCGCCGTCCATCACGTACAGGCTCAACACCGTGCTGCCCGCGAGTTGCGGGCCGGGCGCGGCCTGACGGCTCATGCGCACGCCGAACGCCTGACGATCGGGCGCGACGGGATACGACGCCGTATCGATCGCCAGATCGATGAAATCCGCGCCGTCGGTGCGAATCGCATCCTCGCGATACAGATGCGTGACGAGCGCGCCGGTCTGGGTATCGGCGACGACCACGTCGAGATCGAGCGCGGTCTTGGGCGCGGCATCCGTCTCGCGAAACAGCGGCAGCACCGCGAGCGCGTATTGCGGATTTGTCGGCCAGCTCGTGCAGGTCGCGTGCTCGACATCGAGCGTGCGCTGCGGATGGAGCGCATCCATCCATGTCTGGAAATGCTGTTTGCAACCGGCGTGGGCAAGCACGGGGCCGAGCAGGCCGGCGACGCTGATGAGCCATTTTGTCTTGATCATGTCGTTCACGTCTTTTTGAGGATCGGGATGCCGCGAGGAACGCGTCCTCGTCCGCTGCCCATTTTGAATGGCAACGGTGAAGACGCGCCACGCTCGCACATCATTTGACAATTTGACGGGGAACTTCGAACAGCGCTGTCAAGCAGTTTTGCATCACGCGCGCTGCGGCAAATTCACGCGGGCGGTCGCGTGTAAAGGGTGCGATGTCTTAAATGTCGCGGCACGGTGTCGCAGCCGTTACGGTTTGGGACCAAATTCCATGATTCGTCAACATTTCAGGGAATACCGCATGGCATGATCCGGTCGCGGCGCAAAGCCGTCCAGTGGGCGTTCTTCCGGGACGCTTCGATTCCCTGAACCAGCGAATGCAATGAATGAAAATACTCCACGTTTAGCAAGGCCATTGTTATCGGGGTTGATCGCCAGTCTTTGCCTGGCGGGATGCAACATGAACGAGATGCACATGTTGGATTCCAAAGGCGCGATCGGCAAGGCGGAAGTCTCGCTGATCGCCACGTCGGTCTACGCGATGCTCATCGTCGTGATCCCGGTGATCCTGCTCACCCTGTTCGTCGCATGGAAGTATCGCGCGTCCAACAAAAGCGCCACCTATGCACCCAAGTGGGCGCATTCCACGGGCATCGAAGTCGCCATCTGGACGATTCCGACGCTCATCATCCTGTTCCTCGGCGTCCTCACCTGGAAGACTACGCACGAGCTCGATCCGTACAAGCCGATCGAATCGAACGTGAAGCCGATCAACGTCGAAGTCGTCGCGCTCGACTGGAAGTGGCTGTTCGTCTATCCGGACCTCGGCATCGCGACGGTCAATCAGGTCGCGTTCCCCGTCGGCACGCCGGTGAACTTCAAGATCACGTCCGATGCGGTGATGAACTCGTTCTTCATTCCGCAACTCGGCGGCCAGATCTACGCGATGGCCGGCATGCAGACAAGGCTGCATCTCATCGCCGATCACGCGGGCGATTTCGCGGGCATCTCGGCGAACTACAGCGGCACAGGATTCTCCGACATGAAGTTCCGCGCGCTCGCCATGTCGCAAGGCGAATTCGACGCGTGGGTGAAGAACGTCAAGAGCTCGCCCGACAACCTGAGCATGGATGTCTATGCAGGCGTCGCGCGGCCGAGCGAAAAGGCTCCGGTCAAGTACTTCTCGACCGTCGATCCGAAGCTCTTCAATAACATCGTCGCCAAATACAACGACGGCAAGTTCGATGTCAACGGCGCAAATTGTGCAACCAAGTGGTAAGCCATGTTCGGCAAATTAACGCTCGAGGCGATCCCGTATCACGAACCCATCATCATGTGCGCGACCGCGTTCATGGCGCTGATGGTGCTGGCTACGGGTGTCCTCATCACCAAACTCGGCAAATGGGGTTGGCTGTGGCGCGAGTATCTGACGTCCACGGACCATAAGCGCATCGGCGTGATGTACCTGATCCTCGCGGGTCTCATGCTCGTGCGCGGCTTCGCCGATGCCGTCATGATGCGCGCGCAGCAGGCGCTCGCGATGGATGCGCCGGGCATTTTCCCGCCGCACCACTACGACCAGATTTTCTCGGCCCACGGCACCATCATGATCTTCTTCATGGCGATGGCGCTGCTGGTCGCGTTCTTCAACTTCGTGGTGCCGCTGCAGATCGGCGCGCGCGACGTCGCATTCCCGATGCTGAACTCGCTGTCGTTCTGGATGACGTTCGCCGGCGCGATGCTCGTGAACCTGTCGCTGTTCATCGGCCAGTTCTCGACCACCGGCTGGCTCGCGTATCCACCGCTGTCGGAGCTGCAATTCAGCCCCGATACCGGCGTGGATTACTACATCTGGGCCTTGCAGATCGCAGGCGTCGGCACGCTGCTCTCTGGCGTGAACTTCTTCGTGACGATCGTCAAGATGCGCGCGCCGGGCCTGACCTGGATGAAGCTGCCGGTGTTCACATGGACGGCGTTCTGCGCGAACATCCTGATCATGGCCGTGTTCCCGATCCTGACCATCGCGCTCGCGCTGCTCGGTCTGGACCGTTACATGGGCATGCACTTCTTCACCAACGGCGGCGGCGGCAACCCGATGGTCTACCTGAACCTGATCTGGGCCTGGGGTCACCCCGAGGTCTACATCCTGGTTCTGCCGGCTTTCGGTATCTACTCGGAAGTCATCGCCACGTTCTCGAAGAAGCCGCTGTTCGGCTACAAGACGATGGTCTGGGCGACGTGCTGCATCATGGTGCTGTCGTTCCTCGTGTGGCTGCACCACTTCTTCACGATGGGTTCGGGCGCGAACGTCAATGCGTTCTTCGGCATCGCGACGATGATCATCTCGATCCCGACCGGCGTGAAGATCTTCAACTGGCTGTTTACGATGTACAAGGGCCGCGTGCAGTTCACGACGCCGGTTCTGTGGACCATCGGCTTCATGATCACCTTCACGATCGGCGGCATGACGGGCGTGATGCTCGCCATTCCGGGCGCGGACTTCGTGCTGCACAACTCGCTGTTCCTGATCGCGCACTTCCATAACGCGATCATCGGCGGCGTGGTGTTCGGCTACTTTGCGGGCGTGCAGTACTGGTGGCCGAAGGTGTTCGGCTTCAAGCTGAACGAGCGTCTGGGCAAGTGCGCTTTCTGGTGCTGGTTCGTGGGCTTCTTCGTGGCGTTCATGCCGCTGTACGTGCTCGGCTTCATGGGCGCGACGCGTCGCATGAATCACTACGACAACCCTGCATGGCAGCCGTACTTCATCGTGGCCGCCGTCGGCGTGGCGATCATTGCGGTCGGCGTGGTGTTCCAGGTCGCGCAGATCGTCGTGTCGGTCATGCGCCGCAACGAGCCGGAGTATCGCGATGTGACGGGCGATCCGTGGGGCGGCCGCACACTCGAATGGTCGATGAGCTCGCCGCCGGTCTATAACTTCGCGCGGATGCCGCAAGTGAAGGAACTGGACGCCTTTTCCCATGCGAAGGAAACCGGCGTGAGCCTGTATCAGGGCCCGTTCAAGGGTATTCACATGCCGTCGAACACCAGCGCGGGCCTGCTGGTTGGCCTGATCAGCATGGTGCTCGGCTTCGCGCTGATCTGGCATATCTGGTGGCTCGCCATCGCGTCGCTCGCGGGCGTGGCGGTGACGATCATCGCGCACAGCTTCCTCAAGAACGAGGGCTACATCATCCCGGCATCGACGGTCATGGCAACCGAAGGCTACACGCCGCCCAAGTCGAACGACAAGGCCGGCGCCGCTCGCGATCTGGAAGTGGAGGTTATCTAATGTCGTCGCTTACTTCTCAACACGCGCACGACGATGCGCACGACCACGATCACGTGCATTCGCAATCGGTGTTCGGCTTCTGGGCCTACCTGATGACCGACTGCGTGCTGTTCGCGTCGCTGTTCGCGACTTTCGCGATGTTCGCGTTGTCGACGGTGGGCGGCCCGACGGCCAAGGATCTGTTCAACCTGACCGATGTCGCCTACGAAACGGCGCTGCTGCTCGCCAGCAGCCTGACCTTCGGCTTCGCGATGATCAGCGCGACGCGTCACAAGCGCGGGCTCACGCTCGTGTGGCTGGCGGTGACCTTCCTGCTCGGCGCGGGCTTCCTGTACCTCTAATTGCACGAGTTCGCGCATCTGATCAGCGAAGGCGCGGGTCCGGGCCGCAGCGCGTTCTGGTCGGCGTTCTTCACGCTGGTCGGCACGCACGGTCTGCACGTGACGATGGACATGATCTGGATGGTCGTGCTAATCGTCCAGATGCTGCTCAAGACGGGCACGGAAGAACGCCGCATGCGCCGTCTCGCGTGTCTCAGCCTGTTCTGGCACTTCCTGGACATCGTCTGGATTTGCGTGTTCTCCTTCGTCTACCTTGCGAGCGTTGCGTAATGGCTACTACTCATTCCAACCATGATGCGCATCACGGCGATGTTCCGCATGTGACGGTGCCCGGCTATCTCGTCGGCTTCGTGCTGGCGGTGATTCTGACGGTGGCGTCATTCTGGTGCGTGATGTCGGGCGCATTCAAGGGCGAAAGCGCGCTGGTCGCGCTGGCGGTGCTTGCGGCCGTGCAGATGATCGTGCACGTAGTGTTCTTCCTGCACGTGAACACGTCGAAGGGACAGCGCTGGCACCTCGGCACGTTCGCCTACACGATCGCGATGTCGCTCGTCGTGAGCGTCGGCACCGTGTGGGTAATGCACAACGTACATATGCTGATGATGGCGCGTTAAGCGTTTAGCTTCATCCGCGCGATGTGCGAACGGGCCTGCGAAAGCAGGCCCGTTTTTTATTCTCACGGTTTTAAGCCCGTGACGGCGCGCCCGCGAAATACTGCTCCTCGGTGACGGGCTCCATCCACTCGACATTCTTCCCGTCGAGCGCTTCCTGAATCGCGATATGCGTCATCGACGTCGTCGGCGATGCGCCGTGCCAGTGCTTGTGCCCGGGCGGACACCAGATCACGTCGCCCGCGCGGATTTCGACGATCGCTTCGCCCTCGCACTGGGTCCAGCCGCATCCCGCCGTGACGAGCAGCGTCTGCCCCAGCGGATGCGTATGCCAGTTCGAACGCGCGCCCGGCTCGAAAGTGACGCTAGCGCACGACACGCGCGCGGGCGGCGGCGGCGCGTTCAGCGGATCGATACGCACCGTGCCGGTAAACCATTCGGCCGGGCCTTTGACGGACGGCTGCGAGCCGGGTCGCTTCAAATGCATGATGTTCGCTCCTCGGTCATTCGGATTCGGATTCGGATTCGGCGAGAAAGAGCTCCTTGAACTTCGTCACCGCCGACATCGCGTTGGGCCAGCCCGCGTAAAACGCAAGATGCGTGACGAGTTCGATGAGCTCTTCGCGCGTGACGCCGTTCTCGACGGCGCGCGGGAAATGGAAGTTCATCTGCTCCGGTTTGCCCAGCGCGATCAGCGCCGCGCAGGTGACGAGACTGCGATCGCGCTTCGACAGTTGCGGGCGCTCCCAGACATCGCCGAAGAGCACTTCGTCGCTGAGTTCGGCGAGCTTCGGCGCGACGGCGCCGAACGAATCGCGCGCCGCGGTCGGCTTGGTCGACATGATGTTTCCTCCTGCAATGAAATGAATCGGTGAACAGACGATCATTCTCCCCGCGCGCGGCCCGGCGGACTAGGCCGTAGAATCTGCTAGAACTTATGAGCGGAGTTCATCAATGGTGCGGAACGATATCGGCGATTTGCTGGCCTTCATCGCGGTGGCGCGCGAGGGCAGTTTCACGCGCGCGGCGGCGCAACTAGGCGTATCGCAGAGTGCGCTGAGTCATACCTTGCGCGCGGTTGAGGCGCGGCTCGGTGTACGGTTGTTGAGCCGCACCACGCGCAGCGTCGCGCCGACGGCGGCGGGCGAGCGTCTGCTGCA
Source organism: Candidatus Burkholderia verschuerenii (assembly GCF_001189365.1). Taxonomy (GTDB): domain Bacteria; phylum Pseudomonadota; class Gammaproteobacteria; order Burkholderiales; family Burkholderiaceae; genus Caballeronia; species Caballeronia verschuerenii. The sequence continues at coordinate 3,771 of NZ_LFJJ01000413.1, read as the reverse complement.
AACCATCGCGCCGCGCTTCGCGGAAATCGAGAGCGAGCTGAGCGCCATCGTCGAGACGCGCGACAAACCCGCCGGCACCATCCACATCACCACGACGGATTATGCCGCCGATACCGTGGTCTGGCCGCGTCTGTCGAAGGTGCTGCCGCACTATCCGGACATCAAAATCGAAATGGTCGTGGATTACGGGCTCACCGATATCGTCGCGGATCGCTACGACATCGGCGTGCGCTGGGGCGATCAGGTGGCGAAGGACATGATCGCGGTGCGGATCGGACCGGACGCGCGGCTCGCGATCGTCGGCGCGCCCGCTTACTTCGACCGGCATCCGGTGCCCAAGCAGCCGAAGGATCTGCTCGAACACAACTGCATCACGCTACGTCTGCCGACGCGCGGCGGCAAATACGCGTGGGAACTGAGAAAGGGCAAACGCGAACTTCAGGTGCGCGTGGATGGCCAGCTCACCTTCAACGGCGTCTATCAGATGCTAAACGCCGCGCTCGACGGCGCGGGCCTCGCCTTCGTGCCCGAAGACCTCGCGCAACCGCACGTCGATACCGGCAGGTTGCGATGGGTGCTTCAGGACTGGTCCGACCTTTCCCGGCCTGCACATCTTCTATCCGAGCCGTCGCGAGTATTCGAAGGCGCTGTCGATCGTCGTCGATGCGTTGCGCGGCGACCGGTGAGATCGCGCGCTTACGGCTTCATCAGATGTCCGGCTTTGCGTTCGAGCAACTCGACCAGTTCGGGCTGCATGAACGCGTAACGATCCGGAATATCGAGACAGACGACGCGCTTGCCCTTCAGGCTCGCGCCGAAGTTGCGCGTGAGCTTGGCCTTGTGTGCGCGCTCCATCACGACGACGAGTTCCGCCCATTCGATGTGCTCCGCCTTCGCGACTTCGGCGGCATCGGGCGCGAGTTCCGCCGATGCCACCTCGATTCCCGGCCGTCCGGCGAACACTTCTTCCGCCGTCGGGCTTCGCAGACGATTCCGGCTACAGAGAAACAGCACGCGCATGGCGATCTCGTTTGTGTCATGACAGCCGCGATTGCATCAGCGAAAGCGAGGCTTGACAACCCGCACGCACTCGCGCGACCATCTGTCCATAATTTGATCAAACTATCCACAATATGGACGATGAGACGCGCTAGTGACAGCGCCAAAACCCGCGTCGGATGCGATGACGCCGTATCAACTTCCCTTCCCGAAAGAAGCGCAAAAGGAAATCGTCGTCGGCGAAGCGATTCCCGCCGACGAGCGCGTCTGGGTGCCGCAAGCCGAAAACGTCTGGTTCCGTCCGCTGTGCCTGAACGTGTCGACCGGTTACTGGATGAACCTGCTGCGCGTGCGCAAATCCGGCGTGCTGTCGCGCCATCGGCATCCGCAGATGGTGCACGGCATGGTGCTCAAGGGCCGCTGGCGCTATCTCGAACACGACTGGGAAGCGACCGAAGGCAGCTACGTCTTCGAGCCGCCCGGCGAAACGCACACGCTCTACGTGCCCGAGGACGTCGAGGAGATGATCACCTACTTCCAAGTGAACGGCGTCATGTACTACTGCGATCCGTACGGCAATCACACCGGCTACGAAGACGTCTTCACCAAGGTCGACATGTGCCGCAAGCACTACGAATCCGTCGGCCTCGGCGCGGACTACGTCGATCAGTTCATCCGATAACTTTCCCATCCACTCCAAGACTCAAAAGAGCATTCGGAGGAGACGTACATGCTGGAAAAATCACCGCGCCTGAAGCGGGTTCAGGTCATCGCGATCACGTTTTTCACGCTCGCGGGCATCGTCAATTATCTGGATCGCAGCACGCTGTCGATCGCCAATCATTCGGTGACGCAGGAACTCGGCCTATCCGCTTCGCAGATGGGCCTGCTGCTGTCCGCGTTCTCGTTCGCTTATGCGTTCTCGCAGTTGCCCATCGGCGTGATGCTCGATCGCTTCGGTGCGCGCGTCATGCTCGGGCTGGGCATGTTCGTGTGGTCGGTCGCGCAGTTGTTCGGCGGCTTCGTCACCACGCTCTCGCAGTTTCTGGTCGCGCGGATCGCGCTCGACATCGGCGAGGCGCCGCAGTTTCCGGCGGGCGCGAAGGTCGTCTCTGAATGGTTCGCGCAGCGCGAACGCGGCAAGCCGACCGGCATTTTCGTGACCTCGTCGACGATCGGGCCCGCGCTCGCGCCGCCGATTCTCACCGTCCTGCTGCTGTCGTTCGGTTGGCGCAACATGTTCGTCATCATGGGCGCGCTGGGGATTGCGGTCGCGATCGGCTGGTATATCGTCTATCGCAATCGGCGCGATATCACGCTCGATAAAGCCGAACTCGCGCATCTGACCGAAGGCGAACCCGCGCAGCGCGCCGAACGCAACATGACCTTCGCGGAATGGCGCGGCCTGTTCACCAAGTCGACGACGTGGGGCATGATCTTCGGCTTCATGGGCGTGATCTATCTACATGGTGTGGCTGTATCTCACCTGGTTGCCCGCGGATCTCGAACACGAACGGCATCTGACGATCGCCAAGACCGGCTGGGTCGTGACCATTCCGTATCTCGCGGGCACGCTCGGCATGCTGTCGTCGGGCTTTATCGCCGATGGCCTGATGGCGCGCGGCGTCGCGCCGATCCGCAGCCGCAAGTGGCCGATCTGCTCGGGACTCATCGGCGGCGCGCTGTTTACCGTGCCCGCCGCGTTCACGCCGAATCTCACGCTGGCGATCGTCTATCTGTCCGCCGCGATGTCCTTCGTCAATATGGCGAGCGGCGCGGCGTGGGCGCTCGTTTCGGTGGCCGCGCCCCGTCATATGGTGGCGTCGCTTGGCAGCATCCAGAACTTTGGCGGATACTTCGGCGGCTCGTTCGCGCCGTTCATCACCGGACTCGTGGTGGACAAGACGCATTCGTTCGTCAACACGTTCCTGATCAGCGCGGGCGTCGCCTTTGCCGCCGCGCTCGTGTACATGTTCGTCGTGCGCACGCCGATTCAGGATTCCGAGCAACAGGCCGCCGCCGTTCCCGCCGTCTAATTCCACTCGATATGACTTTTCAGGCAGATCTCTTTCAGGGCAAGACCGTCGTCGTCACGGGCGGCACGCAGGGCATCGGCGCGGGCATCGCGCAGCAGTTCGCCGCGCTCGGCGCGGACATCGAACTCGCCGATCTCGATGTCGCCGATGCCGCGGGCGTCGCCGCCTTCATGAAGCGGCTCGACTCGCTCGACGTGCTGGTCAACTGCGCCGGCATGATCCGGCGCGGCGACGAGCACGACATCGAAACGTTCGAGCGCGTAATCGCGGTCAATCTCAACGGCACGATGCGCATGTGCGCCGCCCCCGCGCGCGTTGCTGGCGAAGACGCAGGGCAGCATCGTCAATACGGCGTCGATGCTGACTTTCTTCGGCGGCGGACTCGTGCCCGCGTACAGCGCGAGCAAGGGCGGCGTCGCGCAACTGACGAAGTCGCTCGCCATCGCGTATGCGTCGGACGGCATTCGCGTGAACGCGGTCGCGCCGGGCTGGATCGCGACGCCGCTGACGCAGGCCCTGCAGGAGGACGACGGCCGCTCGCAAGCGATTTCGAGCGCACGCCGATGAAGCGCTGGGGCTTGCCGATTATATCGTTGGGGAGATTAGAGGCACTATCTACCCTTCCTGATTATGTCGGGTGAACTTGATTGAGTGTCCTTGATCGTTCGAAGATTGCAACTCGGATAGCGGAAGTGCTCAGCCCGTCGCCCGACATAATTCGGGCACCCTACAGACT
>NZ_LFJJ01000412.1 GCF_001189365.1 Candidatus Burkholderia verschuerenii | reverse complement strand
CCGCACTACACAACGTGCTGACGATTGCCTACTTCGATCGTCTTGGCATGCCTCGCCTCACATAACCTCAACTTCCCGAACCGCCCGGTGCGGACCCGCACGCCGGGTGGTGTGGCAGGGGACCGGCTAGCTTGCTGGCCGCCCCTATGCCGATTGGCCGCGACTTTTTGTTCCGCGTGCCGCCCGCCTTCCAGATTGTCAGCCGGTAGTTTTGTCCATTGCCAGTCCGCGCGCGCTGACTTAGTGTTGATGCACCTGTGCCCAGCGTGCATGCAATGCTCGACCCGACCGAAGATCTCTCGCTGTTCCAGCTCCGTCAGGCGACGATGGCCGACTTCGCCTTCGCCGAGGCGCTCACGCACGACAATATGGTCGGCTATTACCGGCGGCACAATCTCGTCTGGCGCGGCGATCTGTTTCTGTCGAGCTGGCGCGAATCGGAGAACTTTGTCCTGCAGGCGGACGGCGTGCCGATCGGCGTCATGCGAGTCACCGAGGAAGACAATTCCCTCCATATTCGCGATGTGCAGATCGCCAAGGGCTATCGCGGGCGCGGAGCGGGGACGTTCTGCTGAATACGGCGCATCGATGGGCGCGGGCGAGGGGGCTCGCGGAGTGTCAACTGCGCGTCTTCGTCGATAACCCCGCCGCGCGGCTCTACGCGCGGCTCGGCTATCGGCCGGCGGGTCCGCGTCTCGCGCAATTGGGCGCGATCCGGCATATGGTCCGGCGCGTCTGACCGGACATCGACGCTTATCGACGCTTACTGCGGCTCCTCGTGACGATCGCGCGCGAAGAACTCGCGCGGACTCTGGCCGAAAGCGCGCCGGAACATCGCCGAAAACGCGCTCTGACTTTGATAGCCGGATTCCTGTGCAACTTGCGCAAGCGGCCGGCCCTGGCTCAGCAGTGGAATCGTGCGCGCGAGCACGGCCTGCTGACGCCATTGCGAAAAACTCACGCCCAACTCACGCTGAAACAGCCGCGCGATGGTGCGCGTGCTGGCGCCGGCCTCCGCCGACCATCGTTCTAGATCGGAATTCGACGGATCGGCGAGCACGGCGTCGCAGAGGGCGCGCAGCCGTTTTTCGTTGGGCATCGGCACGGAAAGCGGCAGCGGCTGCGAGCGGATGATCTCGTCGAGCGCGAGCGTGCCCAGCAGGCGTTCGCGCTGGCGCGTGATCGCGATATCGTCGAGTGCGGCGATCACTTCGCGCAGCAGCGGCGACACCTCGACCACGCGACACGCGCCCAGTCCCGCCGGCACGACGCTCGCATCGACATACAGCGTGCGCATGAACGCGTTCTCGACGATGACCACCTCGTGCGTCACATTCGGCGGAATCCAGATGGCGCGGGAGGGCGGCACCATCCAGGTCGAATCGGCGGTCGCGACGCGCAGTACGCCGCGCGACGTGTACGCGACCTGCGCCCACGGATGCGTATGCAGCGCGATACGCACGCCATACGGCATCGGGCGCGACCGCACGCGAATCGGATGGTCGAGCGTCGGCGAGTGTTCGACCGGAATGTCGAGATGCTCGACGTTTTCGCCCGACACTTTCGGTTCGGCCAGCGTTGGCATATTTCCCTTGGTCGTTACTCGGACTTTCTCGATGTTAATCGAAAGCCGCATCGGCTTTTCGGCGACGTTTTCGGCAGCGCATAATGCGCCGTCCATCCCGATTCGAAAAAGGAGCGCCGGTTTCGATGCAATACGTAGTCGGCCCTTCAGAATTAGTCGAAGTCAAGGGTGGCAAGGGGCCGCCGGAAGATCGTGTTTCCCAGAACTCCCAGAAGCAATATTGATCTGAATGGTTTCCTGGGAGTTTGGAACTTCGCCGAT
>NZ_LFJJ01000411.1 GCF_001189365.1 Candidatus Burkholderia verschuerenii | reverse complement strand
TTGCTACACGCTTCCTTCAGACCCCGCCTCACAACGACGCCCTTGCGTTTCACTAGGCCTTCGCCCCATCAGGCTGGACAGGGAACTTGCACCCCCAAGCTGTTGCGCATGCTCGGCGCACAAAAAAGAGCCCGCTGACGCGGGCTAAGGGGCTTGGCGACGGGATATGTACAACGTGCTACCCCAAGTAGCATATTTTCTAAACGAACTCGACGCAAGCTATCTGGCAACTGATACAAATCATCACAGCGTCTTCCTAGAGAGGAGTGCGCATAGTGTACACAGCGTCCTGTCGCTGGCTTCACACCGGGTCGCCCAGCGAACTGTCAAATCTGCTTCGATCGGGCAAAGTAACCACGGACCGTTGAAGCGAATCTCGCAGGTCGACCGTATAGTCCGATACGGCCACCCAGGTCCACTTGCCTACGTCGCCGAAACTTCGTGTGGAAGCATCGAACCGTCTCGGGCACTATGTCTCTCTGGAGAGACAGTCATGAGCAGATCTGAATCTGTTGTCCCCATGGATTGAACGTTTCCTGGCCGATTACCTAGTCGCAGTAAGAAGTGTGGCGCGAAGCACGCAATTGAGCTACCACGACACGCTGAGCAGGCTCATTCGCTATGCAGCGGACTAACTACGAACGCGTCCTGACCTTCTGGAACTCGACGACATCGACAGAGAGCTGATCAACCGATTTCTACCAACAGCGACGACGGGCAAAGCTGTGGGCGCAAGAACCGTCAACCAACGTCTCGTGGCCATACATAGATTGGCGCGATTCGTGGGCGAATACGGACCAGAGCACCTAGAATGGTCTGAGTGCGTCGTAGCGATCCCATTCCGTAAGTTCGCATGCCCCAAGATTCCCAACCTTGAGAAGCGATACGCTTCCTCCACGCTTGCGGCTGGGCGCGCGCGAAGACGGCCCGCCTAAAGGCGGACATACCGCGTACCTGCTTGATAGTCCGATGCGGCCTTGATCATGTCGTAATCCAACTAGTGTTCCGTCCCAGAAATAACTTTACATAACCGAGCCACTTTCTGAAGGATGGAATCGGCGGTTGCGGTCCAGACAAATGGACGGTTGTGCTGGTTGTAGCGTGCGACATAGCGCTCGATGCT
>NZ_LFJJ01000410.1 GCF_001189365.1 Candidatus Burkholderia verschuerenii | reverse complement strand
GGGGGGGGGGAAAGAAGAAGACGGAAGACGAGAGAGAGGACGGGCGAGGGGGCTCGGAGAGGGGGAGAAGAGAAAGGGGAGGCCAAAAGAAAAGGGAAGAGGGAAAAGGGGGCGGGAGGAAAGGAGACTGGCGCAATTGTAATTTGAAGACATGTATTGTAAAATAAGTCTGAATAATCTAATTGTAATAGTAATTAGACTTCCGCTGTTTGATTGATACAAATTGTGCAGCAGCTCCACTGATTGTTTGCTTGCAACCCTTGTTTCGGTGCGAACCGGGACGGGTTGGCAACTCGACTGACCCGAGCTGTGAGTGGGACCCACATGGCGGGGCCCGCAGCACGACCCGGGAGGTCGGGTTGTTACACTAAAACTGATTCTTCTCTAACTAGTATAAAAATGAAAGTTCCTACTTTCTTTGGAAAAGATCCTGATGAATTTCTTGATTGGATTGATAAAGTAGACAATATCTTTGAAAATCATGAATTATCTGAAGAGAAAAAGATTAAGCTTGCTACTCTTGAATTCACAGGTTATTCAAGAAGTTGGTGGAACAAATTCCAATCCGACCAGAGAAGATACCATGCGAGGCCTATTCTCACGTGGGAAGACATGAAAAAGGCGATGAGGAAACAATTCCTACCTCCTAGTTATTTTCGTGAGATGCATAACAAATTGCAACGTGTCCATCAAGGTAATCGTACTGTTGATGAATATTACACTGAACTTGAAACACTAATGACGCGTATGCAGATTGAGGAGAGTGTTGATGCTACCATGGCACCATTTCTTAATGGTCTCCGACGAGAAATTGCCAATGTAGTAGAGCTTCACGAATATGAAGACATGGACGTCCTTCTCCTAAGAGCTAATAAAGTTGAGAGACAACTTAAGGAGAGAACTCCAAATCGATCTTCCACCCTCAACCCGACCACCAAATGGAATCAAACGTGGCCAAAGAAGAATGACACGAGAGAGGTAACAAAGAGTGTGAATTCTAATGCTTCTAAGTTGACTAATCCTTCTGCTTCTGGTAGCACAGGAATTCGAACAAAAGCCAGAGAAATCACTTATTTCAAGTGTCAAGGAAAAGGTCGCTATAGGTCGGAATGCCCTAACAATAAAGTGATGATCTTAAG
>NZ_LFJJ01000409.1 GCF_001189365.1 Candidatus Burkholderia verschuerenii | reverse complement strand
GACAGAGGCCTCCACCAGTCAACAGGAGGAGTCTTTGGTAGGAGTGCGGGAGGCCATGGCAGATTACAAAAAGAAATCGATTGTGCAAGAGAGAGGACTGAAGATCGAACCTCCCCTCCAGGCGTACATTGAGCGATACAGATGGCAGGCATTCGCCGGCCATGATAGGCTCCGACCTGGTGATCATAACCTCATTTATGAGGTCTATGCGCGCCTACAGGTTGAGAAGGAGAGGGAGATGACTATCGACGGACACACGGTAGATTTCTCCGCAAAGGCAATCAATGCCTTTTTCGACCTGCCCAACCTGGGAATTAACTACGATATGAGGCAGGTCGACGAGCGAGATATCTACCGTGAGCTGACGGGGCAGGAGCAGCGCCAGGCAGACTGGAGATTCATTCTCAAGTCCGAGCTGCGAGCGAAGGCGAGACTGATTAACCACTTCGTCAGGTGCCGTCTGATGCCTACTTCATCGAATCCGGAGGTGCTGAAGATGCGCACTCACCTGATATATGCTATCAGCACCGGAGTCGCAGTTGATGTGGGCCGAGTCATTAGCGATCAGATGGTGGCGGCGACAAAGACGTCGAAGTCAAAGTTGTCTCTTGGCTTCCCGAACCTTATCACGGCAATGTGCGTCAAGGCAGGGATCCGACCCAGAGGAGATCCAGCCACATTCATTCAGCTGATGTCGGATCTCCGATTCGAAGCCATCAAGGATCGGCAGCCTCAACCACTACAGCATGAGTCGCCACCGCCCTCACCTCCACCACATCATCAGACGCTCCTACCCCCTCCACCACCGCCGTCTCCACCACCACAGCAGCAGCAGCAGCAGGCTCCGGACGGCTCTGACACGGAGACAGCAGATGTGAGAGAGCAGCGCTATTTACAGCTCCGAGAGGACATCGACACCCTCCGGACACATGTCGACCATGGATTCCTCCAGCTCCGGTCCGAAATCCAGTCACATCAGCAGCAGATGGAGCACTTTATGCAGACCATCTTGAGCCGACTGGCACCACCTCAGCCACCTCAGTAGCAGTCGTATATCCATTCAGGGAGGCATCTGTCTCATTTTGCGTGCCAAGTGCACGATTTTGTAGTTTACTTATTTTTCAGCTTTTAGATAACTCTACTTTAGTTTAGAACTAATCTTTTGTTTGTTTTTACTTTAGTTAATTTTCTAATGTGTGTTTGTGTGTTTGGTCTTTACTTAAGTTACATTC
>NZ_LFJJ01000408.1 GCF_001189365.1 Candidatus Burkholderia verschuerenii | reverse complement strand
TCTTTAAGCGTATCAAGCATTTTCGTCGCGTCGCCACTCGATATGACAAACTCGCCCACAGCTACCTCACCTTTGTCTCCATCGTGTCTGCCTTCGGGCCGCTCTTAAATGTAAACAGGACCTAGGACTTTGCTAGGACAATCGGACGGTTTTCGCCGAGGATCGAGTGCCTATCGCGACACATGCGAGACACAAGCGGCGTGCCCGCCGTCTCTCGAAAATGGAACGGTCAAGGTCTTTGACGCGGCACGTAACCCTATGTATAATCGCGTGTTTTCCTCCGCGCGGTGTGTGGAAAATTTTCGACATTTCCCGAAGTATCAGGAAAGATGAATTCAGAGTGAGGTTCTCAATGTACGCGGTCATAAAAACCGGCGGCAAGCAGTATAAGGTTGCTGTCGGCGAAAAATTGAAAGTAGAACAGATACCGGCAGACATTGACGCAGAAATCACGCTCGACCAGGTTCTCGCAGTAGGCGAAGGCGAATCGATTAAGTTCGGTACGCCGCTGGTCAGTGGGGCTTCCGTCAAGGCTACCGTTATGTCCCAAGGTCGTCATGCCAAAGTGACCATCTTCAAGATGCGTCGCCGGAAGTACTACCAAAAGCACGTTGGCCATCGCCAGAACTACACCGAACTGCGCATCGACGCGATCAACGCGTAAGCGCATCGGTTAAGGAGCTAAGCAAATGGCACACAAAAAAGCAGGCGGGTCTTCCCGCAACGGCCGCGACTCCGAGTCGAAACGCCTCGGCGTGAAGGTGTACGGCGGCCAGGCAATCAACGCAGGCGGCATCATCGTTCGCCAGCGCGGCACGCGCATGCACCCGGGTGACAATGTCGGCATCGGCAAGGATCACACGCTGTTCGCGCTGACCGACGGCCACGTCAAGTTCGTGACCAAGGGCGCTGGACGTAAGCATACGGTCGTCGTCGTCCCGGCAGCAGCGTAAGCGCACTGCACGGGCTTCAGGACCGGAAAAGGGTTTAAAAGACCCAAAGGCCCCGCGAAGTTCGCGGGGCCTTTTTGTGCGCCCAGCATGGGCGCACTCTTGCGGGTACAAGTCCCGCCGCAAGTTGACCACAGCGAGCGAAGTGAAGCGCAACTGCGGAAGGGCGACCGACCGTGGGGAGGAAGCGTGGAGCG
>NZ_LFJJ01000407.1 GCF_001189365.1 Candidatus Burkholderia verschuerenii | reverse complement strand
GGAGTAAACCTTGCAATTCGAATTCTTCCATGTAATATTCGGCCATTGTCAAAAGAAGATCGCCATGACCGGTAAACCTTTCAAGGTCCAAGCTGTTGCCAAGATGCTTGGCACGAGCATCGACTATGTTCGTCGTATGATCGATGAATCAGGCATTCAAGTAGCCCGTCAGGAGACAGGTCCGAAAACGCGTCTGTTTTCGGCGGACAACGTGTTCGAATTGGCTCGTTATAAGGCGAATAAAAGGGGGCGTTCGCAGGTCTCGCCATTCCAGACGGCAGGAAAACGGCGATCCGGAAAGCAAACCGTAGCGACCATCTACGCCCCAAAGGGCGGCGTTGGCAAGACGACGCTAGCGGGGAACCTCGCTTGCCGATTCGCAATGCGTGGGTTGAAAGTGTTGATCATCGATCTCGATTTCCAAGGAAATCTAACGATGATGTACGGATACGAGACCGAGATGACGATGGACGAGGCGGTTGCCGCAGGCGTTCACCCCTCCCGAATTGTTGAATCCCACTTTGGTACGTTAACTCCACACTGGCCCTACGGACGTCGAACCCTTGGAGAAGTAGTCAAGAAGCCCTATGGAGAGTACGGCCCACATCTCATCCCGGCCGATTTAACGCTCGATCGACTTGACACTCTTCTCACCTTTGAAACGTTTGAGGGAAGGAATTCCGAGCTAACAATTGCCCGTATGCTTCGAGATGGGATGGCCGGAAAAGACAGACACTTCGACATAGCAGAATACGATCTAGTCTTGTTTGATGCAGCACCGGCCAAGAGCCGGATTACACGCGGTGCGATTCTCGCGTCAGACTATGTGATCTCCCCGGTATCGATGGAAAAGTTTTCGACGAAGGCGTTGTCTTACCTCTCCAGCGTACTAACCGAGATGCAAGAGCAGGTTGATCGCAGCCCGGAGCTGGTTATTGTTGGCAACTTCTTTGACGCCGGCCGCGTTCGGACCGTAGGACAGATGATGACGATCACGCAGACTTACAACGACGCGGGGCTGGATCAGACGACTCGTCGTAGCGAGGAATTTCCGAAGGCGCTTAATACCTGTCTCTTCTACACATCCGATGACGCCGACGAGGGAGCTTGTCGAGGCGGTCGTGGTCG
>NZ_LFJJ01000041.1 GCF_001189365.1 Candidatus Burkholderia verschuerenii | reverse complement strand
GCGCTGCTGCATAGCGGCCGCGCGGCGTTCGGCGCTGCGGGCTACGCCCTTCGCGCCGCACGTCGCACAGAAGGATCAACTGAAACCACCGGCATCCGATTTCTGCACAACTTGACGCACACAACTAAGAGATCGGCTGCCGCAGATTAGCGATATCAATCAACAGCATCGAAGCGCCAACCAAGGTAGGGCCGAATAACGAATAAACCGACGAGGCATTCGAGGTCGTTTCGCTGAACACCTGCCGGTTGCTCATACGTACCTAAACCGGCCGCGCAGCGAGGCCGGAGTAAGCCGAAGGGAACCGTTACCGAGGTAGGCGAGAAAGCGCTGATCGCATGGGAACCAGCGCCCAAAAACACAGTGAGAGCACTCGCTACTGCTGTGCCAAGTCTCTAATCCTGTGCCGGGGCAGCTCAAGAAGGTGCTTAGGATCGGCCAAGCGGCTTTCTTTGGTCACTTTCTTTGCCGCCGCAAAGAAAGTGACCCCTCCGCCGGGGAGGCGGTTACTGAATAAAAAAGCACGACAAACAAAAACCCCCTAAAGCCGCTTGCCAAGACTAACAACCTCATCCACCCGATACCCCAACGCCTCATAAAACCCACTAAGCTCAGTCTTAAAACCAAGAATCTGCAAATTAACCTTAGGACACCCGAGCGCACCCAAAGCTCCTTCAGCATGAAGCATCAAAGCCCGCCCAAGCCCGCGCCCCCGCAAACCCGGCGTAACGGCAAGCGAATAAACCCATCCCCGATGCCCGTCATACCCAGCCATCACGGTGCCAACCACAACCCCATCCACGACACCGACAAAGAACAACTCAGGCTGAGTCCGAAGCTTATTGTCGATCGACAATTCAGGCGATCGCTGCGGCCGCGACGCATCCGCGTATTCGGGAAACACGTCGCGCCACAGCGCAATCACGGCCTCGCGATCGCGCACGTCGAATACACGGATGATCACAGCGAATCGAGCACCGAACGCAGCATCGTCATCATCTGATCGATCTCTTCTTTCGTCACGTTCAGCGCCGGCATGAAGCGCAGCAGATTCGAACGCGCCGCGTTCAGCAGCAAACCGTCCGGTTGCATCAGACGCGCCTTTTCGACGATCTGCGGACCCTTGTCGCTATCGAGCAGCAGCGCGCGCAGCAGACCTTCGCCACGCTCGCCCTTGAAGCCGCGCTCCGCCGACAGCTTCAGCAACTCCTGCTTCAGATACTCGCCTTTCTCGCGCACGCTTTCGAGGAAGCCCGGCGCGACGAGTTGCGAAATCACCGAATAACCGACCGCCGACATCAGCGGATTGCCGTTGTACGTGCCGCCCTGATCGCCCGCTTCGAACACGGCGACATCCGCCTTCGACAACAACGCCGCCAGCGGCACGCCGCCGCCGATGCCCTTGCCCAGCGTCATGATGTCCGGCTCGATGCCCGACAGCTCGTACGCGAACAGCGTGCCCGCGCGGCCGCAACCGCTCTGCACTTCATCGACGATGAAAAGGAGGTTGTGCTTCTTCGTCAGTTCCCGAAGCTGCTGCATGAATTCGCGCGTCGCCGGAATCACGCCGCCTTCGCCCTGAATCGGCTCGAGCATCACGCCGACCGTCTTGTCCGTGATGAGCTTCTCGACCGACGCGATATCGTTCAGATCGGCCTTCGGGAAACCCGGCACCTGCGGCACGTAGATCGTGTCCCAGCCGGGCTTGCCGCTCGCGGACATCGTCGCGATCGTGCGGCCGTGGAAGCTGTGATCGAAGGTGATGATCTCGTACGCGCCGCCCTTGAACTTCTTGCCCCACTTGCGCGCGAGCTTGATCGCGCCTTCGTTCGCTTCCGCGCCGCTATTGGCGAAGAACACCTTGTCGAAGCACGAGTTCGCCGTGAGCAGACCCGCGAGTTGCGCCATCGGGCCGTTGTAGTACGCCGGCGACGGATTGATCAGCGTGCGCGCCTGTTTGTCGAGCGCTTCGATCATGCCTTCGTTGCAGTGACCGAGCGAATTCACCGCCCAGCCCTGGATGAAGTCGAGATAGCGCTTGCCCGTGTTGTCGTAGAGCCAGGAACCCTTGCCGTGCGTGAACACGATATCGGGACGGTTCGTAATGTACATCAGCGAATCAACGGGAAACTCATCGAGATTCATGACAGCGGGCTCCACAGGGCAAAAGAGGAAAGTGGTGCGGAAAAAACAAAAGCCACGGAATGTCCGTGGCTTCATTTCGTGCGCTCAAGTATTACCGAACCGTGAACGCGAATGCATGACGAGCCAGCGGCATCCCTAGGGAAGCGGTGAGCGGCGACGTCGAAGTGCGTTCAGGATCTGGTTCATTCGCGAAGAATACGTTATGTGGTTCCTGCTTGTAAACCATGCATGCGGATTTTTTGTCCGCCTGCATGATCGATGCAACATCGGCAACATCAGACCGGATGCGCCAGATCCGCCGCGCTGGTGAAGGAATCGGCATAAAACTCGTCTTCCGGCAGGCGATGATGCTGCGTGAAATCGCGCTGCGCGGATTCCACCATCACCGGCGCGCCGCACGCGTACACCTGATATCCGCTCAAGTCTGGCAGATCATCGATGACAGCGCGATGAACGAAGCCCGTGCGGCCCGTCCACGCGTCGCCGGCGTCCGGCTCGGAGAGCACCGGCACGAAGGTGAAGTTCGGCACCTCGCGCGCCCATTGCTCGGCCAGTTCCATCATGTACAGATCGCGCTTGCGGCGGCGGCCCCAGTAGAGCGTCATCGGGCGGTTCAGGTTCTTGAACACCGCATGCTCGATGATCGCCTTGATCGGCGCGAAGCCCGTGCCCGACGCGAGCAGCACGATCGGCTTGTCGGAATCTTCGCGCAGGAAGAAGGTGCCCAGCGGCCCTTCGAAGCGCAGGATGTCGCGCTCCGTCATGTTGTTGAACACGTGATCCGTGAACGTGCCGCCCGGCATATGGCAGATATGCAGCTCGACCGGACCTTCGTGATGCGGCGGGCTCGCCATCGAATAGCTGCGGCGCTTGCCGTCCTTCAGGATGAACTCGATGTACTGTCCCGCGAGATATTGCAGTCGCTCGTTGGCGGGCAGTTGCAGCTTGAGCTCGACCACATCGTCCGCTTTGCGCTCCAGCGCGTTGACGCGGCACGGCAGCTTCTTGACCTGCACGTCGCCGACGCCCGCGACTTCGCGCACGTCGATGGTGAGATCCGTCTGGGCGGTCGCGCAGCAGAAGAGGGCCATGCCGCGGGTTTTTTCATCGTTCGACAAAGCGGACGACGAATGCGGCGCCTGTTCGATTTCGCCCTCGACGACGGCGCCCTTGCACGAACCGCACGCGCCGTTCTTGCAGCCGTACGGCAGGCCGATGCCCTGACGCAGCGCCGCGGTCAGAACCGGTTCGTCCGGTTCCACTTGAAACTGCCGGTCGCTTTGCCGGAGCGTGACATTGAAAGCCATAGATCGATTTCTTCTTGCGATGTGTGGATTGGTCTCTACTGCGATGCACGCGTGAATCGAGCGGCGGATAGAATGCCCGGATGATCGCTACTCGAACCCTGCGCCGCGCGCGCGTGCTGATCGTCGGATGCGGCGATGTCGGCATGCGCGCACTGCCGCTCCTGCAATCGCGGGCCGCGAAGCCGCGCGTGATCGCGCTCACGCATCATCCGGAGCGGGCCGCGCAACTGCGCGCGGCGGGCGCGCTGCCTCTCTCCGGCGACCTCGATGCCCGCGCGAGCCTGCGACGTCTCGCGGGCGTCGCGCAAACCGTGCTGCATCTCGCGCCGCCGCCGCGCGACGGACTCGCCGACACGCGCACGCGCGCCTTGCTCGCGACCCTGCGCGCACCGCGCCGTTCGATCGCCCGGCCGGCGCTTGCGCCGGTCATGCGACAGCGTCGCGCGCGCGGTTACATGCACGCCGCCGATCTGCCTTTGCGCCACGCGTTACGGCATGCAGCGCGTGCACCGTTGCGTCGGCCCGGACAGCGCCCGGGCGCGTTCGCCAGAACGTCTTTCATTGTATCCGACGGGCCTTTCTCGACCAGCTTGCGCGCGGAAAGCTTTCGCCCCGGTTTGCGCTTCGTCTATGCCAGCACGACGGGCGTCTACGGCGATTGCGGCGGCGCGTTCGTCGACGAGACACGGCCGGTGCGCCCGGAAAACGAGCGCGCGCGGCGACGCGTATCGGCGGAAACGCAAATGCGGGCGGCGGGCGCGGGCAGCGGCTGGCGCGTGTCGATCGTGCGGATTCCGGGCATTTACGCGGGCGATCGTCTGCCGCTCGCGCGCATCGACAAACAAATGCCCGCGCTCTTGCAAAGCGACGACGTCTACACGAATCACATCCACGCCGACGATCTCGCCGCGATCCTGCTGCGGGCGCTCGAGCGCGGCAAGCCGCAACGCGTGTTCAACGCGTCGGACGATACCGATCTGCGCATGGGAGATTATTTCGACCGCATCGCCGATGCTTATGGCCGCGCGCGCGTGCCGCGCATTTCACGCGACGAAGCGCAACGATGCCTCGAACCGGTGACGCTTTCGTTCATGCGCGAGTCGCGCCGGCTCGACAACGCGCGGCTCAAGCGCGAGCTGCGTTACGCGCTGCGCTTTCCGAGCGTCGACGATTTTCTGGCGGGCGAGGGCAAAGGCGAGCGCGTCGGCGTCAGATGAGCGCTGGAATCGCCTCCAGCAGGACGAAGCACATCAACGCGCCGATGAGATTCGGTGAAAATCTGTGGCGGCGATGCATCGACAGTGCCAACACCCCTATCAGCACGGCGGACAGTACGACAAACGCGATCAGCGCGACATTCATGTGGGAAACCATGATGCCCTCCTGCTTTTTTGATTGTGATTACGGGTATCCGTAAGACCAGTATATGAGGGCGTCAGGAAGAAGGCATGCTGCAGCGCAACGCCGTAAGCTCGGGGCTTTCACCGATTTGCAGGCTCAATTGCGGCGTCAATGCGCGGCTGTCTGGGCGTCGATGAAGGCGAGCACGTCGGCGACGACCGGCGAAGTGTCGCGTTGAGACGTCGAAAATGCCTGGATCAGGCTGTCGTGGCCCAATCCTTCGTAGCGTTTCAGTTCGACGCGATCGCCTTTCGCGCGCAGCGCATCGGCGAATTGCGTGCTGTTGACCGGATCGACGTCGGTATCGGCGGTGCCGGCGGCGAGCAGCATCGGCGGTTCGTTGCCGGTGACGAAATCGATGCCGACTATCACTTGACGAAGCCATTTCCCCGGAAATACGCGACCGAGGTCGTCGCGGACGTCATCGCGTTCATCCCGGCGGCGGACGCGTTTCTGGCGCACGTGAAGACCGGCGCGCATTCGCCATCCTGAGCGTGCGGGCCACATCACCGCCCCCCGCCCGAATCCGTTTGACAACCCAAATTCGGTCGCGTAAATTCTGCCGCACGCGTCGGGAGAGCGCGTGGACGCCGTTTTGCAGTGTGCAAAGCCGCGCAAGCCACGCCGCCGAAGGGGCATACCCGCAAACTCTCAGGCAAAAGGACCGAACGCGTCGGGAAGCAATTTCCCGAACTCTGGAGAGCGGCAGCGGTTTTCTTCCGAAGATCAGTTGCCCACCGAAGGGGCGCGCGATGAATCGTGATCGATCACGGTTCGCGCAATCTCTCAGGTACCGAGGACAGAGGGGTCACGCATCGCATCCGCTCGCGGTATGAGCCTTGCGCGCCGTATCGACGGCACGCAGGCGCATTTCGCAGCGTGAAAGCGCCGCGTAGCCTTTTTTGTTTCGCGAACCGAGGCCCCGATGACCGAACTTCAACACACGCCCCTGCACGCCGCCCACCTCGCGCTCAATGCGCGCATGGTCGATTTCGGCGGCTGGGACATGCCCGTCAACTACGGTTCGCAGATCGACGAACATCGCGCGGTGCGCACCGATGCCGGCATGTTCGACGTCTCGCACATGCGCGTCGTCGATTTCGAGGGCGAAGCGGTGCGCCAGTTCTTCCGCCGCGCCATCGCCAATAACGTCGACAAGCTGACCGTGCCGGGCAAGGCGCTCTATTCGTGCATGCTGCAGAGCGACGGCGGCGTCATCGACGATCTGATCGTCTACTTCTTCTCCGAAACGAGCTTCCGCGTGGTCGTCAACGCGGGCACGGCGGACAAGGACATCGCGTGGTTCGGCCAGCTGAACGCGCAGGGCGAATTCAATCTTTCCATCACGCCGCGCGGCGACCTCGGCATCATCGCCGTGCAAGGGCCGAATGCGCGCGAAAAAGTCTGGCAAGTGCTGCCGGACACGCGCGCACAGACGCAGGACATCAAGCCGTTCAACGCCGTCACGTTCCCCGATTCCCCGTTCGGCGAAGTGATGCTCGCGCGCACCGGCTATACGGGCGAGGACGGTTTCGAAATCGTCGTTCCGGCGACGCACGTCGAAGCGCTGTGGAACGCATTGCGCGATGCAGGCGTGAAGCCCGCCGGACTCGGCGCGCGCGATACGCTGCGGCTCGAAGCCGGCATGAACCTCTACGGTCAGGACATGGACGAAACCGTCTCGCCGCTCGACGCGGGTCTCGCGTGGACCGTCGATCTGAAAACGCCGCGCGATTTCGTCGGACGCTCGGCGCTGGAGGCGAACGGCTCGCAGGCGAACTTCGTCGGGCTCGTGCTGATCAAGGAAAACGGCAAGGCCGGCGGCGTGCTGCGCGCGCATCAGAAAGTCGTCACCGAACACGGCGACGGCGAGGTCACCAGCGGCACGTTTTCCCCGTCGATGCAGGAATCCATCGCCTTCGCGCGCGTGCCGACAGCGGTCGCGGCGGGCGATTCCGTGCAGGTCGTCATCCGCGACAAACAGCTTCCCGCGCGCGTGGTAAAACTTCCGTTCGTGCGCAACGGCAAGGTTCTCGTCGACCTCGCCTGAGCGCGCGTTCCTCCGATCAAGCAACTCACGAACGCATCACGCAAGGAGCATCCAATGAGCATCCCGGCCGATCTGAAATACACCGAATCGCACGAATGGGTCCGCACCGAAGCCGACGGTACATTGACCATCGGCATCACCGATCACGCGCAGGAAGCGCTCGGCGATATCGTCTTCGTCGAACTGCCGGCAGCGGGCAAGGCCGTCGCGGCGGGCGATGCGATCGCCGTCATCGAATCGGTGAAGGCCGCCTCCGATATCTACGCGCCGGTCTCGGGCGAAGTCATCGAAGCGAACGATGCGCTGACGTCGTCGCCGGATCAGGTGAACGGCGCGCCGTACGAAAGCTGGCTGTTCAAGATCAAGCCGTCGAGCAACGACGGCATGGACAAGCTGCTCGATGCCGCCGGTTACGGCAAGTCGATCGGCGAATAACTTTCTACTCGACGAAGGCGGCATCCCGCGCTGGACGCCGCCGTTCGCAGGAATTCTCATGAAGCTCGAACACCCGGATCGTCTGATGAACCGCACCTCTCTGTCCCTCGCCGCGCTCGAATGCCACGATGCATTCGCCGGCCGGCACATCGGCCCCGACGATGCAGACCAGCGCGCCATGCTCGACGCGCTCGGCTTTGCAACGCGCGCGGCCTTCATCGACGCGGTGATTCCCGAATCGATCCGCCGCAAGGAAGCGCTGCCGCTCGGCGCGTTCACGCAGCCGAAGAGCGAAGCTGAAGCGCTCGCGTCGCTGCGCAAGCTGGCGGACGAAAATCTGGTGTTTCGAACCTATATCGGCCAGGGTTATTACGGCACGCACGCGCCGGCCGTGATCCTGCGCAACGTGCTGGAAAATCCGGCGTGGTACACGGCTTACACGCCGTATCAGCCGGAGATTTCGCAAGGGCGTCTGGAAGCGCTGCTGAATTTCCAGAAGATGGTGACCGACCTGACCGGCCTCGCGATGTCGAACGCATCGCTGCTCGACGAAGCCACCGCGGCCGCCGAAGCGATGACGCTCTTGCAACGCGTCGGCAAGCCGAAGTCGAACGTGTTCTACGTCGCCGACGACGTGCTGCCGCAAACCATCGAAGTGGTGAAGATGCGCGCGAAACCGGCGGGCATCGAAGTGAAGGTCGGCCCCGCAGCCGATGCCGCGAGCGCCAACGCATACGGCGTGCTGCTGCAATATCCGGGCGCGAACGGCGATGTGCGCGACTATCGCGAACTCGCGGAGAAGATTCACGCGGCGGGCGGTCACGTCGTCGCGGCGGCGGATCTGCTGGCGCTGACGCTCATCACGCCGCCGGGCGAATGGGGCGCGGACGTGGCCATCGGCAATACGCAGCGTTTCGGCGTGCCGGTCGGCTTCGGCGGTCCGCACGCGGCGTACATGGCCGTGCGCGACGAATTCAAGCGTCAGATGCCGGGCCGTCTCGTCGGCGTGACCGTCGATGCGCAAGGCAACAACGCGCTGCGTCTCGCGCTGCAAACGCGCGAACAGCATATTCGCCGCGAAAAGGCGACGTCGAACGTCTGCACGGCGCAGGCGCTGCTCGCGATCATGGTGAGCATGTACGCGGTGTATCACGGTCCGCAAGGTTTGAAGACAATCGCATTGCGCGTGAATCGCGTGGCGTCGATCTTCGCGGCAGGCGTGAAGAAGCTCGGCTACGCGCTCGCCAACGACACGTTCTTCGATACCGTCACCATCGACAGCGGCGCGAACACCAACGCGCTGCACCAGGCCGCGTTCGCCGCGCATATCAATCTGCGCCGCGTGAGCGCGACGCAAGTGGGCGTATCGGTGGATGAAACCACCACGCGCGACGATCTGCTCAAGCTGTTCGCGCTGTTCGCGGAAGTCGCGGGCAAGACCGAAACCTTCGATATCGACGCGCTCGATCAATCCGCTTCGGATTCGCTGCCGGCGGACCTGCATCGCACGAGCGAATATCTGACGCATCCGATCTTCAATCGTCACCATTCCGAGACCGAAATGCTGCGCTATCTGCGCAGTCTCGCGGACAAGGACCTCGCGCTCGATCGCACGATGATCCCGCTCGGCTCCTGCACGATGAAGCTCAACGCGACCTCCGAAATGCTGCCGGTGACGTGGCCCGAGTTCGCGCAGATCCATCCGTTCGCGCCCGCCGAGCAAACGGTCGGTTATCGCACGATGATCGATCAGCTCGAACAGATGCTGGTCGCGTGCACGGGCTACGCGGCGGTGTCGCTGCAGCCGAACGCCGGATCGCAGGGCGAGTACGCGGGCCTGCTGATCATCCACGCGTATCACGAGTCGCGTGGCGAAGGGCATCGCAATGTGTGTCTGATTCCGGCGTCCGCGCACGGCACGAATTCGGCGTCGGCGCAGATGGCGGGGATGCAGGTCGTCGTCGTCGCGTGCGATGCGAACGGCAACGTCGATATCGACGATCTGAAGGCGAAGGCCGAGAAGCATTCGACGAATCTCGCGGCGATCATGATCACGTATCCGTCGACGCACGGCGTGTTCGAAGTCAACGTGCGCGAGATTTGCGACATCGTGCAACAGCACGGCGGTCAGGTGTACGTCGACGGCGCGAACATGAACGCGATGGTCGGCCTCTGCGCGCCGGGCCAGTTCGGCAGCGATGTTTCGCACCTGAATCTGCACAAGACGTTCTGCATTCCGCACGGCGGCGGCGGACCGGGCGTCGGTCCGGTCGCGGTCGGCGCGCATCTGGCGAAGTTCCTACCGAACCAGACGTCGACGGGTTATACGCGTGATGGCGCGGGCATCGGCGCGGTATCGTCGGCGCCGTACGGCTCGGCCGCGATTCTGCCGATTTCGTGGATGTATATCGCGATGATGGGCGCGCAAGGCCTCACCGCCGCCACCGAAAACGCGATCCTCGCCGCGAACTATGTCGCCAAGCGACTCGCGCCGCACTATCCGGTGCTGTACAGCGGCGCGGGCGGACTGGTCGCGCACGAGTGCATTCTCGATGTGCGCCCGATCAAGGAAACCAGCGGCATTTCGGTGGAAGACGTGGCCAAGCGCCTGATCGACTACGGCTTCCACGCGCCGACGATGAGCTTCCCGGTGCCGGGCACGCTGATGGTCGAGCCGACCGAATCGGAATCGAAGGAAGAGCTCGACCGCTTCATCGACGCGATGATCGCCATCCGCGAAGAAATTCGCGCGGTGGAAGACGGCCGCGCCGATCGCGAGGACAACGTGTTGAAGCACGCGCCGCACACGGCGGCGGTCGTCACGTCGGACGGCTGGTCGCACAAGTACACGCGCGAGGCGGCGGCGTATCCGCTCAAGTCGCTCGTCACGCGCAAGTACTGGTCGCCGGTCGGCCGCGCGGACAACGCGTACGGCGACCGCAACCTGATGTGCTCGTGCGTGCCGATTTCGGAATACACGGAGTAAGACAGGCAAGCCGCCCGCCGATGCCCGCAAAAGCGTAAAGCATTGTCGGGCGGCTTTGGCGGCGCGCGCCAGAACGGCTAACATCACACCCCGGACCAAAGCCAATCAAGGAGTTCGCATGGCGCCGAAGGTGCGAGTGGTGAATGAGAGCCGTTCCAGGACGCGCGCGATACTGGCCGTGCTTTCCGCGCTGACGCTTGTCGCGCCCACGGCGCACGCGGCGATGAATTTCTGCGCCGCGCCCGCGATGCAATCCAGCGAGCGCACCAATGCCGATTCCGGCGTGAAGGCGCTCGTGAAACTGGTGCAGTCGCGCGTCAACGATCAGCCGAAACCGCTCGCGCATCTGCATACCGAAGGGACGCTGCCGCATCAGGGCATCTACGATCAGAGCGTCGAAGCGGAAAAGGATCTCGATCTGATGCGCGATGCCGCGCTTGCGTGGCGCGCCACCGGCGACGAGCGTTATCTGCGGCTGGTCGACCGCTTCCTGTTCGCGTGGACGACGACGTATCAGCCGAGCTTCAATCCGATCGACGAGACGAATTTCGAATCGCTGATCCTCGCGTACGACATGACCGCAAGCGCGCTGCCAGTCAAGACGCGCAACGCCGCCAACGCGTTCATCACGAAGATGGTGACGGGTTATATCGCGGATATCGACAAGCAGCCGCGTCCGCTGACCGGCACGTATCGCAACAACTGGCAGAGTCATCGCGTGAAGCTGGTCGCGATGGGCGCGTTCACCACCGACGATCGCAAGCTGATCAACGCCGCGCAGCGGCTGTTCGTCGAGCATATCGGCGACAACATCGCGCCGGACGGCTCGACCGTGGATTTCGCCGAACACGATGCACTGCGTTACGTCACCTACGACCTTCAGCCGCTGGTGACGGCGGCGCTGGCGGCGCGGCGGCATAACCGCAACTGGCTGCCGGAGCGCGCGCAGTCGGGCGCGACTTTGGCCGTGGCGCTCAACTGGCTGACGCCGTATGCGCTCGGCACGCGTACGCACGAGGAATTCGTGCGCTCGTCCGTTCCGTTCGATGCCAAGCGTCGCGAAGCCGGCTTGCCCGGTTATTCCGGCGCGTGGGATCCGAAGAACGCGGCGGAACTCTTTCATCTGGCGGCGCGTCTCGACGGCCGCTACGCGCCGGTGGCGCTGCGGCTCGCGCCGACGCCGCCCGCCTGGCTCGCGGTGTGTCTGCCGCTGCCGGCGCGTTAATTTCACACGCAGGAGCAGTCATGGCAGTCAGCGTATTCGACCTCTTCAAGATCGGCATCGGACCTTCCAGCTCGCACACGGTCGGCCCGATGCGCGCCGCGCTGATGTTCGCGCAAGGACTCGAACGCGACGGATTGCTGGATGCGACGGCATCGGTGAAATGCGAGTTGTATGGCTCGCTCGGCGCGACCGGCAAGGGCCACGGCACCGATCGCGGCGTGATGCTCGGCCTGATGGGCGACGCGCCCGATACCGTCGATGCCACCACCATCGTGCCGCGCCTCGAAGCGGTGCGCACCTCGAAGACGCTGGCGCTGCTCGGCACGCACAAGCTGCCGTTCACGATCAAGGAAAACATCGCGTTTTATCGGCAGGCGCTGCCGGAGCATCCGAACGGCATGAAGCTGTTCGCCTTCGATGCGAACGCCGCGGTGTTGCGCGACGCGACGTATCTGTCGGTCGGCGGCGGTTTCGTCGTGACGGCGGGCGCGGCGAATACGGCGGTGTTGACGGCGCACGAGCAGTTGCCGTATCCGTTTCAAACTGGCGACGAACTGATGAAGATGTGCGCGGAATCGGGCAAGTCGATCGCGCAACTGATGTGGGACAACGAGCGCGTCTGGCGCAGCGACGACGAGATTCGCGCGGGCCTGATGCGCATTTGGGACGTGATGCAGGATTGCGTCGCGCGCGGATGCGGCATCGACAATCCGGAAGCGGAAGGGCATCTGCCAGGGCCGTTTCAGGTGAAGCGTCGCGCGCCGGTGCTGTACAAGGCGCTCGCGAGCAAGCCGGAGCAGGCGCTGCGCGATCCCTTGTCGATGATCGACTGGATCAACCTCTACGCGATCGCGGTGAACGAGGAGAACGCCATCGGCAGACGCGTGGTGACGGCGCCGACGAATGGCGCGGCGGGCATCATTCCGGCGGTGCTGCATTACTACGACCGCTTCGTGCCGGGATCGAACCAGCAAGGCGTGATCGATTTTCTGCTGACGGCGGCGGCCATCGGCATTCTGTACAAGATGAACGCGTCGATTTCCGGCGCGGAAGTGGGCTGTCAGGGCGAAGTCGGGGTGGCGTGTTCGATGGCGGCTGGCGGTTTGGCTGCGGTGTTGGGCGGCACGCCCGCGCAAGTCGAGAATGCAGCCGAAATCGGCATGGAGCACAACCTGGGGCTGACCTGCGATCCGGTCGGCGGCATGGTGCAGATTCCGTGCATCGAACGTAACGCGATGGGATCGGTGAAAGCCGTCAACGCCGCCCGCATGGCGATGCGCGGCGACGGTTCGCATTACGTATCGCTGGATTCCGTGATCAAGACGATGCGCGAGACGGGCGCGGATATGAAGACCAAGTATAAGGAAACGTCGCGTGGTGGGTTGGCGGTGAATATTGTGGAGTGTTGAGGACGATCTGGGCGCCCATCACGCCCCAATCAAATTCACCACTCGCACATTCCGCGTATCCGGCACTTCCGCATACGACAGCACCTTCAGCTGCGGCAAGCTCCGGCGCAGGAAGCGCGCCAGCATCGCGCGCAGCGAATGCTGCACCAGCAGCACCGGCGGCAAGCCCATCGTCTGTTGACGCATGATGGCGTTCTGCGTCGAATTCATCAGCGTCTGCGCGAGGCCCGGCTCCAGACCCGGATTCGCGCCCGTCGACAGCGCCTGCGACAGCACGCGCTCCAGTTGCGGGTCGAGGCCCATCACCTGAAGATCGTCGTTGCCCGGGAACCATTGCTGCGAGATCGCGCGGCCGAGCGAGAGACGCACCGCGGCGGTGAGTTCGTACGCATCCGAAATGCGCGGCGCGTGTTCCTGCACCGCGTCGAGAATCGTGCGCATGTCGCGGATCGGCACGCTTTCGTCGAGCAGGTTCTGCAACACCTTTTGCAGCGTCGTGAGCGAAATGGTCTTCGGCACGAGGTCTTCCGTGAGCGACGGCGTGTCCTTGCCGATCCGCTCCAGCAGCGCCTGCACTTCCTGACGGCCGAGCAGTTCCGCCGCGTGCGTCACGACGAGGTGGTTCAAATGCGTCGCCACCACCGTGCTTGCATCGACGACCGTGTAGCCGTAGACCTGCGCCTGTTCGCGCATGTTGGTATCGATCCACACCGCCGGCAAGCCGAACGCCGGATCGGTCGTCTGCGGGCCGGGCAGCGCGGCCGACACCTGACCCGGATTGATCGCGAGCCATTGTCCCGGGAACACTTCGCCCGAACCGACTTCCACGCCCTTCAGCGCGATGCGATAGCCATTCGGACGCAATTCCAGGTTGTCGCGGATATGTATCACCGGCGGCAGGAAGCCGATTTCCTGCGCGAACTTCTTGCGAATGCCCTTGATGCGCTTCAGCAGTTCGCCGTCCGAGTTGCGGTCGACCAGCGGAATCAGGCGATAACCCACTTCGAGGCCGAGCGGATCGATCAGCGACACGTCTTCCCAGCTTGCTTCGGCGTTCTCGACCGGCGTCACCGCGGCCGGCGCGATATCCGTCACCGAGCTCACCTTCTTCTTCGCTTCGGCACGCTTGTTCATCGTGCGTGCGGCGTAGATCAGACCGCCGCCGAGCAGACCGAACGCGAAGTGCGGCATGCCCGGAATCAGACCCATCACGCTGATGATCACGCCCGTGATCATCAGCACGCGCGGGTTCTGGAACAACTGGCCGGTCAGCTGCGTGCCGATGTCTTCCTCGGTCGCGACGCGCGATACGATCACGCCCGCCGCCGTCGAAATAATGAGCGACGGAATCTGCGCGACGAGGCCGTCACCGATGGTCAGCAGCGTGTAGTTGGTCGCCGCGTGGCCGAAGTCCATGTCGTGCTGCACCATGCCGACGATCAGCCCGCCGACGATGTTGATCACCATGATCAGGAGGCCCGCGATCGCGTCGCCGCGCACGAACTTCGATGCACCGTCCATCGAACCGTAGAACTCGGATTCCTGCGCGACCGCCTGACGGCGCTTCTTCGCCATCTCTTCGTTGATGAGGCCCGCGTTCAAATCGGCGTCGATCGCCATCTGCTTGCCGGGCATCGCGTCGAGCGTGAAGCGCGCGCCGACTTCCGCGATACGTCCCGCGCCTTTCGTGATCACCATGAAGTTGATGATCATCAGAATCACGAACACGACGATACCGACCGCGAAGTTGCCGCCGACAAGGAAGTGGCCGAACGATTCAATCACCTGACCCGCCGCGTCCGGACCCGTGTGGCCCTGCAACAGCACGATACGCGTCGACGCCACGTTCAGCGACAGACGCAGCAGCGTGGAGAACAGCAGCACACTCGGGAAGGCCGCGAAATCGAGCGGCTTCTGGGTGTACATGCTGACGAGCAGCACCATCACCGAGAGCGCGATATTGAATGTGAACAGCAAGTCCAGCAGGAACGCCGGCAAGGGCAGAATCATCATGCCCAAGATCATGCAGATCAGGATCGGGCCGGCCATCGCCCGAAGGTTCTGCGTGCCCAGCGCGTCGGGGCGTTTAGCGAAAAATCCTGCGCGCGCGTTCATGCTGCGGCTCCATTCGTAGTGTTGTCGTCATCCATCAGGGCGTCTGCGGCTTCCTGATCGGCGTCGGCATCGGACACCATGCCTTTGTCGAGTTCTTTCGGTACGTCGAGATCGGTCGGATCGTCCGGCTTGTCGCCGCCGTCTTCCTTGTAGCGCTTGAGCTGATACACCCACGCCAGCACCTGGGCGACCGCGCCGTACAGCGCGCCCGGAATTTCCCGGTTCAGTTCGACGTTGTGATACAGCGCGCGCGCCAGCGGCGGCGCTTCGAGCAGCGGCACATTGGCTTCGCGGCCGAGTTCGCGGATGCGCGCCGCGACCAGATCGACGCCATTGGCGACGACCCTCGGCGCGCGCATTTCGCCGTCGGTGTACTTGAGCGCCACGGCGAAGTGCGTCGGGTTGGTCACGATCACGTCGGCGGTCGGCACCTGCTGCATCATGCGGCGGCGGGAGGCGGCGCGTTGCTGCGAACGGATCTTCGCCTTGATGTGCGGATCGCCGTCGTTTTCCTTGTGTTCCTGCTTCACTTCTTCCTTCGTCATGCGCAGCTTCTTGGCATGCGCATACATCTGATACGGCACGTCGGCGGCCGCGACCAGAAACAGGCCGGCGATCGCCATGCCGCAGGTCAGCGCGATCAGATGCATGGCATCGGCGAGCGCGAGCGGCAGCGGCTTGGTCAGCAGATCGAGCGTTTCCGAGCGATGCTTCCACACCGTGAAGCCCGCAATCCCGCTGACCACGATGGTCTTCAGCAGCGACATGCCGAGCTGGACCGGGCCCTGCATCGAAAAGATCCGGCCGAGGCCGGTGATCGGATTGAGACGGTTGAAGTTCGGCGCGAGCGGCTCGGTCGTGAGCAGAAAGCCGCCGAGCGCCATCGGCGCGGCGAGCGACGCGAAGGCGGTCATCGCGAAGACGGGCATGATCGCGAGCAGCCCTTCCTTGCTGGCGTTGGCCGCGCCGATCATCATCTGATGCGTGTCGAGCAGGGTCACGCGATCGAAGGTGAACGCGCCGCGCAGAATCGACTGCATATGGCCGTAGATCGAGCCCGACATGCCGTAGACGCCAAAAAAACCCGCCGCCAGCAGCGCGAACGAGACCAGCTCGCGCGAATGGGGAATCTGACCTTGCTCCCGCGCCTTTTGCAGGCGCTTGGGAGTGGCTGATTCGGTTTTTTCGAGATCGCTTTCTTCTGACACCTGCCTTCGCTCCGATGCTTGCTACCGCGTGATCCAGGGGGAACGGCCAAAGCCGCTTTCCGATGGGATGAATTATTGCGGAAGGGTGCAAGCCGCCATCGGCGGATAAAGCTGGAGAAAAGGGGGTTATTCGGGCAATGAGCGAGCCGCGCGGGGCGCGGCTGCAAAGATGGCGCGGGAAGCCGCGAGGTTCCCCGGCAAAAGCGGACGACGAGACTCAGACGCCCGGCACGCGGCCATCGGGACCGTAAAAGCCGGTCTTGGCGGGCGAAACCTGCAACGCGGCGAGCGCCTTGCGGTTGTATTCCATACGGGTGCGGATCAGCACGCCGTTGTTGTTGTTGCCCTGACGCGCGCGGCGAGCGGCGGCGCGCAGCAGCGCCCATTGCTCGGTGATGCGCGCATCGCCCGCGGAGGCGGCATCCATGCCGGCCGCGCCTTGCGGCAGACCCATTTCGGTCAGACGGCTATCGCGTTCCTGCTCGAGTGCGGCGATGCGCTCGGTCAACGCGGTCTTTTTCTCGATGATCCCGGGCAGCGCATCGGGCTGCGCGGCGATCAGCGCCTTTTCCTCGGTGACGAGGAGTGCTTCGAACGCCTGGACGGCGGCGACTTCTTCGGTAACGGTGGCAAGCAGGGCGTCTTTCATTGCGGCTCGCTATAAAAAGCGTGTTTCACAAAATGCCGCCCGGAATTGCTCCGCCGGTCAGCGGGTTCTCGTTTGCAGCAGGTCGCGGGCGGTGCTCAGCATGCCGTCGGCGATCTTGCCCGAATCGATCTTGTAGCTGCCGTCACGCAGCGCGGCCTTGATCGACTCGACTTTCGCCGAATCGATGTCGGAACCGCCCGACGTGCTCAGCGCGAACATCGACGACAGATTGACCGTCGAGTTCTGCGCGCCGGCAGCGCTCACTTGTTGCACGGCGCCCACGGCGCTCTTTGCATCGCTGTTGTTCGTCGCGCGCTGCGCACCGTTCTGGAGTGCCGCGAGCGTGCTGTTGTTGCTGGAGTCGATCTTCATGGTGTCTATTCCCTGACGTGTTGAGTCCTTTAACGGTCCAGGGATTGAAATCTTTACCCTGCCTCAGGACGCGCAACCGTTTCCTAATTTCACCATAACCCGCCGAGCCTTGCTGGACGGGCGTCTCAGCCATTTGCAACAATTTGAAACAAAGTGTGAGGAATCCCACACAAGGGCTCAAGCCCGAATTAAAGCCGAACTTCGACTGTCTGGTTGTCCTTCACGATACCGGTGATGATCTGACCCCCGGTCATTTTCACGCGCACTTGCTGTCCGGGCGATGCATTGTTCATCACGCTGCCGTCGGCCGAGATCGCGAAGCCCACGCCGTCGGTGACGACGTGCACGCTCTGGCCGATCGACACCGCCGTCGACGCGCGCAGCATGTCGGTGCGCAGCGGCAGATTCGCGCCGATGCGCGACAGCGCCGTCGCGCCGACCGCCTGCGTCGGATCGGTGATGATGGCTTGCGGCATCGCGGTCAGATCGCCTTCGCGGGTGACGAGATCGGCATCCGTCAGCACTTCGCCGGGCGCGATGGCGCGCGCGGCGAGATAGTAGGTCGCGTTCACCGACACGCGCGCCTGCACATACAGCGTCCAGGGCCGTTCGCCGACGCAGCGCACGCCGACCGTCATCCGGCCCCAGACGCGCGCGCCGGTCGGCATGAACGGATCGAGCGACGAGCACGGCGCGAGACCGCGCGGGAAAACCGGCGTCACGGTGATTTCGACCTTGCCGGGCAAACCGGCGGCCTGCTGCTGCAGGAACGCGGTCGCCGCTGCGCGGATCGATTCGCCGTCCTGCTGCACGGCGGCTCCGCCTTGCTGCGCGGGGGCGGCGTTCTGCACATTCGGCGCGTACGTGCGCTTTTGCGCGACCGTAGCCGCGTTCGATACGGGCGTCGCCGTGCCTGCGGCGATCGGTTTCGTCGCCGCCGATGCCCCGTCGTCGCGCTGAACGACGACCGGCGTCACATCGCGCGATACGGCTTTGGCGGGCGTCGCCGGTGAAAAAGACGTCTTCATCATGCCGCTGGCGGGCGCGGCCGTCTGCGGCTGAATCTGCGGACGTGCCGCGACTTGCGGCGCTTTCGCCTGAGCCTGACCCGGACCGGGAATGACGATCATGCCGCCGGCGTCGTCCATCGAATCGTCGGCGGCTTCGGCGCGCGCTTCGAGCGCGAGCGCGGCGTTGCGCATCGCGGCATCGGCGGCTTGCGTGGCGGCGCGATAGCCGCTCGGACGCGTGGCATCGGGCGAATACTGCACGGCGGGCGGCGCGACCGACGTGACGGGCGCGGCCGATGCCGGCTTGCTGTTGTTCAGCGCCTTCGCCATTTCAGCTGCGGCGGCGGGATTGGTTTCGGCGTTGCCGGGAATGACGATCGGACCGCCGTCCTGCTGCGCGTACGCGCCGGAGATCAAGCCGACGAGCAGCGACACGCCCGCCGCACGGCGTGCAAACGACGCCGTCCCACGGGACTTGGCTCCCGTGATGTTTCCGGACGGACGGCTGGCGATCCTGCTCATCAACTTTCTCCTGACACGCCGCGCGCACCGCGCGACGCATTCGATTCGAGGGAGCCGTCCCGTCCGCGCGGGGACACGGACGAGACGGCCATTACAACGGACAACGGCTGCCGGACTTCGACTTCACACCCACACGTCTCACCCACACCCGACGCTCAAGCAATTTCGACTTCATCCGGCCCTGAATACGGTGCAACGGTAAAAGCGGCCGCGCGAAGCTACGAATCGAATTCTAGATATCGGACAAAACGACCAAGCTTCGAATAGAGGCCCGGTTTCCCGGTTATTCGTCGGATTAGTTATTGCCGGTCGCTCCTAAGATTCGTGTCATGCAAAAAAGCCTCGGCGCGACTTCGCCCGGGCCAAGGAACCCAGAAGGAGTTGCGATGCTGGACAGACTGGACAAGGAATTCGCTTTCGGCCGTGAGGCGCTGGACGTGCGCGCGTACCGGCAGGAATTGCTGTCGTCGAATATCGCCAACGCCGACACGCCCGGCTACAAGGCGCGCGACGTCAATTTTTCGACCGCGCTCGCCGGTGCGCTCAAACAGCAGGGCGGTACCGCGACCGCGTCGAACAACAGCACGCTGAAGATGGCGCAGCCGGTCAGCGTGAGCTACAGCGGCGGCATGGCGGTCACGGCGCAGGGCCATATGGCGGGCACCTCGACGATGAACGCGAGCGGCGGCTCGAGCGACGACTACGGCAAGCTCGCCTACCGCGTGCCGAGCCAGCCGTCGCTCGACGGCAACACGGTCGACCTCGACGCCGAACGCGTGCAGTTCGCCGACAACTCGGTGCATTTCGAAGCCGGCATGACGGTGTTGTCGTCGCAGATCAAATCGATGCTGTCGGCGATCACGTCGAACGGCTAATCGGACATAGGAGAACGACATGTCCAACTTGATGAATATTTTCAACGTCGCCGGCTCGGCGATGTCGGCCCAGGCGCAGCGCCTGAACGTCACCGCCTCGAATCTCGCGAACGCGGACAGCACCACCGGCCCGGACGGCCAGCCGTACAAGGCCAAGCAGGTCGTGTTCGCGGTCGATCCGCTCGGCGGCGCGAAGAGCGGCTCCGGCCAGCAGGTCGGCGGCGTGCAGGTGACCGGCGTCATCGACGATCCGAGCCCGATGAAAACCAGCTACGACCCCAGCAACCCGGCGGCGAACGCGGACGGCTACGTCACGATGCCCAACGTCGATCCGGTGCAGGAAATGGTCAACATGATTTCCGCGTCGCGTTCCTATCAGGCCAACGTCGAGACGCTCAACACCGCCAAGCAATTGATGCTCAAGACCTTGACCATCGGCACCTGAAATACGCCTCGATAAAGCAACACAGACCGCCAGAACCTGACAGAGAACCCCAAGGAAACGCAACGTGAGCTCCTCCAGCACCACCATCGGCAGCAACGGCACCACGGTGTCGCAGACGCTGCTGGACACCATGAACGGCACGTCGTCGACGAGTTCGTCGTCTTCGTCGTCGAGCACGACCTCCGCGTCGGCCATGCAGAACACGTTCCTCACGCTGCTCGTCACGCAGCTGAAGAACCAGGATCCGACCAACCCGGCCGACAGCTCGCAGATGACCTCGCAGCTCGCGCAGATCAACACGGTTCAGGGCATCACCGATCTGAACACGAAGCTGTCGTCGCTCGCCACGCAGTTGTCCGCCGGCCAGTCGTCGCAGGCGGCGCTGCTGATCGGCTCGAACGTGCTGGCTTCGGGCAGCAACGTCACGGTGTCGAGCGGCGCGGCGTCGACCTTCGGCGTGAAGCTCGACAACGCGGTGTCGGACCTGCAGGTGCTGGTGAAGAACTCGTCGGGCCAGATCGTCAATACGCTCGATCTCGGCGCGCAAAGCGCGGGCGTGATCCCGGTCTCGGGCTGGACGCCGGTCGACTCGAACGGCAAGACGCTCGCCGACGGCTCGTACACGATCACCGCGCAAGGCACGATCAACGGCCAGCAAGCCACGGCGACGACGCTCTCGTCCTCGCAGGTGCAAAGCGTGGTGCAGATGTCTGACGGTACGCCGGGCCTGAAGCTGGCGAATGGCTCGACGGTCGCCTTGACGGGCGTCGCCTCGATTCTCTGATTCAACGATTCTTTATAGCGGGCGACGTCTCGCGCTGGAGTAACACATGTCTTATCAACAAGCACTGAGCGGTCTGGGCGCCGCGTCGAGCGACCTCGATGTCATCGGCAACAACATTTCCAACTCGAACACCGTCGGCTTCAAGGAAGGCAAGGCGCAGTTCGCGGACATGTACGCCAACTCGATGTCCACGGCGGTGAACAACCAGATCGGTATCGGCACGCGTCTGTCGGAAGTGCAGCAGCAGTTTTCGCAGGGCACGATCACCACGACCAACCAGGCGCTGGACGTCGCGATCAACGGTAACGGTTTCTATCAGCTGTCGAACAACGGCTCGACGGTGTACTCGCGTAACGGCGTGTTCCACCTCGACAACCAGGGCAACATCGTCAACTCGTCGGGCATGCAGCTGATGGGCTTCGCCGCCGATTCGAAGGGCGTGGTCAACAGCGCGAGTACGGTGCCGCTGTCGGTGCCGACCTCGAACATCCAGCCGACCGCGACCAAGACGATCACGGCCGCGTTCAACCTGAACTCGCAGGACGCCAACAAGGCGGTCGCCGATTTCGATCCGACCGACGGCAACACCTACAACGCCTCGACCTCGGTCGATGCCTACGACTCGCTCGGCGGCACGCAGAAAGTCTCGATCTATTTCACGAAGTCGGGCACGGGCAGCTGGGAAGCGTTCGCGGGCTACGGCGATCCGGTCACGCAGAAGACCGACCTCGGCGCGGTGTCGTTCGACCAGTCGGGCAACCTGAGCTCGACGGCGCTCTCCAGCACGTCGACCTCGGGCGTGTCGGTGGCGGGCACGGGCAAGTTCAGCTTCACGATCCCCAACGGCGCGGATCCGACCGGCACCTCGACGCAGACGCTGACGCTGAACCTGAACGGCACGACGCAGTACGGCGCGAAGAGCGGCCTGAACAACCTCGTGCAGGACGGCAACGCGACGGGCGAACTCACCGGCTTCACGGTCGGCAGCGACGGCACGCTGACGGGTAACTACTCGAACGGCGAAACCAAGTCGCTCGGCCAGATTGCGCTTGCGAACTTCAACAACCAGAACGGCCTGCAGAACATGGGCAACAACGTGTACGCGCAGACCGCCGCTTCGGGCGCTCCGCAAGTCGCGGTGCCCGGCTCGACCAACCACGGCACGCTGCAGGGCGGCGCGGTGGAAGACTCGAACGTCGATCTGACCAACGAACTGGTGAACCTGATCACGGCACAGCGCAACTATCAGGCGAACGCGCAGACGATCAAGACGCAGCAGGCGGTCGACCAGACCATCATCAACCTGTAAGCGACAGCATTAAGAAAGAGGGAAGCGATTCATGGACCGTCTGATCTACACCGCGATGACCGGCGCAAGCCAGGCGCTCGAGCAGCAAGCTGTGACGGCGAACAACCTTGCGAATGCGTCGACGACGGGTTTCAAGGCGCAGCTCGCGGCGTTCCGTCAGGTGCCGATGTCGTTCGAGAACCAGTCCGCCGATGGCTCGACGCGCACCTTCGTGCTGTCGTCGACGCCGAACGCGGACTACACGCCGGGTCCGATCACCCAGACCGGCAATCCGCTCGACGTCGCGGTGCAGGGCCAGGGCTGGCTTGCCGTGCAGACGCCGGACGGCAGCGAGGCGTACACGCGCGCGGGCAACCTGCACATGGACGCCAACGGCCAGGTCGTCACGGCGAACAATCTGCCGGTGCTCGGCAACAGCGGTCCGCTGTCGATTCCCCCCGGCGCCGTGCCGACCATCGGCAGCGACGGCACGATCTCCGCGCTCGTCCCGGGCGATCCGCCCACGGCGATCGCGGTGGTCGATCAGCTCAAGCTCGTGAATCCCGACTCGTCGACGCTGGTGCGCGGCGATGACGGTCTCTATCGCACCGCGGACGGCGATCCCGCCGACGCGGATCCGAGCGTCGTCGTAGCCGGCGGCGCGCTCGAAGGCAGCAACGTGAACCCGGTCTCCGCGATGGTCTCGATGATCGCGAACGCGCGTCAGTTCCAGATGCAGACCAAGCTGATGGAATCGGCGGACCAGAACGAACAATCGGCCAACAAGCTGCTGAGCTTCGGCTAAGCCGCGCCCCGTGGATATTTAGGACAGTTACACCATGAATCGCTCTCTCTACATTGCCGCAACCGGCATGAATGCGCAACAAGCGCAGATGGACGTCATCTCGAACAACCTGGCCAACGTCAGCACGAACGGCTTCAAGGGTTCGCGCGCCGTGTTTCAGGACTTGATGTATCAAACCGTGCGTCAGCCGGGCGCGAACTCGACGCAGCAGACGGAACTGCCGTCGGGCATGCAGGTCGGCACCGGCGTGCAGCAGGTCGCGACCGAACGTCTCTACACGCAGGGCAATTTGCAGCAGACCGGCAACTCGCGCGATATCGCGATCAACGGTCAAGGTTTCTTCCAGGTGACGATGCCCGACGGCTCGACCGCCTACACGCGCGACGGCTCGTTCCAGACCAATGCGCAGGGCCAGCTCGTCACGTCGACCGGCTATCTGCTGAATCCGGCGATCACCATTCCGCAGAACACGACCAACATCACGGTCGGTTCGGACGGCACGGTGTCGGTGACGCAGGCGAACAGCACGACCAGCACGACCAGCACGACCAGCACGACGGTCGGCCAGATCCAGATCGCGACCTTCATCAACCCGCCGGGTCTGGACGCGCGCGGCGAAAACCTGTTCTCGGAAACGGCCAGCTCCGGCGCGCCGAACGTGTCGCAGCCGGGTCTGAACGGCGCGGGCCAGCTCCAGCAGGGTTACACGGAAGCATCGAACGTCAACGTCGTGCAGGAACTGGTCAACATGATCCAGACCCAGCGCGCCTACGAAATCAACAGCAAGGCCGTGACGACGTCCGACCAGATGCTTCAAACGCTCTCGCAGATGCAGGTTTAACCCTCTATTCGACCGATAAGAATCAGACGAATGTCGTCACAATCTCTTTCACGGATTCAACACTTCATTCGCCTGATACGAGTCACCAAGATGTCGTCACACACTTTCATCGCGCGGCGGGCTGTACGGTTCATCCCGCGTCTGGTTTCGGTAGCCGCACTGAGCGCGGCGATGGCCGCGTGCGGTCTGGTGCCGAAGCAGCCGATCATCCAGCAGCCGATGACCGCGCGTCCGCCGCAGCCGCCGTCCGGCGGCCGCACGCCCGGCGCGATCTACAACGCGGGCTATGCAGGCCGCCCGCTGTTCGAAGACCAGCGTCCGCGCAATGTCGGCGACATCCTGACCATCGTCATTTCGGAAAACGTCAACGCGACCAAGTCGTCGGCGGCGAACACCAATCGCGGCGGCAACGCGTCGTTCGCGGTGCCGACCACGCCGGGTCTGTTCGGCGGTCTGTTCAACAACACGAATCTGTCGGCCACCGGCGCGAACAAGTTCACGGCGACGGGCGGCGCGAGCGCGGCCAACACCTTCAGCGGCACGCTGACGGTGACCGTCGTCGAAGTGCTGCCGAACGGCAACCTCATGGTGAGCGGCGAGAAGCAGATGCTCATCAATCAGGGCAACGAGTTCGTGCGATTCTCCGGCGTCGTGAATTCGGTGACGATCTCGGGCAGCAACACGGTTTATTCCACGCAAGTCGCCGACGCGAAGATCGAATATTCGGCGAAGGGCTATATCGACGAAGCGGAAAACATGGGCTGGCTCCAACGCTTCTTCCTCAACGTCGCGCCGTTCTGACCGATCATGAATTCGTTTCTCCGCTTTATCTCGTTTTCGCTGGCCGCCGCCGTCGTGGCGATCGGCACCGCGCCGCACGCGCACGCCGAACGCCTGAAGGACCTCGTGTCGTTTCAGGGCGTGCGTGACAGTCCGCTGATCGGTTACGGTCTCGTCGTCGGTCTCGACGGCACGGGCGACCAGACGATGCAGACGCCCTTCACCACGCAATCGCTCACCAACATGCTCGGCAATCTGGGTATCACGGTGAATCCGGCGAACGCGGGCAACATGCAGCTGAAGAACGTCGCCGCCGTGATGGTCACGGGCACGCTGCCGCCGTTCGCGCGTCCGGGCGAAGCGATCGACGTCACGGTGTCCTCGATGGGTAACGCCAAGAGCCTGCGCGGCGGCACGCTGCTGATGGCGCCGCTCAAGGGCGCCGACGGTCAGGTGTATGCGATGGCGCAGGGCAATATCGTCGTCGGCGGTGCGGGCGCGAGCGCGAACGGCAGCAAGGTGCAGGTCAATCAGCTCGCGGTCGGCCGTATTTCGGGCGGCGCGCTGGTCGAACGCGCGGTGCCGAACGCGATCACGCAGCAAGGCGGCACGATGCAGATGGAACTGCGCGAGATGGATTTCGACACGACGCAACGCATCGTCGCGGCGGTCAACAACCAGTTCGGCATGGGCACCGCGATGGCGCTCGACGGCCGCACGATTCAACTGCGCGCGCCGGACAACGCGGGCGAGCAGGTGCAGTTCATGGCGCAGTTGCAGAACATCGACGTGAAGCCCGCGCAGGCGGCCGCGAAGGTGATTCTCAACGCACGCACCGGTTCGATCGTGATGAACCAGATGGTCACGCTGCAGAACTGCGCGGTCGCGCACGGCAACCTGTCGGTCGTCATCAACACCAAGACGGCGGTAAGTCAGCCGGGTCCGTTCTCGAACGGCCAGACGGTAGCATCGCAGCAGTCCAACATTCAGCTCAAGCAGGATAACGGCGCGCTCAAGATGATTACGGGCGGCGCGAATCTCGCGGATGTCGTCAAGGCGCTCAACGCGCTCGGCGCGACGCCCGCGGACCTGATCTCGATCCTTCAGTCGATGAAGGCGGCCAGCGCGCTGCGTGCCGACCTCGAGGTCATCTAAACAGGATCACGGCATATGAACTCGAACGCGACCGGCATCGCCAGCAGCACGTTGGCATCGACCGATACGAACGATGCCGCTGCCGGCATGGGCAAGCTGTCGGGTCGCTTCGCGCTCGACGTGCAAGGCTTCGACGCGATGCGCGCGCAAGCCAACAAGGATCCGCAAGCGGGCCTGAAGCAGGCGGCGCAACAGTTCGACGCGGTCTTCACGCAGATGATGCTGAAGAGCATGCGCGACGCGACGCCGTCCGACAGTCCGTTCGAATCGAACGATTCGAAGTCCTTCACCGCGATGCTCGACCAGCAGTTGTCGCAGCAGATGTCGTCGAAGGGCATCGGCGTGGCGGACATGATGCTCAAGCAGTTGCAGCGCAACGCGGGCGTCAAGCCCGACGCCAAGACGATGGGCAGCAGCAACGCGATGCAGATGCTGAACGGCATGGGCGGCGGCAGCGGCGGCGCGGGCGGCGACATGGATGCGAACGCGGGCAATATCGCCGCGATGAACGCGATGGCCAAGGCGTACGCGGCCGCGCAGGCGAACAAGAGCCAGGCATCGCTCAACAGCGGACGCGGCTATACGGCGGCAGATTCGATCGCAGCGCCCGCGCCCGGCAACGGCTCGGACAAGGTCAACGATTTCGTGGATCGCCTCGCGGCGCCCGCGCAGGCGGCGAGCGCGGCGACGGGCATTTCGGCGCGCTTCATCATCGGTCAGGCGGCGCTCGAATCGGGCTGGGGCAAGCGCGAAATCAAGTACGCGAACGGCCAGACGAGCCACAACATCTTCGGCATCAAGGCGACGGGCGGCTGGACCGGCAAGACGGTGGATTCGGTCACGACGGAATACGTCAACGGCCAGCCGAAGAAGGTCGTCGAGAAATTCCGCGCCTACGATTCCTACGAAGACGCGCTGACCGACTACGCGAGCGTGATCAAGAACAATCCGCGCTATTCGCCGGTCGTCGAGGCATCGCGCGATGTGGCGGGCTTCGCGCACGGCATGCAGAAGGCCGGTTACGCGACCGATCCGCAGTACGCGAAGAAACTTATTTCGATCATGAAACAGATCGTTTGACGATCCTAATCGTCTTCGGCATCGACACGGACGGCGGCCTCATCGGGCCGCCGTTCCGTTTTCCGTAAAAACGTCCGCGTAATCGCCAGAAGTACGAAGCAATTCAAAAAAAGACGCGCGCGACGATCAAGAATGTCTCCAAAAATACCGACATCCCGAATATCGGCGTGAAATCGTTTCGATCTTGCGCGACGGCGGAGACGTGGATTTAGGGTCAGGATAAGCAAAGTCTGTTCCCACCAGCAACGGTTGCAAACGTTTTACGCTGGAAGGGACGGCGCACCACAGAGTTTTTTTCTGGCCGACTCTAAACTTTTTATGCGATATGCCGCTATTCCGAACACCAAAGTGCCGTGCCGATGGATTCGGCCGGACACGCGACATTCGGAACGGAGCGGCGCGCAAGCAAAATGAACCTGGCTAGCACCATGAATAGCAATCACAACAATGACGCGGCGGACGACGACGCGCCCCAAGTCGATTTCGGCCGGCGCAATCCGCTGGAAGTCGGCGTGTCGCTGCGCAATCTGGCGAATCGTGGCGATTTCCTGACGGCGCAATACGGCGACGCGCAGATCGTCACGCGCATCCTCGACGTCGATGTGACGGCGCACACGTTCATCTTCGATTGGGGCGGCGTGCCCGAGCACAACAGTTACGTGCTGGCGGCGCAGAAGCTGTTTTTCAGCGCGGCGCCGGAAGGCGTGCGTCTCGAGTTCACGACCGGCACGCCGCGTCAGACGACGTTCGACGGCCGTCCCGCGTTCGAGATGGAGTTTCCGCCGGTGTTGTATTACATGCAGCGTCGCGAGTATTTTCGCGTCGAGGCGCCGGTGCTGGATCCTTATATTTGCAGCGGCTCGTTGCCGGATGGCGAGCGGTTTTGCTTCGAAGTGCACGATTTGTCGTTGGGCGGCGTGGCTCTACGTACTTCCGATGAACGGGTGGCTGCGTTGGAGCTCGGTAGCGTCATTCAGGACGCTGAACTGCACTTCACCACGACCGGTCGCGTGACGCTCGATATCAAGCTTGTTTCGCATCGCGAGTCGAAGTCTTCTAAAGGTGAACGTCGGTTTACGCTTGGGTTTAAGTCCGCTTCCATGCCTGGGTCGGCGGAGAATACGCTGCAGCGGCTTATTACTCAGCTTGAGATGAAGCGGCGGTCTCTTTCTAAGTGATTGCTGGGCGCAAATGGCTCGAGTTTCGCTTCTTGTCGCGATTTTTTTTGCAGTAGCCGCCACCCCGGCGGAGGGGTTACTTTCTTTGCGGCGGCAAAGAAAGTAACCAAAGAAAGCCGTTTGGCCGATCATAAGCACCTTCTTGAGCGGCCGCGGCACAGGAATTTAGACTTGGCACAGCAATAGCGAGTGTCTTCGCGGTTTGTCCCGGCGCTGGATCCCATGCGATCCGCGCCCTCTCGCCCACCTCGGTAACGGTCCCCTTCGGCTTACTCCGGCCCGCTGCGCGGCCGGTTTAGGGCCGTATAAGCCACCGGCAGTCAATCACCGAAACGACCTCGAATACCCCATCGGTTTGATCGTTATTCGGCCCTACCTTGGTTAGTGCTCCGATCAAATTCTCACGTCCGCGCAATGCATGACGAGTCGAAGCGCGGTTTTCGCATTTGCGCGCGCGGCGGCGCGACTGCGGTAAATCTGCGAGCGCGAGAGAATTTCGTTGGAGCACTAACCGAGGTAGGGCCGAATAACGATAAAACCGATGACGCATTCGAGGTCGTTTCGCTGAACACCTGCCGGTTGCTTGTACGGCCCTAAACCGGCCGCGCAGCGGGCCGGAGTAAGCCGAAGGGGACCGTTACCAAAGTGGGCGAGAAAGCGTGAATCGTATGGGAACCAGCGCCCGGACACACGGCGAGAACACTCGCTACTGCTGTGCCAAGTCTCTAGTGCTGTGCCGGGGCCGCTCAAGAAGGTGCTCAGGATCGGACAAACGGCTTTCTTTGGTTACTTTCTTTGCCGCCGCAAAGAAAGTGACCCCTCCGCCGGGGAAGCGGTTACTGCAAAAAAAAGCGCGATAAGAGAACCATTCCTAAGCCAAGCCGAGGGGGCCGGCCAAGAAGGTGCTTAGGATCGGACAAGCGGCTTTCTTTGGTTACTTTCTTTGCCGCCGCAAAGAAAGTAACCCCACTGCCGGGGAGGCGGCTACTGCAAAACAAAGCACGACAAGAAAAGCCATCAAGAGAAAAGCGCCAAAAAAGCCCGTCAAATCCCCAAATAGCACAGCAAAAAACCACCCGATAATGCCCCAATCGCAAGAATCGCCCATTGCGCGCAGCAAGAAAGCAAAACCCTCAACTTCCGAAGATTTCGGCCGATAAAGAGTGCAGTCACCGCGGCAAAAGCCAGCTCTCACCCGCCGCCAAACCAGGATTCGTGCATGTCGAACAACATTCTCAGCATCGGGCTGTCCGGTCTGAACGCGGCTCAGTGGGGCCTGACGACGACCGGCAACAATATCAGCAACGCCGCCACGCCGGGCTACACGCTCGAAAAGGTCTCGTACGCGGAATCGTCCGGGCAGTACACGTCATCGGGCTATCTCGGCAATGGCGTGCAGACCACCGCCGTCACGCGCTCGTACAGCCAGTATCTGAC
Source organism: Candidatus Burkholderia verschuerenii (assembly GCF_001189365.1). GTDB lineage: Bacteria > Pseudomonadota > Gammaproteobacteria > Burkholderiales > Burkholderiaceae > Caballeronia > Caballeronia verschuerenii. The sequence goes on along the minus strand of NZ_LFJJ01000041.1, from coordinate 3,596 downwards.
GACGCAGGTCAACAACACGACCTCGTCGAGCAGCGCCGCGACCGCCAACTACACGATGATCTCGCAGCTGAACAACCTGGTCGGCGATTCGACCAAGGGCATCGCGTCGGCGATCGGCAGCTATTTCTCGGGCATGCAGACCGTCGCCAACGACGCCAGCAGCACGTCGGCGCGCCAGTCGCTCATCAGCAGCGCGCAGACGCTCGCCGATCAGTTCAACTCGGCAGGCGAGCAGTACGACCAGCTTCGTCAGAGCGTCAACACGCAACTGTCGAGCGCCGTCACGCAGATCAACACGTACACCAAGCAGATCGCCGATCTCAACCAGCAGATCAGCGCCGCCACTGCCGGCGGCCAGTCGCCGAACCAGTTGATGGATCAGCGCGATCAGGCCGTGACGGACCTCAGTTCGATGATCGGCGTTTCGGTCGTGCAGCAGAACGGCAACTACAACGTTTTCGTCGGCAACGGGCAGCCGCTCGTCGTCGGCAATAACGCGACGAACCTGCAGACGGTCAACTCGCCGAGCGATCCGAGCGAACTCACAGTCGCCTTCGCCAGCAAGGACGGCTCGACGCAAACCGCCGCCAATACGCAATATCTCGACAGCACCGCGCTGCAGGGCGGCACGGTCGGCGGCCTGATCGATTTCCGCACCAACACGCTCGACCCCGCGCAAGCCAAACTCGGCGCGATCGCGACCAGCTTCGCCGTGCAAGTCAACGGCCAGAACGCGCTGGGCATCGACCTGAACGGCAAGACGGGCGGCGATCTGTTCACCGCCGGCACGCCGTCGGTCTACGCGAACGCACGCAACAAGGGCACCGGCTCGGTCGCGGCAACCTTCACCGACGCGACGCAACCGCCCACCAGCGACTGGACCGTGTCGTACGACGGCTCGTCGTACAACGTCACCGATACCAGCGGCAAGGCGATCGGCTCGATCACGCCGCCCGCCACCGACGGCACCTTCAGCGGCCTGCAGATCAGCGTCTCCGGCTCGATGCAGAAGGGCGATTTCTTCACCATCCAGTCGACGCGCGGCTCGCTCGACAACTTCGGGCTCTCGACCACGAGCGGCTCGGCGGTCGCGGCGGCATCGCCCGCGGTGACGTCGTCGGCGACGGCGAACACCGGTTCCGGCTCGATCACGTCGGCGACGGTCAGCTCGGGCTACAGCCTGCCGACCGATATCGCGCTGACCTACAACTCGACGGCGAGCGGCTTCACGTCGAACGTCGCGGTGACGGTCGGCAGCACCAACTACGCGGCCGGCGCGACGATTCCCTACGATTCGTCCAAGGGCCTCACGGTGTCGTCGAACGGCATCAGCGCGACGATCACGGGCAAGCCGTCGAATAGCGACGTCTTCAATATTTCGGCGAACAAGGGCGGCACGAGCGACGGCAGCAACGCCACCGCGATGTCCAACCTCGTCACGACGAAGTCGATGAGCGGCGGCACCGACACGCTCACGAGCGCCTACGCGAACTACGTGAACGACATCGGCAACCAGACGAACCAGTTGAAAGCCACGAGCACCTCGCAAACCGCGTTGCTCAATCAGGCGACCACGGCGCAGCAGTCCGTGCAAGGCGTGAACCTCAACGAGGAAGCCGCCAACCTGATGCAGTACCAGCAGCTTTACCAGGCGAACAGCAAGGTGATCCAGATCGCCTCGTCGCTGTTCCAGACGATTCTCGGCGCCTTGAACTAAGCGTCTCGATAGCCCACGGACCACGCGATGCGAATCTCCAGCTCCCAATACTTCAACCTGAACGTCTCGTCGATGAGCGATCAGCAGAGCACGCTTGCGACGATGTATCAGCAGATCTCGTCGGGCAACCGTCTCTCGACCGCCTCCGACGATCCGCTCGGCGCGGCGCAAGCCGTGACGCTCACGATGCAGAGCGCCACGCTGTCGCAATACAGCACCAACCAGACGTCCGCGCTGTCGTCGCTGCAGCAGGAAGACTCGACGCTCGGCAACGTCAGCAACGTGCTGTCGAGCATCCAGACGCAAGTCGTGCACGCGGGCGATGCATCGCTCACCGATGCCGACCGTCAGTCGATCGCGACCGTGATTCAGGGCCATCGCGACCAGCTGATGAGCATGGCCAACACGACCGACAGCAACGGCAACTATATTTTCACGGGCCTGAAGGGCAACACCGCGCCATTCTCGAACAACGCGTCGGGCGTCGGCGCGTCGTATGACGGCGATCTCGGCTCGCGCACGGTGCAGATCAGCAACAACCGGTCGGTCGCGATCGGCGATACCGGCGCATCGGTGTTCCAGAGCGTGTCGGCGTCGGAAAGCGCGGCGGTGCCGAGTGCATCGACGGGCAACACGGGCAAGGGCACGATCGGCGCGGTGAGCATGAACGACACCAGCAATCCGAACAACGCCAGCACCTACACGATCAACTTCGCGGTTTCGGCAACCGATGATTCAACGACCTACACGGTTAGCGCCAATCCCGCCGATCCGTCGCTGCCGACCACGCTGACCGCCTACACCGCCGACACGAAGATCACGCTTGGCGGCCAGTCGGTGAAGATCAGCGGCGCGCCCGCCAACGGCGACAGCTTCACGGTGCAGCCGGCCACGTCGACCAACAACGACGTGTTCGCCACGCTCGACAACCTCATTTCCGCGCTCAAGCAGCCGGTGGGCACGTCGACGAGCGCGCAGTCGCAGTTGACCAACGCGCTGGCGACGGCGGGCACCAAGCTCGGCAACTCGTACAACAACGTGCTGGCCGCGCAGACGGCGGTCGGCGGACGCACGCAGGAAATTCAGTCGCAGCAGACGATTCTCTCGACCAACAAGACGCAGAACGCGTCGGATCTGGCGAATCTGACGAGCATCGATCTGGTGTCGTCGATCAGTTCCTACGAGCTGACGCAGAACTCGTTGCAAGCAGCGCAGATGGCGTTTTCGCAGATTCAGAAGATGTCGCTGTTTAGCTATCTCGGCAGTTGATTCCCGGTAGCCTTAAGGCTGGTTTTGGCCGCGCGATGGAGAGAACAGTAGCGGCAAGGCGCGTGTCGGTGGCGCGCATTTCAGGAGCATCGTCCAGCGGGCGTTGCTCCTTTTGTCTTTTTTGCGCACTGAAACGCTAAATTTCTCCTAAAGTTGACGCTTTCGAAAGGCTTCCAGAGGATGGCGGTCCGCCAGGGCCTAAAGTGGCAACTCGCCGGATGCAAGGCGAAGGCGATACGAAGCGCGTGACCGGATCTGACCCGTTCGGCCATCGAAGCGAATCGCCGGTATGACCGATTCGATCGTCATCGACCGACCGGAGCGTCTGACCCACGCGCCCGGCCGGTTCGACGACACACCGCATCGCCCACGACGAACCGTGCGATTACACCTTTGACCCAGATTTGATCGAACGCTCGAAGTTGAAACCGCGCCTTGTGCGCGGTTTTTTTTGTGCGCCGAGCATGCGCAACAGCTTGGGGATGCAAGTTCCCTGTCCAGCCTGATGGGGCGAAGGCCTAGTGAAACGCAAGGGCGTCGTCGTGAGGCGGGGTCTGAAGGAAGCGTGTAGCAAAGCCACGACCTGACGAACAGAAACCAGATATGAGGC
>NZ_LFJJ01000406.1 GCF_001189365.1 Candidatus Burkholderia verschuerenii | reverse complement strand
ATTGTAGATAAATGGGAAGCTTAGAATCCAAACTGTAATTCATAACATCATGCAAACTCGTTGGGAAAATAAAAGAGTTGCGAAAGAAGTTGGAGAAAGAGTGCCAAACTTGATTTGCAAAACTGCAATAAAAAAAATGGTTTAGAGAATTGATGATGTGAATTTTCCCAGCACATTCAATAGTGGATTCACTAGAGGACCCTACACACGTTCTAGAAGATTCTTGGAGGCTCACACTATGGAGTTGGACCTTACTTTGGGAGAAAGTGGATCCGATTTGCACTTAAAGGCCCAAACTCACAAGGAGGCATTGAGCTGGGTCTTTGAGAGTTTAAGGAGCTTAAGTGTCTCAAGTGGTTCAAGTGACTCAAGGGGTCTTAAGTGGCTTAAGGGGTCTTAAGGGTCTTAAGTGGCTCAAGGGTCTCAAGAGGTTCAAGGGGTTAAGTCATGGGGCCCACCCCATGGCATAAGTGGACCAAGCATCAAGCCCAACTTCATTAATGTGCTTAAGTGTTATTTGGGCCTTGATCTTATTTGTGAGCCAAATTCCAAATTGTAGCCCATTATGGGTTTGGCTAGTGCATTAAATGGACTCTTAAAGTCATGGGCTAGTTAAGATTTTATTTTATTATTTTTAGAGTCCAAATTCGGCCACTTGTCTTTTAATGGTCCGAATTTTAGTGTTTATTAGTTGTCCAAGTCCTACATAATGATGTTCCACTTGTATTTTGGATTTGAGTCATTAATGCATTCAATGTGTTCACACTCATTAATTGTGTGTACATGGGATCATTAATTGTGTTCACATTCTTTAACATGTGATCACATGGAGTCATTAATTATGTTCACATTTCATTAAATGTGTTCACACTAGGATAATTAATGTGTTTACATCTCAACTTGTAAGATTTCGGCCACCTTCCTTATAAAAGTGTTTGAATCCATTAAATGGTGTTCACATTAGTAGTTACTTAATTAATAAAGTTCTAGCATAGTCCATTCTAGAAGAGTCACTTTTAGAATCAGTTTTGGAATAGGATTACACAAAACCAATTCCATCTCCTAAAGAGGAATTTGGCCTCAATGTAACCCTATATATATGGCTGAATTTCGACCATTCTAAGCATGGTTATTTGAATTTACACATTACGTGTTTGAG
>NZ_LFJJ01000405.1 GCF_001189365.1 Candidatus Burkholderia verschuerenii | reverse complement strand
CTTCATCCATGGCCTGATCGGCGCTTTGTCGTCAAGCACTCAAGGTAGGAGCCCGGTGCCTAAATTGGGCACGCCGGGATCTGTGCGGGGGGTGTTCAGTAATGGACATCCCTACCGCAATCGGCGCGGTTCGCCCGCGCATCGATCGTAGTTCCATCCTTTATAGACCGCCTCAGGGCGGTCTTTATTCTTTCTCAGGAGTTTTCATGTTCGTAGCTATTGAACCGCTCTTGCGCACGTGCGCCAAGCTCACCCTGTCGTTGCAGATGAAGGGCGATGAGATGGTCGTCTGCGTCATGCCGCAAGGCACGGCCAAAGACGCCGCCATGCTTCAGCCGCTCGCGCTCACCGCTTCTGCGGCCGAGCTCGACGCGGGTTTTGCGGATGCACTCGTCGCCTACACAGGCGCGCATGCGTCGTTGGCGGAGCAAGTGGCTGCCACGACCGCGATCCTCGAAGCCGCCAAAACGACGCAAGTCTCCAAGGCGACCAAGACGCTCGCGAAGGGCAGCAGCAAGACTGTGCCGCCTGCATCGGCCAGATCGAGCGCCGAAAGCGGCGGCGACGACAACGACAACGACAACGACAACGATGATGAAAACGGTAACGACAACCTGCATGGGCAGCACAGCGCTCCTGCGGACTCGTCGGCAACTTCTTCGGCATCGACGGCGCCGGCTAGCACCGGCACCAACCTCGCATCGCTTTTCGATTGAAGAGCAAACATGGCTATTTCAGTGGCAAAGCTCACGCGTGAGTTCGTCTACAACGGCGTGACGTTTCTCGATCCAGGGCCAACCTTCTCGCCCGATGATGTTCGTGATCTCTACTCCGCGCAATATCCGGAGCTGACGACCGCAGCTGTCGACGGCCCGAACACGGAAGGCGAGGTCATGCGTTTCACGTTCGTGCGTGCGGCGGGTGCTAAGGGTGGGGTCAAGTCCAACACCGCCCATGCGTAAGCGCGACCTTCTCAAAGCCCTGTTCGATCCGGATCTGGCTCTTTTCCATCAACGACCGCCCGACAGGGCGGTTTTTTTTGTGCGCCCAGCATGGGCGCACTCTTGCGGGTGCAAGTCGCGCGGCAAGTTGACCACAGCGAGCGAAGTGAAGCGCAACTGCGGAAGGGCGACCGACCGTGGGGAGGAAGCGTGGAGCGA
>NZ_LFJJ01000404.1 GCF_001189365.1 Candidatus Burkholderia verschuerenii | reverse complement strand
GAATTTGAGAAATCTTTTCAAAGCCCGGTCGTCAGTAACTATGTCCATTTCTCTTCGCTCACCACCATGACGTAATCCATCAATCGTTTCTCCCTGTCGGGAAATTTGGCTTTCCTGTCGTTTTATGAAACTCATCATCTCGGCCATTGTGGCCTCGTAACAAGGGATTGCCCCATTGTTACGTGTACTCCCCTGTCCTTCCTCCTGATTAATTCTCGTTGGGTCCATCTGTATTCAAAAGAGTTAGAATACGCACAACTTACTTAAGTATAAACTTAATAACGCAAATTGGACAGACAATTTAATAAAACCCACTTATATATATGTCACGGCTACAGCAAAATCATGATACATAGAGCATAGAAATCTTTTCCTTTTATAAGTCGAAGTCTAAGGAAAAGATAAAACATATTTACATACACACTTAACATAAAGAGTTCAAAGAACTCATGCAAAAGTCTAACTAAGCGTCCCAAGGCTCTAGGCCTTCACAAAAGCCAAAGACTATACAGCAGGCAAAATCACAAGTAGTCCAGACTAAACAGAAGGGGTCCTAACTACACCAGCCAACTCCGGATCATCATCTCTGGCCTCATCATCAGCCACATATCCCTCATTACCTGCGGGTCCAACTCCCGAATTGCCCCCACGATTAACACTAGGCTCGGACTCCTGGGGCTCCTCGGGCTCAGACGAAACCTCCTCGAAGGTCTCCTCAAAAGCGATGCGCACTCTATGCATGCGGTTCTTATGTCATTATAAATGCTGGTGCAGCTACAGATTCTCCTCTATAGCAAGGGCTAGGCTCCTCTCCAGCCCTTCCAACCGCCTGCTCAGATAGTCGGAGCTATCCTTGTGCTCCTTTCGCTCCTGGAACAAAGTCACAATCAACTCATCCCGCTCCAACTCCAGCTGATGAACTACCCAGTTAGGGTAGGAAAACATAGGTCTGCCGGCACAAATGCAAGGGGGTCCCGTAACAGGATCGCAGACTAGCTCCCGGCCAAATTCATAATCACGGTAAGGGATCGGATGGGTTATCACCTCGGGATATCGGGGTCGACTCGGCCCAGCTCCATCAGCCATTCTATTTCACATTTATGCACGGGTCAGTTCTATAGGTAACTTACGGAGTAATAATAAAACAAAACATTTATTGAAATTGAACCAAAC
>NZ_LFJJ01000403.1 GCF_001189365.1 Candidatus Burkholderia verschuerenii | reverse complement strand
CTGACGGGAGTTCGCCAGGACAGCCAGCTATCCATTTATATTGACGGTGAATTAATCTCTTCCAGTGTTAGGAAGAGTCCGCCGGTTAACGTCAATAATTCGATTGGATTGTTTATTGGTGCAACGGCCAAAAGACAAGAACCAAATAATCAGTTCAGTGGCGATTTAGGTGAGGTCCGCATATGGAATATTGCATTGCAAGCAGAACAAATCAAAACTTGGATGAATAAACCCCTCACCGGAAAGGAGCTAGGCCTAGTTTCTTATTACACCTTTGATGGTCAGAAGACTACCGATAAATCGCAGAACCAAATTCACGCCAGTGTCGTCGGCAAAGTCTCTTTTTCAGCGCCGGGCGTGTTTCCAGACGGTGGAAACTCTTATATCGATATTGTAGAACAAGCGGTGCAGGAGTATTTTCGTCAGCTAAGCGGCCCATCCTATATTCGAATTCTTGACACCCCCCATGTCTGGGGGATGGAGTTTGGCCGCGGCATCATGAAACAGGCCTGGATCAGGCAGATTGAATTTGCGCGTGCAATCAATGAAATTATCCAGAAAACCCGCTACAGGTGTGATATCTCATCTTTAAACAGTCCCGATCCCGACTGGCAACGCGTGATCTTTGGGGCGATGGATACTTGCCTGACCCAGAGAATAGGAAGGACACAGCCTCCCCAGTTTCGCTTCCTTTTTGGACAAACCCCCATCAATCCTGTCTTCGAGCCTGCGAACTATACAGAATTAAAGGCCGGGCTGATACGGTTAATCCAGGAGCGCTCAAAGGAGTGGGAGGTGATGCCGGAAATCTGGCTGGGCAGATTTTACCGGTTTGGTGCCGGGATCATATCGGCCATCCAGGCCCAAGTCTTTGGTAGCGCCGTAATCGGCGTCGACGATACCAAAATGACTTGGAACCACACCAAAGTGGTCAGTATGGCCGGAACATCAGCCCTGGTTGGGGGCCACAACCTCAACATGGATCTCTTCAGGAGCTATCCGCCGGTGCATGATGTCTCGGTGGTCGTCCACGGGAAACCCGCATACGGCTCTCAGCTTTTCCTGAACAATATGTGGAAGTGCGGTAACGATTTACTTTCCAAGGAGACGCTGAGCGTCAGCAAGTTAACGTGGGAAAGCAAAGACAAAGATCCTTCCGTTCCTCACGACCCCAGTATC
>NZ_LFJJ01000040.1 GCF_001189365.1 Candidatus Burkholderia verschuerenii | reverse complement strand
TTACCCGGAACAATGGACTCCAGTCGTCCCCATATCTCATCGGTCAGCAACATTCGACTCATCTTGATCGCTTACGCAAAAGATGAGATGTAAACACATTTCTTCAAATGTGAACAGAGCCTAGGCACCAATACCGCTTCCATGAAACTCGCCACCCTGAAGGACGGCACCCGCGACGGCCAGCTTATCGTCGTGTCGCGCGATCTGCGCACGGCGGCCATTGCCGACGGCATCGTCGCCACGCTGCAGCGCGCGCTCGACGACTGGACCTTCTACGCGCCGCAACTCATGGAACTGTACGAGGCGCTCAATCTGGGCCGCGCGCAATCCGTTTTCCTTCGACGCGAAGAACTGCATGGCGCCGTTGCCGCGCGCGTTCCTCCAATGGGCCGATGGTTCGTCCTACGTGAATCACGTCGAACTCGTGCGACGCGCGCGCAACGCGGAGATGCCGCCCGAGTTCTGGACCGATCCGCTGATGTACCAAGGCGGCAGCGACGACTTCATCGGCGCGACGGACGATATCGTGTGCGCGTCGGAATCGTATGGCATCGACTTCGAGGCGGAGGTCGCGGTCATCACGTCCGATGTGCCGATGGCGTCCACGCCCGACGAAGCGCTGCGTCAAGTGAGATTGCTGATGCTCGTCAACGATGTCTCGCTGCGCAATCTGATTCCCGCCGAACTCGCGAAGGGCTTCGGCTTCTTCCAGAGCAAGCCCGCGACGGCGTTCTCGCCGGTCGCCGTCACGCCCGACGAACTCGGCGACGTGTGGCGCGAAGGCCGCGTGCATCGTCCGATGATCGTGCACTGGAACGGCAAAAAGGTCGGCCAGCCCGACTGCGGCACGGACATGGTGTTCCACTTCGGTTAGCTCATCGCGCATGCATCGAAGACGCGCAATCTGCGCGCGGGGTCGATCGTCGGTTCGGGCACGATCTCGAACAAGGACACCTCGCGCGGCTATGGCTGTATCGCCGAGAAGCGCTGTCTGGAAACCATCGAGCACGGCAAGGCCGCGACCGAATTCATGAAGTTCGGCGACAGCGTGCGTATCGAGATGTTCGACGAAGCGGGCAAGTCCATTTTCGGTGCCATCGATCAGGCGGTCTTGCAGCCGGAACACTGCTCTGCGCAACGGGTTAAGCCCGATGCGGTGCGCGCAGCCATCGCCTTACACTTGCCGGGCGCCGCCGCGCGGCGCGCCTGCACAGAACAACAAGGAGACTTCGATGGCTGCACGCGGCAAGTGGCGGTTCATGGTCGGGATGACGCTGGCGTTCGCGGTATTGACGGCGGCGCTCGCGCAGCAGAATCAGGCGCATGTGAAGATCGGGCTGGTGCTGTCGTTGACGGGACCGGCGGCGTCGCTCGGTATTCCCGCGCGCGAAACCGTCGCGCTGTTGCCGAAGGAAATGGGCGGCAGACCGGTCGATTACATCGTGCTCGACGATGCCTCCGACACCACGCAGGCCGTGCAGTCCACCAAGAAGCTCATCAGCGAAGATCAGGTCGATGCGATCATCGGCTCGTCGATCACGCCGAACTCGCTCGCGATGATCGATGTCGTCGCGCAAGGGCAGACGCCGATGATCTCGCTGGCGTCGTCGGCGAAGATCATCGAACCGGTGGACAACAAGCGCCGCTGGGTCTTCAAGACGCCGCAGACCGACGCGATGATGGCATCGGCCATTGCCGAGCATGCGAGCAATCATGGCGTGAAGACGCTCGCGTATATCGGTCAGGCAGACGCGCTCGGCGAGACCTTCTATGCCGAAGTCGCGAAGTTCGCGCAGCTCCACAAGATCGAAGTGGTGGCGAACGAGCGCTTCAACCGCACCGATCCGAGTGTGACCGGGCAGATCCTCAAGATCCTTGCCGCCAAGCCCGATGCGGTCGTGGTCGGCGCGGCCGGGACGCCCGCCGCGCTGCCGCCGAAGACGCTCGCGCAACGCGGTTTCAAGGGAAAGGTTTATCACAATCACGGCGTCGGCAATCGCGACTTCCTGCGCGTGTGCGGCGCGGATTGCAACGGCACCTTCCTGCCGGCGAGTCCGGTGCTGGTCGCGTCGCAATTGCCCGACGATCATCCGGCCAAACGTCTCGCGCTCGACTACATCAAACTGTACGAAGCGAAGCAGGGCGCGGGCTCGGTGTCCGCGTTCGGCTCGTATGCGTGGGATGCGGGCATGCTGCTGAATTGCGCCGCGCCCATCGCGATGAAAGCGGGCGCGCCCGGCACGGCCGCGTTCCGTAGCGCGTTACGTGACGCGCTCGAAAGCACGAAGAATTTTTCCGATATCAACGGGCAAGTCAACATGTCGCCCACCGATCACATCGGTCTCGATCAGCGCGCGCGCGTGATGGTCGAGATCCGCGACGGCAAATGGGTTTATCAGCCGCGCTAAATCATGAGGCCTTCAGCATGAGCGATCTTTCCATGTATTCGCATTACACGTCGCTCGAATTGCGCCGCCATCCGCATGGCGTGCTCGAAGTGGTGATGCCCGGCGCGGGCGCGAACAAGAGCGGCCTGTCCACGGCGGATGCCAACATGCATCGCGAACTCGCGGACATCTGGCGCGATATCGACCGCGATCCCGAGACGCGCGTCGCGCTGATTCGCGGCGAGGGCAAGGGCTTTTCCGCGGGCGGCGATCTCGGACTCGTCGAGGAGATGGCGAACGATTTCGACGTGCGCGCACGCGTGTGGCACGAAGCGCGCGACCTCGTGTACAACGTCATCAATTGCGGCAAGCCGATCGTCTCGGCGATGCACGGGCCGGCGGTCGGCGCGGGTCTGGTCGCGGGATTGCTGGCCGATATCTCGATCGCGTCGAAGTCCGCGCGCATCATCGACGGGCATACGCGGCTCGGCGTCGCGGCGGGCGATCACGCGGCGATCGTCTGGCCGCTGCTGTGCGGGATGGCCAAGGCCAAGTACTATCTGCTGCTATGCGAGCCGGTGAGCGGCGAGGAAGCGGAGCGCATCGGGCTGGTATCGCTCGCGGTGGACGAGCCCGATCTGATGCCGAAGGCGATGGAAGTCGCGACGCGTCTCGCCCAAGGCTCGCAAACCGCGATACGCTGGACCAAGTACGCGCTCAACAACTGGCTGCGCTCGGCGGGGCCGACCTTCGATGCATCGCTCGCGCTCGAATTCATGGGCTTCGCGGGACCGGACGTGCATGAGGGCATGCGCTCGCTGCGGGAGCGCCGCGCGCCGGATTTTCCGGGCGGCGCGCCGTTCTGACCTCGGCATCGAACGTGTAGTCGAACGTTGAACCGAACGTCGCATAGATCACAAGGAGCATCGAATGACTGACAACGCAGGCGGCAATCCGCCATTCTCCATCCCCGGTTTTCCCGGCTTCGGCTCGGCCGACATGATGAGCAAGATGTGGGAGATGATGCGTCTGAATTCGTTCGCCGCCACGATGCAGGGCGGCGGCCAGGGCATGCCTCCTTCGCTCTCGATGATGTCCGACATGATGGCGCCGCTCACCAACATCGAAGAACTCGACAAGCGCGTGACCGACATGCGCGCCGTCGAGCACTGGCTCAAGCTCAATCTCAACATGCTGCAATCGGCGATTCAGGCGCTCGAAGTGCAGCGCGCGACGCTTGCGACCTTGCGTGCGTTCGGCGCGTTCGCGCAGACATCGGTGGAAGGCATGCAGAGCGCGGCGGCATCGGAGAAGCCGAAGGCGGCGGGCTGGCCGATGAGCAGCGCGAGCAAGCCCCGAAGCACCGCAAGCGCCGCCGAGCGCAGCGTCGGCCGAAGCGGCATCGGCGTCCGGCGCATCCGCCGACGAACAGCCCGCCGACGCGCCGCCCGGTTTCGATGCGGGACCGTGGTGGAACATGCTGCAATCGCAGTTCAATCAGCTCGCGCATCTCGCGATGCTTCAGCCCGGCATGACCGGCGCAACGAACCCGGTAGACGCGATGCCCGATGCATCGCCCGAAGGCGGCGCGGCATCGCCCGCAGGCGCCGCATCGAGCGATGACAAGAGCGAAGGCGCGGCCGCGAAGAAGACGGCAGCCCGCAAGACAACGCCGCGCAAGAAGCCCCTTTAAGCGTTGCGTTAAACGTTGCATCAAGCGTCACGTGTCGAAGCGGCGCTCGCTTGCTTCGACCCATCTCATCCCGCCGCGCGACCTTCGTTCGCGCATCTGTCCGCGACAAGCAAAACAAGAATTTTTTGTTTGCGTGCGTCCGAAACGCCAGCCGCCACGTATTAACGAAAGCCTAGGGGCACGTTCTTCCTGGCGAGACGCTCTATGATGTTCTTCACGGAACCTTCATCAAGCCAGCGCACCAATTATTTCGTTTTTGTTTATTATTACGGTCATCATTAAAGCGCAGGAGTGCGATTCTCGCTGGGCATGCAACGTGCGTGTTTTCAACGCGATTGTTTTCCGACCATTCGTCCATGACAAACTCATCCGAACAAGAATACGATCCGGAATCGAACGCCGATGGCGTCAAACGATCCGATCCCTTGCCGGAGCCGATCTACGGACTTCGTCCTTCTTTCGCGATGGCAGGGATAGGCATCGGCGCAATTGCGCAGGAAATTGGTCTGACGAAAGACACACTGCGCGTCTGGGAGCGGCGTTACGGTTTCCCTCAACCGATGCGTTCATCCGGCGGAGAGCGGCTCTACCCACAGGAGCAGGTCTCCAAGCTGCGGCTGGTCAAGCGTCTGCTCGACGCGGGGCATCGGCCGAGCAAGGTGCTCGTGCAGTCGATCGATGCGTTGCGAGAACTGGCCGAGTCGTCCGGCATTGGCCAGGACGCACCCGATGTCGAACTCGATCAGTTGCTCGAACTATTACGCACCGGTCAGTATGAAGAATTCCGCTACTGTCTTCTGAAGCGCGCGACGCGCGACGGACTCGAGCGGTTTGTTCTGGACGTCGCCGCGCCGCTGGCCGCGCGTGTCGGCAACGCGTGGGCGGCGAGGACGCTGCAGGTCTATCACGAGCATCTGTTCAGCGAGGCCATTCAGGTCACGCTGCGCTCGCTGATGCGTCCGCTGTCCGACGCGCTGCGCGGACGCGGCTCGCGACCGCGAGTGCTGCTAACGACTTTATCGGGCGAAGGACACGGCCTTGGTCTGTTGATGGCCGAAGCGATGTTCACGATCTCCGAAAGCGAATGCTTCCAGCTCGGCATGCAAACGCCGCTGCACGATATCGTCGAAGCGGTGTCGGTGCATAAGATCGATATCGTCGCGCTGTCGTTCTCGGCGGTGCTGCCCTCGCAGTCCATCGCGACTGCGCTGACCGACTTGCGCAAGCTTCTGCCGCCGCATGTCCGGATCTGGGTCGGCGGCAGCAGTCCCGCTCTGCGCCGAAAGGCTCATGAAGGAATCGACCATGTCGCGGGGCTCACGCCCATCGACGAAACGGTCGCGGAATGGCGTCAATCCAGCGTGCTATGATCGAAGACGCTCGCATCGGCGGGCCGCGGCACGGCGCTTAGGCGCTGTCGCGGTTACCGGCTGGTGCGGGCGCGACCGGCGCACATGCTTCCTTTCGCACCGCTGTCATGCGGATGCGTCACACTGCGCGACCGGGCGCGTTCCGGCGCCGATCAGGTCGCCACAGGCCTTACATTTACCTCAGGCACAGGTTTCGCTCCTCACCCACGATAGAGCAAGACGTAAACAAAGCAACATTCGCACGGGGACATGCGGTGTTTTCGCGGCGCGCCATGCACTGTTACGGCGCGAAATTACGCGCTTTGTTGTCGGTTTTCGTCTTAGGCCGCCGAAATCCCGCGTAAAATTGAAAGTTTGGTTGCTGAAGTGCAGCTATTTTTACCGCACATCGGCCGCCAGGATCTACATAGATATAACGTCGCATAAGTGGCTTCAGGGGTGGACTATGAACACCATGCTTTATCCGGAACTGTATAAATCGCTGGAATCCGTCCGTTGGGATATGGAAAAAGATATCCCCTGGGACAAATTCGACGCGTCCCTGCTCACCGACGAGCAGGCCAAGACCGTCAAGATGAACGCGATCACCGAATGGTCCGCTCTTCCCGCAACCGAGATGTTCCTGCGTGACAACCACAATGACAGCGATTTTTCCGCTTTCATGAGCGTGTGGTTCTTCGAGGAACAGAAGCACTCGCTGGTGCTGATGGAGTACCTACGGCGCTTCAAACCCGAATTCGTGCCGAGCGAGGAAGAGCTGCACGCGGTGCGCTTCGAGTTCGATCCGGCGCCGCCGCTCGAAACGCTGATGCTGCACTTCTGCGGTGAAATCCGCTTGAATCACTGGTATCGCCGGGCGGCCGAGTGGCACACCGAGCCGGTCATCAAGCACATCTACGAAACCATTTCGCGCGATGAAGCGCGGCATGGCGGCGCGTATCTGCGCTATATGAAGAAGGCGCTCACCAATGCCGGCGATTCGGCGCGTGCCGCTTTCGCGAAGATCGGCGTGCTGATGGCGTCGGCGCGTCGCACGGAAAAGCCGTTGCATCCCACGAACCTGCACGTGAATCAGGCGCTGTTCCCGCGCGATACCGTGCAGTCGCGTCTGCCGGACCCGGAATGGCTCGAGCGCTGGCTCGACGACCAGATCCGCTTCGACGACAGCTGGGAGAAGAAGGTCGTCGAGCGCATTCTGCATAATCTGTCGATTCTCTTCGAGCGCTCGTTCGTGACCGCGCAGGAGCTGAACCGTTACCGCAAGGAAGTCGTGCTGCGTCTGCAGGCGGCATCGGGCGGCGCGGCATCGGCTGAACAGCCGGCCTGAGTTTCATCGAATAGATAGCGATTCTGTAGCGATTCGCGCGGCCCGCCGGCCCCAACCGGCGGGCCGTTTTGCTTTTCGCCGCATGCGTGCGCGTGGCCTCGTGGCACAATGCGCGCTTTCCCAACATCGCAAGCAGGTCGTCATGTCCGCCATTTTCGAACGCAAGATCACCACGCGCGACGCGCTCGCCGCGCGCCGTTCCACGCTCGCCGGCCCGGTGATCTTCACCAACGGCGTCTTCGATATCCTGCATCGCGGTCACGTCACTTATCTCGCCGATGCCAAGGCGCTCGGCGCGACGCTGATCGTCGGCGTGAACAGCGATGCATCGGTGCGCACGCTCGGCAAGGGCGACGATCGGCCGATCAATCGCGAAGACGATCGCATGGCGCTGCTCGCCGCGCTCGAAAGCGTGGATTGGGTCGTGAAGTTCGAGGAGACGACGCCGTTGCAGCTCATCGACGCGCTGCATCCCGACGTGCTGGTGAAAGGCGGCGATTACGACATGGACAAGCTCGCGGAATCGGCGCTGGTGCGCGGCTGGGGCGGCCGCGCGCTCGCGATTCCCTTCGAGCACGACCGCACGACGACCGCGCTGCTCAAGCGCGTGCGCGCGCAATAACTGGCGCAATAAGCCGGCACGCTCACTGTCCGATCGGCGACGACTGGACGTTGGCGGCGGGCGCGGGTCCGCCGACTTGCGGCTGATCGGTGGCATCTTCGGGATGCAGCGGGCGCGCGTTCAGCGTTTCCGGATGCACCTGTTGCAGCAGATGATGCGGCTCGCGCGCGCCGGCCGCCGGCAGCGGCCCGAACATGCCTTGCACCACCGCGAGCATCAGCAGGTTGGCGAGAATAAGAAAGGCGATCAGCCAGCGCAGCATTACCGGGCTCCGTTGTTCGATCAGATCAAGAGTTGGGATGAGACGCCGTCGCGTCGCGCGCGATGAGCGCGAGGCCGGACAACGCCAGGGAATCGTGTCGAGTATGCGGCACCTGAAGCGCGCCGGCTATCTCGTTTGCCGCGCCGCCGCCGAGCACGAGGCGAACGTCGGCCTGCAGATCGTGACGCAGATCGCGCCATGCCCGCTCGACCAGACTCGCCTGCGCCAACAGACAACCCGCCGATAGCGCGGCGGCCGTGTCCGTCGCGAAACGGCTCGCGGTGGAATCGAGCGCGCGGCGGGCGGCATCGGCGTCGAGCGTCGGCAGTTGCGCGGTGTGGCTGCCGAGCGATTTCATCATCAGCGACCAGCCGGGCGCGATCAGGCCGCCCGTGAACGCGCCGTCCGCGCGCAGGGCTTCGAGCGTCGTCGCGGTGCCGAACGTGGCGATCAGCACATGCTCGCCGGGATACGCGGCGCGCGCGCCAATCAGGCTGCACCAGCGGTCGCTGCCGAGCGTGTGCGGCTGCGCGTAATGATTGACGACGCCGCATTGCCGCGCCTGCGCCCGCACGACGGTGCAAGGCAGCGCGGACCAGCGCGTGTCGATCAGCCGCTGGATGCGCGTGAGCGCCGCCTCGCCCGCCACGTTCGATATCCACGCCGAGTCCGGCGCGGGCAGCGCGGCCCAGTCGTCGAGAATGGTGTCGTCGATGGAAGCCGATGGATCGTTCAGCGCGACATCGCGCTCGTGCTCGAACGCGCCGTTCGCGATCGATGCGCCGCGCGCGTCGACCAGCGACCACTTGATGCGGCTATTGCCCGCGTCGATCAACAGAAACGACGCGTGACTCACGGACGCTCCCGCGCGAGTCGCAGCGTCAGTTCGCCGGTGACGATGGTGCGCGGGCCGTCCGGCGTCTCGATCATCAACTGGCCGCGATCGTCGACGCCTGTCGCCACGCCGCGCGACACTTCCAGACCCTGATCGAGCAGTGCGACTTCGCGGCCAGCCCACGCGTGCGCGTCGGTCCAGCGTTGACGGAACGGGCGGAAGCCTTCCGCTTCGAAGCGCGGCAGCGCGGCGT
Source organism: Candidatus Burkholderia verschuerenii (assembly GCF_001189365.1). Lineage (GTDB taxonomy): Bacteria > Pseudomonadota > Gammaproteobacteria > Burkholderiales > Burkholderiaceae > Caballeronia > Caballeronia verschuerenii. The sequence continues at coordinate 24,542 of NZ_LFJJ01000040.1, read as the reverse complement.
CGAGCGAATCGAGCAACGCGGCGAGGGCATCGGTGAGATTGGCGTCGGGCCAGGCGCGGGACAGCGCGGCGGGCAACGCGCCCGGCACGGCGGACGCGGCCTGGCGGTTCGCATCGTCGACTTGCGTGGCGAGCTGATCCGCGCCGTGCAGATTCGTGCCGATGCCGATGACCACCGCCGTCGCGCTCGGCGTATTCCACGCCGTTTCGATGAGGATGCCGGCGAGCTTGCCGTCGTCGAGCAGGACATCGTTCGGCCACTTCAGCGCCGGCCGCGCCGATGCCGAGAGCGGCAGACGGGCGAGCGCATCGAGCACCGCGACGCCGATCGCGAGACTCAGACCCGCGAGCCCTTCGACGGGACGCCGGATCACGCAGCCGACCGACATCAGCAGCGCGTTGCCCGGCTCCGCGAGCCACGCGCGGCCGCGCCGTCCGCGTCCGGCCGTCTGAAGATAGGCGACGCGGACGATCGGCGCGGGCGGATCGACCTGCGCGCGCTCGCGCGGCAGCGCGCGCATGTGCTCCATCAGATCGGCGTTGGTCGAGCCGGTTTCATCGACGATATCGATGGTCCAGTCATGCGCGGGCCGCTCGGCCAGCGCGGCGAGCCGCGTGCGGTCGATGCGCCACGGGGCGTCGGGGGCGAAGGAGGAGGGCGGGGTCATGGCGGGTATTGTAGCGGGGCGCGTGGCCTCGAACGGTGCCGATGGCCATCGCCCTCGGCGTCTTCAGTTGATCGATGAGTCGATCGGAAAAACCGGGCGTCAATCGAGTTCGATACGCAGGGTTTTGCCGCACGCGGTCGCGTACTTCAGCAAAAGTAAAAAAACCTGCCTCCAAGTCTCCCCAACCCGCGACATTTCCGATATTCACCCGTTCGGCATAGGCCTGGCGGACGCACCCGCCCGCGAACCCACGCCCGCCAACCACTCTCCGCTAGAATGTCCTCTCCCCTTTTCCCCGTGCGCGCCCGACGCGCCATCGATCCTTGGACTTCGACACGCCCCCGCGTCTGAGAGTGGAAGCCGGTCAGCAGGGCAAGGTGGTTCGGCTCTCAGGCCAGTGGACCGCGCTCGCGCGCGACCGGGCGAAGAGCGGCGTCACGCGCCGTCTGCGCGCCATCGGGCGGGAGGCCATCGGAAGCTGGGATCTGCTCGATGTCGAACGGCTCGATCACGTCGGCGGTCAGGCGCTGGGGCGCATCTGGGGCCGGCGCATGCCGCCCGAAGTCGAACTCAACGATACCCAGCGCGAAATCTTCGAACGCGTCGCGCTGCTCGACGCCGAACGCGAAGAACCCGAAGTCGTCGATCGGCCGAATCCGGTTACGAAACTCGGCCTGCTGATCTTCGCGTTCTTCGATCATCTCTACGGCGGCCTCGCGATGTTCGGCGGCTTCGTGCTCGATCTGTTCGGACTCGTGCGTCGCCCGAAACGCATTCCGTGGACGGAAATCTCCGCGAACATCTACAGCGCCGGCGCGCAGGCGCTGGCCATCACCGCGCTGGTCGCGTTTCTGATCGGCATCGTGCTCAGTTACTTGTCCGCGCAGCAGTTGCGGATGTTCGGCGCGAATCAGTACATCGTGAATATTCTCGGGCTGTCGGTGATTCGCGAACTCGGGCCGGTGCTGTCGGCGATTCTCGTCGCCGGGCGCTCGGGTTCGGCGATCACCGCGCAGATCGGCGTGATGCGCGTTACCGAGGAACTCGACGCGATGCGCGTGATGGGCATTCCGCACGGCTTGCGCCTCATCCTGCCGCGCGTGATCGCGCTCGGCATCGCCATGCCGCTGCTCGTCATGTGGACCAACATGATCGCGCTGACGGGCGGGGCGCTGGCCGCGAAGCTCGTGCTGTCCATCGACATGTCGTTCTTCATCCGCTCGCTGCCGTCGGTGGTGCCGATCGCGAATCTGTGGATCGGGCTCGGCAAGGGCGTCGTGTTCGGCATGCTGATCGCTCGCGGCGTGTCACTTCGGCTTTCGCATCAAGGCGAATTCGCAGAGTCTCGGCGAAGGCACGACGACATCCGTCGTGTCGTCGATCACCATCGTGATTCTCGCGGACGCCGTATTCGCCATCCTTTTTCAGAACGTGGGACTATAAGGATCATGTCCACCACGCTCGCCACCGCCGTTCGACATCAGCCGCCGCCGGTCATCGCCGAACCGGTGATCGAAGTGCGCGACCTCACCAAGCGCTACGGCCGCACGGTGATTCACGAGCATCTGAATCTCGAAGTGCGGCGCGGGGAAATCGTCGCGCTGCTCGGCGGATCGGGTTCCGGCAAGACCACGCTGGTGCGGCAGATTCTCGGACTGGAAGCGCCGACGTCCGGCAGCATCCGCGTGCTCGGCGAGGAATGGGCGCAGATGGACGGCGAAACCGCCAAGATGATGCGCACGCGCTCCGGCATGCTGTTTCAGCAAGGCGCGCTGTTTTCGTCGCTGTCGGTGTACGACAACATCGCGCAGCCGTTTCGCGAACTCGGCAAGATTCCCGAGGATCTGATCCGCGAGTTCGTCATGTTGAAGCTCGAAATGGTCGGGCTGTCGTGCAAGCACGCGAGCAAGATGCCGTCGGCGCTGTCGGGCGGGATGGGTGAAGCGCGTGGGTATCGCGCGCGCCATTGCGCTCGAGCCGGAACTGCTGTTTCTCGACGAACCCACGGCAGGGCTCGATCCGAAGGCATCGGACGAATTCGTCGATCTGATCGCGACGCTGCATCGCGCGCTCGGTCTGACGGTCGTGTTGATCACGCACGATCTCGATACGATGGTCGCGCTGTCCACGCGCGTCGCGGTGCTGGCGGAGCATCGCGTGCTGGTGGCCGCGCCCGTCGAGGAAGCGTGCGCGGTCGATCATCCGTTCATCCGCGAATACTTTCTGGGGCGGCGCGGACGGCGCGCGTTGCAGGCGCTGCCCGCCGAGCGCCGCGCGAAACTGCCCGCCGCCGCGCTCGAAGACGCGCCGATCAGCGTCAACAAATGAGCGCGTACGACGCGCGCGAAAGCTAGGAACCAGTCGATGGAAAACAAATCATACGCGTTCTGGACCGGGTTGTTCACCATCGTGCTGGTGCTGGCGATCGCGTTCGCGGTGTTCTTCTTCAACGTCGATCGCACGGTGCGCGTGCCGTACGATCTGATCGCGCGCACCAACGTGACTGGGCTGTTTACCGATGCCGCCGTGCGCTATCGCGGGCTGGGCGTCGGCAAGGTCGAGTCGATCAAGTTCGATCGCGCGCATCCGGGGCAGATTCGCGTGCGTATCCTCGTCGATCAGAACGCGCCGATGACGCATTCCACCTACGCGACGCTCGGATTTCAGGGCGTGACGGGCATCGCCTTCGTGCAGCTCGACGACACGGGCCGCGACACCAGCGCGCTCGCATCATCGCCGCAACATGTCGCCGAAGTGCCGATGCGCGCGGGTCTGTTCGAGCAGTTGCAGGAACGCGGCGACATCATCCTGAAGAAGTTCGAGCGTCTGTCCGACGACGCCGACAAGTTCTTGTCCGACGACGTGCGCAATCAGTTGATGGACACGACCAAGAGCCTGAAGAGCGCGGCCGACGGCATCGCGACGCTGACCAATCAGGTCTCGCCCGCGACCGCGCAGTTGCCGCAGACGCTCAGGCAGATCAACACGACGCTGGCATCGACCAATCAGCTCGTGCAGAACCTGAATCGTCCGGACGGGCCGTTCGTCACGAATCTGAACAAGGCGGGCAAGGCCGCGGACGATGCCAGCGCGTCGCTCAACGACATGAACGAATCGCTGCGCTTTTTGACGGCGCGCGTCGGTTTCGAGGCCTTGCCGCGTCTGTATTCCTTCAGCGACGACGTGAGCGCCGCCGCGCGTTCCGTCGACCGCGCCGCCGATGCCTTCAGCACCAATCCGCGCAGCGTGCTGTTCGGCGCGCCGCAGCAGGCGCCGGGGCCGGGCGAGCCGGGCTTCAAGTGGCCCGCGCAGCCGGCGCACTGATCCGAGAGAACGAAGATGTCAACTCAACTCAAAGCACTCGTCGCGGCATGCGCAATAGCGGCGGCACTGGCGGGATGCGCGTCGCAGCCCGAGGCGATGCCGAACGCGCGTTTCGACCTCGGCGCGCCGCCGGTCGCGAATAGCGCGAACAACAACGGCCAGCCGATGCCACCCGTCAAGGTGCTCGGCGTGAGCGCGCCGCGCAATCTGGAAACGGATGCGTTCGCCTATCGCCTGAGCTACGTCGATGCGCAGCGCACCGGCACCTACTCCACCAGCCACTGGACGATGCCGCCCGCGCAACTGCTGACGCAGCGCCTGCGCGAAGCGCTCGCCGCGCGCGGCCCGATTCTGTCGGGCGCGGATCCCGTGCGCGCCGTGCCGCTGCTCGAAGTCGAACTGACGAGCTTCGAACAAGTGTTCGACGCGCCCCAGCAGAGCCACGGCCAGGTCGCCGTGCGCGCGACGCTGACGCAGGACGGCCGCGTCGTCGGTCAGCGCAGCTTCTCGGCGAACGCGCCCGCGCCGACCGGCGATGCCGCAGGCGGGGCACGCGCGCTCGCCGCCGCATCGGACGATGTGATCGCGCAACTCAGCGCCTGGCTCGCCGCGCAACCGCTCGCCGCCTCGCGATAACGTTGTCCGGCATGACGCATCGCGCCGCACGGAGGCAGTCGAGCGGCTCATGACCATCAAGCAATGGCAGCGCCGTCCGTCGGCGTTTTCGCGGCAGGCGCTCATCGCGTATGCGGCGCTCGTGGTGTACGGCTCGCTCTATCCGTTTTCGGGCTGGCGGTCGCTGGGCATCGGGCCGTTCGCGTATCTGGCGGACCCGATTCCGCAATATCTGACCGTGTTCGACGTCGTCACCAACGTGATCGGCTATATGCCGCTCGGCGCGTTGATCGTGCTGGCGCTATATCCGCGCTGGCGCGGCTCGGTCGCGGTATGCGCGGCGCTGTTCGGCGGCGCGTTGCTATCGGGTGCGATGGAAGCGATCCAGACCTATCTGCCGACGCGCGTCGCATCGAATCTCGATCTCGCCGCGAATGCCTTCGGCGCGTTGCTGGGCGGCGTGCTGATTTCGCCCGCGACGAGCGCGCTGCTCGATCGCGGCTTGCTGCGGCGCATGCGCTTCATGTGGTTCGAGCGCAATGCGGCGTATGTCATCGGCCTGTCGGCGCTCTGGCCGTTCGCGACGCTGTTTCCCGCGCAATATCTGTTCGGCGGCGGCGACTTGCCGCGCGAGTTGTGGGACGGTCTCGATCCGAACATGCAGGACGCGATCCTCGCGTGGATTCCCGTGTCGTGGGACTTCGAAAGCTGGCCGGATCGCCTGGGCGCATTGTTGCCGGACGAATCGTGGGAAGCGTTGATCACGGCATCGAACCTGTTCGCCGCGCTCGTGCTCGCGACGCTGCTCACGCGGGCGCGCGCGCCGCGCATCCGCATCATGCTCGTGCTGATTCTCTCGACGCTGTTCGCCAAGGTCGCCGCGTCGTTCCTGCAATCGCGCTCGGGCCTCACCTTCGACTGGGCGACCGACGGCGCGCTCGAAGGCATCCTGATCGGCACGGTCGCGGCCGTCGCGTCGGTGTCGCTGCCGCGCGCGTTGCGGGCGGCGTGCGCGGGCGCGGCGATGGTGGTCGCGCTCGTGCTGGCCAATCTGCTGCCGGTGAATCCGTACTTCGATATCGTGCTCGCGGACTGGCGGCAAGGGCGCTATCTACATTTCAACGGCCTGCTGCACTGGCTCGCGTGGGTCTGGCCTTACGCGGCGCTGGGCTGGCTCGCGTCGATCGCGGAGCATGCGTGGCTGGCGCGCCGTCGCGGCCGCAAAGGCAAGGACGCCAGCCGAGGCAGGCACAAACATCGCTCGCTATAATCGACCGACACTCTTATCGCTCGAAGTCATGGATTCCTTCTACAAGTATCACGTCTTCTTCTGCCTGAATCAGCGCGATGCCAACGCGCCGCGTCCGAGCTGCGCGAACTGCAATGCGCAAGCCATGCAGGAGCACGCGAAGAAGCGCGTCAAGCAACTGGGCCTAGCAGGCGAAGGCCGAGTGCGCATCAACAAGGCGGGGTGTCTGGACCGCTGCGAACTCGGGCCGGCGCTCGTCGTGTATCCGGAAGGCACGTGGTACACGTATGTCGATGAAACGGATATCGACGAGATCGTGGAATCGCATCTCGCCAACGGCAAGATCGTCGAACGTCTTCTGATCGATCAACTGGCATGAACGCACAAACCGAGAAATTTCTGATCGACGGGCCGTTCGGCAAGATCGAATGCGCGCTCGACAAAAGCGAGAGCGCGCCGCGCGGCATCGCGCTGGTGACGCATCCGCATCCGCTGTTCGGCGGCACGATGGACAACAAGGTCGCGCAGACCCTCGCGCGCACGTTCGTGCAACTCGGCTACACGACGTATCGCTCGAATTTTCGCGGCGTCGGCGAAACGGGCGGCGAGCATGACAACGGCATCGGCGAACAGGACGATCTGCTTGCGCTGATCGACCATATGCGCGCGCAGCCCGGTCAGGCCGATGTGCCGATCGTGCTCGCGGGCTTTTCGTTCGGCACGTTCGTGCTCTCGCATGTCGCCAAACGCATGCTCGAAGCGGGCAAGCCGATCGAGCGCATGGCCCTGGTCGGCACGGCGGCGAGCCGCTGGGAAGTCGCGCCGGTGCCGGAGAACACGCTCGTCATTCACGGCGAAGTGGACGATACCGTGCCAATTCAGTCCGTCTACGACTGGGCGCGTCCGCAGGAACTGCCCATCGTCGTGATTCCCGGCGGCGAGCACTTTTTCCATCGCAAGCTGCATATTCTCAAGCGCGTGATCGTCGACGCCTGGCGTTGACGCGCGAGCGCGCAAACGCGCATGAACCACGGCGGCGCAAGGCTTTCGAAGGCTTGGCGCCGTTTGTTGTTGGCGGACGTTTCGCGCGTTGCATCGAGCGTGCATATCGCGACGAATCACGTTCGGCAAAACGTTAAAGTGCGCGAAAAATGGGCAGATTCAGAAGGATTGGCCTGCGCGCGGCGCGTATAATGGCGCAGAATTTTCGGCTGCAACCAGCCGCGCGGCGCCGTGTCGATGCTTTGCATCGGCTTTGCCCGGCGGCTTACGCGGCTTATCGATACGCCGGTTTTTAGAACCGGTTTCGAGTCCGTTTTCCGAGAACCGATTGCGCGCCCGTCTGTCGAACGAGCGCTTCATCGCCGGGCGCGTGTCTTCAAGCGCGCCTTCGCGAGAAGCCCGACCCGTCACGACGGTCTGCCTGTTCAACCCGTGCTTCGCCGATCCTCCGATCCTCATCGCCATCGTCGCAGCCTGCTTTTTCCGCCGATCGATCCTATGCGCTTTGTCCCTTCCGGCTTGTCTGTTTCTCCCGCTGTTTCCCCCTCCGTTGTGAATCGCCGCGTCATCCAGGCCGCGCTCGTGCTGCCCGCCGTGCTGGCCGCCGCGAGCGCGTTCGCGCAAGTACCGCCGCCCGACGTGACCGCGCGTTCGTGGGTGCTCGTCGATGCCACCAGCAATCAGGTGCTCGCATCGGGCAATCCCGACGAACGCGTCGAACCCGCATCGCTCACCAAGCTGATGACCGCCTATCTCGTCTTCGACGCGCTCAAGTCGAAGAAGATCAACATGGATCAGACGGTGATGCCGAGCGAGGATGTGCGTCGCGTGAAGACGAACGAATCGCGCATGTTCATCGAGGCGAACAAGCCGGTGACGGTGCATGACCTCGTGTACGGCATGATCATCCAGTCGGGCAACGACGCGGCCATTGCGCTGGCGGAACTGGTCGGCGGCAGCGAAGCCAACTTCGTCACGATGATGAACACGACGGCCAAGCGCATCGGCATGAAGCACACGAACTACGCCGACGTGAACGGCATGCCCGATCCGAACCACTTCACGACGGCAGGCGATCTCGCCGTGCTGTCCACGCGCCTGATCCGCGACTTCCCCGAGTACTACAGCATCTTCTCGGTGAAGGAATTCACATACAACAAGATCAAGCAGCCGAATCGCAATCGCCTGCTGTGGCTCGATCCGTCCGTCGACGGTCTGAAGACCGGCCACACGCAAGCGGCGGGTTACTGCCTGATCGCGACCGCCAAGCGTCCGCTCGCCGGCACGCCGAACGCGAGCCGCCGTCTCGTCGCCGTGATGATGGGCGAGCCGAAAGAGCACAACCGCGTGCAGGACAGCCTGAAGATGCTGAACTACGGCTACACGGCCTATGACGCGTTGCGCCTGTTCAAGACCGATCAGGTGATCGATTCGCCGCGCGTCTACAAGGGCGCGACGGACAACGTGCAGGCTGGCGTGCTGACGGATCAGTACATCACCGTGCCGAAGGGTCTGGGCGACAAGGTCAAGCCGAGCGTGACGCATGACGACACGCTCATCGCGCCGATCAAGCGTGGCCAGCAGATCGGCACCGTGAAGATGGTCGCGGACGGCAAGGAAATCGCGCAGTTCCCGCTGGTCGCGTTGAAGGACGTGCCGGAAGCCGGCCTGTTCGGCCGCCTGTGGGATTCCGCGCTGCTGATGTGGCAAAAGAAGAAGTAAATCGGAGCATCGTCGATGAATCAGACCGAAGACTGGAACCCGACCGTCTATCTCAACGGCGAGTGGGGTCCGCTCTCCGACGCGCGCATTCCCGTGCTGGATCGCGGGTTCATCTTCGGCGACGGCGTGTATGAAGTCGTGCCGCTGTACGCGCAAGCGGGCGGCACGCGTCAGCCGTTCCGTTTGACGCAGCATCTCGCGCGGCTCGAGCGCAGTCTCGGCAAGATTCGCATCGACAATCCGTTCGACGATGCCGGCTGGCGCGCGTTGATCGCGCGCGGTCGAATCGAACGAGGGCGCGGGCGATGCGCTCGTCTACATTCAGGTGACGCGCGGTGTCGCCAGGCGTCGCGGGCACGCGTTTCCGGCGGGCATCGTGCCGACCGTGTTCGTGATGGTCGGGCCGCTCGTGTTTCCGAGCGACGAAAGCCGCGCGCGGCGCGAACGCCGTCACGGCGGAAGACAAGCGCTGGCTGCATTGCGATATCAAATCGACCTCGCTGCTCGGCAATGTGCTGATGGCACAGCATGCCGCCGAAAACGACGCAATGGAAACCATCCAGTTGCGCGACGGCTTACTGACCGAAGGCTCGTCGTCGAACGTGTGGCTCGTGAAAAACGGCGTGTTGCTGGGCGGGCCGCGCGGACCGCGTATTCTGGAAGGCATCCGCTACGCGCTGATCGAGGAACTCGCGCGCGATGCGGGCATCGCATTCGAGGAACGCGAGATCACGGAGGCCGAATTGCGCGCCGCCGCCGAACTGATGATCAGCTCCGCGACCAAGGAAGTCATGCCGGTCACGACGCTCGACGGCGCACCGGTCGGCGCGGGCACGCCCGGTCCGGTCTATGCTGCACTGTACGACGCCTATCAGCGGGCCAAGACGCGCGAGTTCGACGCAGCTGCGAAGCGCGCGAAGTGAAGGAGAATTTCATGTCCGACGAATCCAAACCGCAATCCACCGATCCCACCGACGCCGCTAAACACAGCGCCGACGAACTGTTCGACTTCCCGTGCGATTTCCCGATCAAGGTGATGGGCAAGACCGATCCGGGTTTTCAGGACGCGATCGTGAAGGTGCTGAAAGAGCACGACAAGGAATTCGATCCGTCGCGCGTGGAAACGCGTCCGTCGTCGGGCGGCAACTATACCGGGCTGACCTGCACGGTTCGCGCGCAGAATCGCGCGCATCTGGACGATATCTATCGCGCGCTGACCAGCCATCCGATGGTCAAGGTAGTGCTTTGAGCTGGCTGACGGGCGTATCGCACACGGCGGGCGTGCGCTCGTAGAGCAGCCTGAACTGCTCCGCCTCGCCGACAATCCAGTCCCTGAACGCCTGCACGCGCGCCGATTCCAGCGCCGCGAGCGGGCACACGAAGTAGTACGTCCACGGGCTCGGGCCGTCCACGTTGAACAGACGGACGAGCCGCCCGCTCAAAATCTCTTCCATTGCAAGCGAGCGTCGCACCAGCGCGATGCCCTGGCCATTGATCGCCGCTTGCAGCAAATTCGAAGAATCTTCATACAGAACGCCGCGTTTCGGTTCCGGAACGTCGGTTAGACCGGCGGCGTCCAGCCACGGACGCCAGAGTTCGTCGTCGGAGCGCAAGAGCGGCAGCGTCGTCAGATCGCGCGGCTGACGCGGAAGCTTGCCGCCGTTGAAATCGGGCGAGCAGGCCGGGAAGAAGATCTCGTCGAGCAGCTTTTCCGCGTGCAAGCCCGAATATTTGCCGTAGCCGAAGCGCAGCGCCACGTCGACATCGTCCTGATTGAAGTCGATCAGCGTGCCGGTGGTCAGCAGTTCGAGGTCGATTTCCGGATGCTTCACGATGAACGTGCCGATGCGCGGCGTCAGCCACCGCGCGGAGAACGACGGAATCGTCGAGACGATCAGCCGCCGGTCGCGATCGCTCGAGCGTACGCGCCGCGTCGATTCCGCCAGCGCGACCAGTGCCGCGCGCACTTCCATCGCGTATTGCCGGCCGCGATCCGTGAGCCTCACGCGCTTGCCGTCGCGCGCGAACAGCGGCACGCCGAGCTCCGCTTCCAGCCCGCGAATCTGATGGCTGACCGCGCCGTGCGTGACGAACAGTTCGTCGGCGGCGCGGGAAAAGCTCTCATGGCGCGCGGCGGCCTCGAAGGCGCGCAGCGCGTTCAGCGCCGGCAACTGGCGCAAATCCATGTGAATGCTCTTGGGAGTCGGCGCGTTCATTGTTAATTTGGCTCATATACGGATGAAAATTGATCGTTTTTCGAGAAGCCTTGCTGCGCCTAGGATTGTAGTCATCGAAACGTTCCCTTGGCGGAGTGAGTCATGCGAGAAATTTCAACAAGCGTCACCTTCGAGATCAAGCCCGGCGAAACCGTGCCGATGCGCGTCGCGCGCAGCACGCGGCTGACGGTGCACGGCGCGCACGTCTGGGCGACGCGCAGCAACGACATCGAGGATTATTGGCTCGCCCACGGCGATTGCCTGAAACTGTGCGAACGCGAACGGCTGTGGTTGTCGGTCGACGGCGAGGAGCCGGCGCGGGTGGTGTTCACCATCGTGCCGCGTCCGCATCAGCAGGCCGCGCGGCTGGTGGCGGGCGCCGTCGAGCGGCTGAAACAGCGTCTGCATGCGGGCTGGCGCACCATTTGACACATTTATCCATTTCGCCATCGGCGACATGCGAATTCACCATCGGCGGGCATGAGACGATTTCGGTAAGCTATCGTCACCATGCCCGACACTCTGCTCGATTCCCCATCGGAAATATTCGTGATCGCCGGCGCCGACAGCACGCTCGGCGCGGGCGACTATTCGGTGACGCTGCGCTGGCGCGGCGTCGAGCCGTATCAGGACAGCTTCGACGCGATGCGCGCGTTCACCGACGCCCGCACCGCCGACACGCAGGACGAAATCTGGCTCGTCGAGCATCCGCAGGTTTTCACGCTCGGTCTGGCGGGCGATCCCGCGCATCTGTTGCTGGGCGACAGCGGCATTCCGCTCATCAAGGTGGATCGCGGCGGGCAAATTACTTATCACGGGCCGGGGCAGATCGTCGCGTATTTGCTGATCGATCTCCGCCGCCGCAAGCTGATGGTGCGCGAGCTGGTGCGGCGCATCGAAGAGGCCGTGATCGACACCCTCGCCACGTATAATCTCGCGACCGATCGCAAGACGGGCGCGCCCGGCATCTACGTGACTAAAACCTCCGTGGACGGCGCGAACGCCCGTCTGCACGACATGCACGAAGGCGCGAAGATCGCCGCGCTCGGACTCAAGATTCGGAACGGTTGCAGCTATCACGGCGTGAGCCTGAATGTGAAGATGGACCTGCAACCGTTCCTCGCGATCAACCCGTGCGGCTACGCGGGGCTCGAAACAGTCGACATGGCGACGCTCGGCGTCGATGCCGGCTGGCGCGACGTAGCCTTCATGCTGGCCGAACGGCTGGCGCATCAAATCGGCGGCCTCCCCGCAACCGCCGCACAACCGCACGATGGCCCGGCCATTCAAGCCGTCGCCGCTGCAACAACCGGATCGATCGAATGACTGACGCAACCGCAAACCTGGCCGGCGAAAGCGCCGTCCCCGCTTACGACGCTACTGCGAAGCAGAAGGCGCAGGCGAAGACGTCGCGCATTCCGATCAAGGTGATCCCTATCGAGAAGCTGAAGAAGCCGGAATGGATTCGCGTGCGAACCGCGACCGGCAATTCGCGCTTCAACGAAATCAATAAGATTCTGCGCGAGCACAGCCTGCATACGGTGTGCGAGGAAGCGAGCTGCCCGAACATCGGCGAATGCTTCGGCAAGGGCACCGCGACGTTCATGATCATGGGCGACAAATGCACGCGCCGCTGCCCGTTCTGCGACGTCGGCCACGGCCGTCCCGATCCGCTCGATCCCGACGAGCCGATCAACCTCGCGCGCACCATCGGCGCGCTGAAGCTGAAGTACGTGGTGATCACGTCCGTCGATCGCGACGATCTGCGTGACGGCGGCGCGGCGCACTTCGTCGAGTGCATCAAGCATGTGCGCGAGCATTCGCCGGAAACGCGTATCGAGATTCTGACGCCGGACTTCCGTGGCCGTCTGGATCGCGCGATCAACATCCTGACCGCCGCGCCGCCCGATGTGATGAACCACAATCTGGAAACGGTGCCGCGTCTGTACAAGGAAGCGCGTCCGGGTTCGGACTATCACCATTCGCTGAAGCTGCTGAAGGACTTCAAGGCGCTGCATCCGGAAGTCGCGACCAAGTCCGGCCTGATGGTCGGTCTTGGCGAAACGGAAGAGGAAATCCTGCAAGTGATGCGCGATCTGCGCGCGCACGACGTCGATATGCTGACGATCGGTCAGTACTTGCAGCCGTCGGAGCATCATCTGCCGGTGCGGGCTTACGTGCATCCGGATACGTTCAAGATGTACGAGGAAGAAGCGTACAAGATGGGCTTCACGCACGCGGCCGTCGGAGCGATGGTGCGGTCGAGCTATCACGCGGATGAGCAGGCGCATGGGGCGGGGGTGGTTTAAAACGCCGCTGCGTCAACGGCTTAGGGAAAACCCACGGATGTCCGTGGGTTTTTTATTGGTGGCTTTCCAGAACCCCAGACACCCACATTCCAGATTTCCGGAATCTCAGATTTCTCTTACCCTGATCTCAAAAAATAAGCTATAAAAATCAGGGTATTAGCGCATCCAAAAACTGGCATTGACCTTGCAATATAGAAAGCACGGCCCGCGAAGCCGCCATAAAACTCAAGGAGACAAGCCGATGACCTCTTTCGCATCCAAACGTCCCTGAATCCGTCGACGTAGCGGCTCAACGCTCGAGCGACGCGATTCCGTATGCGCAACCCACACAGCTTTATCGCGCATCGAATGATTCAACGCGCCTTTCGCGGCCTGCCGCTGGCTGTACTTTCGCCAACTGCTGATTTTTGCCTGGAACCATCGTAAAAAAACCCTTCTATAAAGTCCTCTACGTGCAGGTGCTCGCGGCTATCGCCATCGGCATCGCGCTCGGGCATTTCTATCCCGCACTCGCCACCGACATGAAACCGCTCGGTGACGGCTTCATCAAACTCATCAAGATGGTGATCGGGCCGATCATCTTCTGTACCGTCGTGACCGGTATCGCCGGCATGGAAGACATGAAGAAGGTCGGGCGCGTCGGCGGCAAGGCGCTGCTGTACTTCGAAATCGTATCGACGTTCGCGCTGATTCTCGGTCTCGCGGCGACGCACATCCTGCGTCCCGGCGTCGGCTTCAACGTCGATCCGTCGACGCTCGATCACAAGGCCGTCGATTAGTTCGCGTCCAAGGCGCACGGCCAGAGCACGGTCGACTTCTTCCTGCACATCAATTCCGGACACGCTGGTGTCGGCGTTCGCGCAGGGCGAAATCCTCCAGATCCTGCTGATTGCGCTGCTGTTCGGCGCGGTGCTCGCGCATATCGGCGAGCGCGGCAAGGTGGTGACGACGTTCATCGAAGGGCTGTCGAGCATTCTGTTCGGCATGGTCGGCATCATCACGAAGCTCGCGCCCATTGGTTCGTTCGGCGCGATGGCCTTCACCATCGGCAAGTACGGCATCGGCTCGCTGCTGCCGATGCTCAAGCTGATCGGCACGTTCTATCTGACCTCGATCGTGTTCGTGGTCGTCGTGCTCGGCGCGATTGCGCGCATGGTCGGCTTCTCGATCCTGAAGTTCGTAGCGTACATCCAGGATCGTGTTCCAGTAGCGTCTGATCAGATCGCGCATGATGGCCGCCTATCGTTTATCGCTTCTTCGATGTTGGCGGCGGCTGCGGCGTGACATCCTCGACCGCGACGAACGTGTTGCCGACCAGCGGTTTGGCATCCGCCTGCGGCACATGACACTGCGTGCAGAAATACCGACGCGGCGATAAATGTCCGGACACTTGTCCTTCACGATCGAGATAATGCGAAATCGCGACCGGCACCGCACCGCTTTCCTGCGCGCGGCTGCGCGCATGGCACGCCAGACACTTGTTGGCGTTGCGGTCGAGCTGATAGTTGTCGATCTTGTGTGGAATCGTCGGCGGCTGCTGCGCGTAGTTCAGGCCGCGAATCACGTCCTGATTCTCAGTCGGATAGATGAGCGGCGGCTTCGCTTCCTCGTCGAGCGGCGTCGTGCCGCGCAGCGAATCGTGGAAAGGCACGGCAGGCACCGTCGGCGGCTGGGCGAGCACGGAAATGCCGAGCAGCATCGCGAGCAGAATGGCGAGAGTGGTCAGTACGCGCATGGCATCACACCCGGACGATCTTGACCGCGCACTTCTTGAAATCGGTCTGGAAGGAAATTGGATCGGTCGCGTCGAGCGTCACCTTGTTGATGAGCTGGCTCGAATCGAACCACGGCACGAACACGAGTCCGCGCGGCGGCTTGTCGCGCCCGCGCGTCTCGATCCGCGTGCGGATAAAGCCGCGCCGCGACATCACCTTGACTTCAACGCCGCGCCGCAGGCCGAGCGCTTTCGCGTCGTCCGGATGCATGAAGCACACCGCGTTCGGAAACGCCCGATAGAGCTCGGGCACGCGGCGCGTCATCGAGCCGGAATGCCAGTGTTCGAGCACGCGGCCGGTCGCCAGCCAAAACGGGAATTCGCGGTCGGGGATTTCGGGCGGCGGCTCGTACGGCAGCGCGAAAATATTGGCGCGGCCGTCCGGGTTGCCGTAGAACTGCCAGCCGGTGCCGGCTTTCACGTAAGGATCGGAACCTTCCTTATAGCGGCGCAAGGTCTCCTTGCCGTTCACGACCGGCTAGCGCAGACCGCGCGCCTGATGGTAGGTATCGAACGGCGCGAGATCATGGCCGTGGCCGCGCCCGAAACTCGCGTATTCCTCGAACAGCCCTTTTTGCAGATAGAAGCCGAACGCCTTCGATTCGTCGTTGCGATAGTACGAGTCCGTTTGCGCGAGCGGAAACTTGTCGACCTGCGCGTTGCGGAACAACACGTCGTAGAGCGTCTTGCCCTTGTATTCCGGCTTCTTCGCCAGCAAATCGGCGGGCCATACTTCCTCGATCTTGAAGCGCTTCGAGAACTCGACGATTTGCCACAAGTCCGAACGGGCATCGCCGGGTGCGGACACGAGCTGATGCCAGAACTGCGTGCGCCGTTCCGCGTTGCCGTACGCGCCTTCCTTCTCCACCCACATCGCCGATGGCAGGATCAGATCGGCCGCGACCGCCGTCACGGTCGGATACACATCCATTCGACTCCCGCCGATACCCCGGCAAGCCTTCGTTATTGATGTTCGCGCCCGCCTGCATGTTGTTGTTGACCATCACCCAGTACGCGTTGAGCTTGCCGTCGTGAAGCATGCGGTTCTGTAGCACCGCATGAAAACCGGGCTTGTCGGGGATGGTTCCGGGCGGCAGCTTCCAGATCTGCTCCGCTTCCTCGCGATGCTTCGGGTTGGTCACGACCATATCGGCCGGCAGGCGATGCGAGAAGGTGCCGACTTCGCGCGCCGTGCCGCACGCGGATGGCTGGCCGGTCAGCGAGAACGGACTATTGCCCGGCATCGCGATCTTGCCCGTCAGCAGATGCAGGTTGTAGACCATATTGTTGGCCCATGTCCCGCGCGTATGCTGGTTGAAGCCCATCGTTCAGAACGAGACGACGCGTGTTTTCGGATCTGCGTACAACTCGGCGAGCTGATCGAGCTTGAGTTTCGACACGCCCGAGAGTTTGGTGACATAGGCGGCGTCGTATTTCGAGACGAACTTCGCGAACTCGTCGAAGGTGATCGGCTGTGAGCCGTTGGCATCGCCCGCGTTCTTCGCCGCTTTCTGCAACGGATGATCCGGCCGCAAGCCATAGCCGATATCCGTATTCCCACGGCGGAAGTTGACGTGCTTCTCGACGAACTCCCGGTTGACCCGTCCGCTCTTGATGATGCTGTTCGCGATGTAATTCATGATCGCGAGATCGCTCTGCGGCGTGAAAATGATGGTTTCGTCCGCGAGATCGAACGAACGATGCTCGAAGGTCGAGAGCGTCACGACGCGCACGTTCGGATCGGCGAGCCGCCGGCCCGTGACGCGCGACCACAGCACCGGATGCATCTCCGCCATGTTCGAGCCCCACAGCACGAAGGCATCGGTTTCCTCGATGTCGTTGTAGCAGCCCATCGGCTCGTCCATGCCGAAGGTGCGCATGAAGCCCGTCACCGCCGATGCCATGCAATGCCGCGCGTTCTGATCGATATTGTTGCTGCGGAATCCCGCCTTCATCAGCTTGACGCCGGCGTAGCCTTCCCAGACGGTCCATTGCCCGGAGCCGAACATGCCGACGGCGGTCGGGCCTTTCTCCTTGAGCACGCGCTTGAATTGCGCGGCCATCGTGTCGAACGCGGTGTCCCACGACACGGGCGCGAATTCGCCCTGCTTGTCGAACTTGCCGTCTTTCATGCGCATGAGCGGTGTGGTGAGCCGGTCCTGCCCGTACATGATTTTCGATAGGAAATAGCCCTTGACGCAGTTGAGCCCGCGATTGACTTCGGCTTGCGGGTCCGCTTGCGTCGCCACCACCTGATTGCCCTTGACGCCGACCACGACGCCGCAGCCCGTCCCGCAAAAGCGGCAGGGTGCCTTCGACCAGACCAGATCGTCACCGCCCGTCGCAGCGGCTACAGCCGATGCGTCCATGCCGGGCAGCGCGATGCCCGCGGATGCGGCAGCCGTCGTGGCGGCCGTTTGCTTAAGGAAAGCGCGACGAGTCAGTTTCATTCAAGTTGTCCTCGTTCTGCGAATCGACAGTCTCGTGCTGCTGATAAACGAGCGCGACCCCGATGACGTCGGGCAAAGCCTGCACCGCGCTCAGGCGCTCCGCGATATGCCTCGCGCTATGCGCCTCGAGCGTGAGCACGAGCTTGCCGTCCGCACTTTCGCCGTGAACCTGCGCGCCCGGCAACGTTTCGAGCGCGCGCACGACATCTCGCAACGATTCGATCCGCGCATGCACGACCACGCCCGCGACGTGATAGTCGCCGGATGCGGGTTCGGATTCGTCGCGTCGATCGTCCAGTTGACGTGGAGCGGTCATATCGGCGGCTCAGTGATGCGGCGGGCCGCCAACCAGCATTTGATAGAACCAGACGATAAAGCCATAGACCGCGATCAGCGCCACGGTCAGCACCGGCACCATGACGACGGTCAAGAAGATGAAGCTACGCGTCTCTTCTGACTTGCGAAGTTGTTCGGTTTCGGCCATGATCTTGCATCGAAAGAAATGTGGATAACTAATAATAATGAAGTGAATTGTCCATCTATTCGAAACACTCGCCATGACGCGCGTCAGTCAATCGATCCCGTGCGTCCGAATACCGCAGCGTCATGTCTCGCGAAACATAACGGATCGATTTGCGCTTCAATGCTGCATCCATTGATACGACAGGTGCAATGCATTTTCAAGCTCGAATCGGTGACGCTCCGAGAGCGCTTTTGCAACGAACGAAACAGATTGCTTTGCGAAGCGCGACGCGTGGCGCGCAATGGAAACGCGATATATCGTCGAATACGTGCGTCTTTCGAACTCTTCCGAACGGCCCAGCCAAAGCGCGTCACTACAATCCGGTCATCTCGAAACATCCGTGACCGAACATGTCTCCCAAGCTCGAATTCGATACGCCCGAGGGCCGTCTTTCTCTTTCCATCGACGATGCGCAGTTCATGGCGTACGAAGCCGGCGAGACGTCGTATCGCTCGACGCGACGGCTGGTCGAACGGATGCAATCGATGGGATTGGGCGCGATGGCCGAGCATCACGCGCGGCTGCTCGCGCAGTGCAAAGTGAACATCATGGAGTTGCGCGAAACGCGTGACGACGCCGAAGCGATGCTCGCATACGGTGAGCCGTTCGAAGACACCATCTCGCCGCGCCTCGACGCCTTGCGCGAGATGATCACCCGCACGCAACTGGACTTGCGCGCGAGCATGGATCGTCTGGCGGCGCTTTCTGTTTCGTGCCACCGCGCGCTGACGCAGATTCCTGGTTATCGGCCGCCTGCGGGCGGTTATAAGTCGGAGAGTTGATCAGTCAAGCGACGTTATTGATCGCGCTCGATTCGAAAACCGCCTCCGGCGCCTGCTCCGCGTGCGCGGCAGGCGCGCCCCGCCGATGAACGTCGTGGGTCACGAATCCCGCTTCGTCGCTCGGAATATCGAACCACGATCGATGACCGAACGAGCCGCGAATATCTTCCAGCCCGCTCGCCCAATGTTCCTGCATGGTGTCGGCGCTGAACTCGTAGTCCTTGTAGTTGCCTTCGAAAAACTTGTTCTTGTAGATCAAGTGAACGACATTGAGCTTGCCGGTATGCGCGAGCCGTTGCGCCTGCTTGATGAGCGGATGCGAGCGCCGCACGTTTTCCGGCACATGTTTTAGCAAGGCTTCGATCAGATGTGCCTGCTCCTGATGGTAGGCGATGAAATCAGTGATGGCACGCGTGCAGCTCGAATACTGAATGTCCTTGGTGCGCTCCGCGACATCCAGCAGATCGCCCGGCAAGGCGCCGTGCGCGCTCCACAGATCGACCTGAAACACGAGCGTCTTCTTGTGGCGGCAGTTGCTGACCACTTCGGTGAGCGGCGTATTCGATACGAGCCCGCCATCCCAATAAAACTCACCGTCGATACGCACGGCGGGAAAGCCCGGCGGCAACGCGCCCGACGCCATGAAATGCTCGGGCGTGAGGCGCATCTTTCGGTTATCGAAATAGACGAGGTTGCCGGTGCGGACATTCACCGCGCCGACCGTCACATGCATGGGACCGTCGTTGATGCGCTCGAAATCGGCGAAACGCAGCAAGGTCTTGCGTAACGCGCTGGTGTCGTAATAGCTCACGCCGTCCGGCGGACGCTTGCGGTCCACGCCCGGCACCGGCAAGCCGACGCGCGGCGCAAAGAAGCCGTTCTGACCGAAAATCAGCGATTGCCACGCCGCCGACAGGCTCGACATGGTGCGCGCAAACTGCGCGAAGCCGAGCGCCGCGGGCACGGCGGCGCTTGCGTGACCCATCCGTCGCGCTGCCGCAGATGGCGTTCCAGAAGCCGCGCAACGCCTCCATGCGATGCTCCGGCGCATTCCCGGCGATGATCGCCGAATTCAGCGCACCGATGGAAATGCCCGCGACCATCGTCGGTTCGACGCCGACTTCCGTTAGACCTTCGATCACGCCCGCCTGATAGGAGCCGAGCGCGCCGCCACCTTGCAGCACGAGGCCTATCTCGTCGTAAGCCGGCATTTCGATGGCGTTCGGTTGCTGGATCGTGTTGCGTTCGCTGCGGCGCATGTCGGCTTCCTCGTTCTAGTTTTCGCTTATCGTTTTATTGCTTACTGCATGAACCAGCCGTGGCTCGCGACGATCGACTGCCCTGTCAGCGCGTTGTTGTCGAATCCGGCGAGGAACGCGACCACGTTGGCGATATCGTCGACGGTGGTGAATTCGCCGTCGACGGTATCTTTCAGCATGACGTTCTTCACCACGTCCGCTTCGGAAATGCCGAGCGCCTGCGCCTGCTCGGGAATCTGCTTCTCGACGAGCGGCGTGCGCACGAAGCCGGGACACACCACATTGGCGCGCACGCCGCGCGGACCGCCTTCCTTCGCGACGACTTTCGCGAGCCCTAGCAAACCGTGCTTGGCCGTGACATAAGGCGCTTTCAGTTTCGAGCCTTCGTGCGAATGCACCGATCCCATATAGATGATCGAACCGCCCTTGCCCGACTTGTACATATGCTTGAGCGCCGCGCGCGTGGTGAGGAACGCGCCGTCGAGATGAATGGCGAGCATTTGCTTCCATTCGGCAAGCGTGAAGTCCTCGACCGGCTTGACGATCTGAATGCCGGCGTTCGATACCAGCACATCGAGACCGCCGAGCTTGGCGATGCTGTCTTCGATGCCCGAGTTCACCGCGTTCTCGTTCGTCACGTCCATGCTGACGGCGAACGCCTTGCCGCCTTGCGCGGCGATATCCGCGGCGACCTTTTGCGCATTGGCGAGGTTGAGATCGGCGATCACAACCGCCGCGCCCTTGGCCGCCAGCACGCGCGCCGTTTGTTCGCCGATACCGCTTGCTGCGCCCGTCACGAGCGCGACTTTTCCTTGCAGAGACATGCTTGCTTCTCTCTTTCGATGAGTTGATTTCGATGAGTTGAGGGTTCAGCGATTGACCAGCTTGAGGACTTCGTGCGAAGCGAGGTAGTCGTAGGCGACTTCGCCCAGGTCCAGCGTCAAGTCGGCGACGATGTGCTTCGCGCGCAGCACGCGGCGCACCGGCAGATCGGCGACGGGCGCGAGCGCGTGCGCGAACAGTTGCAGCGCAGCGGGGCCTTCCCATGCGCCGTGCACGGTCACGTCGCGCATATGGAAGCGCACGAGTTCGCAGATGCGCGTGGTGCCGTCCACATGCGGGATGACCTTGAGCAGATAGTTGGACACATCGCCGAGTCCGGCGCGTTCGGCGTCGCGATCGAGCGGCGTATACTTGTAGCCCATCGTGCCGGTGGCGACGCGCACGCCCGCGTAGTCGAGCGTGCCGATCAGCGTGTCCGTGCCGCCGACCGACAGCGACGGGCTCGCGAGCTTCTTCGGAAAGCCCCAGATTTCGCGGCCGCCCGCGATCGGGCCTTCGTCGTTCAGATACATGGCGTGCGTGTACGACGCCGCTCGGCCGTCCATGTCGATGACCGGAATGACCTGTCCGGTTTCGGCGTAATCGCCGAAACCGGTGGTGTCCGGCATGCGGATGAATTCGTAATTGACGATCGGCTTCTCGACCTTGAGCGGCTCCGGCACGACGGCGCGCACGGCGTCGAGATCGGACTCGTAGCTGATGATGAAGTATTCGCGATTGACGAAGCGGAAAGGCGGGCGAGGATAGGCAGGGGAATGAACAGGCATGGCGAACGCATGCTTGCGGATATCTTCTTCCTTCATGGGTATTCGTCTTGGATTGAGACGAAAATATAGTAGTCCGAATACCGTCGAGCGTCTGCTAAGCAATCAAGCAGGCGCACGCAATTAGGAAATTACTTACGCCCGCGTGATGAAATAACGTGGAGTCCTGTCGAATGCATTACGGCAGGATGAAAACGCGCTTCGATTCAACCGCCCGAATACTTGCGCAGCAGTTCCTTCACGTCGACCTGATTGCTTTGCAGGATCAGAAGCCGTGCATTGAGCACGAGATTTTCGAGCACGAGCAGCGCGGTGCTGAGCATGTAGGTGAGGTGGATATCGCCGGAATCGAGGTCGCTTGCGAGCAGCGCGCGATGCCGCTCGACCAGCGTGTTCAGCACGAGGCTGCGCAACTCTGCTTCGCCGAAGGGCAGATCGCCGTAATCGACGGGATCTTCCTGTTCGAGTTCGGCAAGCAAGCCCGTTAGTTCGCTGATGGTCACTTCCATGACTTCTCCGGTGATCGGTGAACAGCGTCTTCATGGTGCCACGGCTGTATGCAAAACGAAACCGGAAAATGAAAGCTCGCGCGCCCGGGCGTACACTGAATCGATCGAAAAGGGATGACGATGGCGAAACGCACGCCCGAGCCGTGGTATCACCCGCCGCAAGAAGAGGTCTGCGCGCTGTGCGGACGGCCGGTTCCGCCAGCCGAGCGCGATCTGCATCATCTGGTGCCGAAGTCGCAGGGCGGCCGGCAGACGGCGGTCCTGCATCGGATTTGTCACCGGCAGTTGCACGCGCTATTCACCGAGAAGGAACTCGCGCAGCAGTATTCGACCGTTGATGCGCTGATGACGCACGACGCGGTGCGCGGCTTCGTCGACTGGGTCAGGACCAAGCCCGATAACTTCTATCAGCGCACGCGACGCGCGGGGCGCAAGCGTTAGAAGCAGATCAAAGGCTGCGGACCTGCGGCATCGGCGACACGCAGGCGAGGGCGCGCGCCAGATCGGCGGCGGCCGCTCCGGGAACCTTGTCGCGCCGATATGCCGACATCCCGAAGCGCTGCATGATGAAGTTCTCGAGCACGAGTTGCAGATCGCGTTCGCGCGGCCGAGTGCCCCAGCGGCTGTTGCCCGCCACCGATGCGATCGCAAACCACGAATGCGGCGGAAACAGCTCGACGCGCAGTCTGCCGCTCTCCAGAATCCGTAGTCGTCCGGTATCGATGTGAAACTCGGCGCTCACCGCGCCTTCCGGCATGTCGATGCTCACCGTGATTGCCTTGGTCTTCATGGTCTCGCTCACTGTTGTGCGTCAGCGCCGGAGATTCCCGTCCGGCTTCCCCGCTGATAGAATCCGCCGCCCCGCGTTCGCCGCATCGCTCCAACCTTAAAGCGTGCGGCGTTCCCGGACTAGTCCCGCAGAAGGAGGGTGGCGTCGCGGGGGCAGCGCACGCGGCATGCCCGGACGACGGTTTCTGCAGAGATTCATTGTTAGGCATACAGTACGCAAGTCGATCGGAGACGCCGAAATCTCGTCGTCTTCGGCAACGACGCTGCAACAAGTGCGGTGCATGATGGCGAACGTTCGCTGCCGCACATCAAACCATCGCGCGCGTCGACGTTTCGCCACGCGCGTTTTCGTTTCTGGCCGCGTTTCTCCGAGCGCAGAAATGCCGGTCACAGTCATCAAAAGTTCAATCTCAAGAGGGAAATCCATCATGTTGAAAGCGTATTCCTATGCAGCGTCCGCCGCCGACAAACCGCTCGGCCCGCTCGAGATCCAGCGCCGCGACGTCGGTCCGAACGATGTCCGCATCGAAGTGCTGTTTTGCGGCGTCTGCCACTCGGACCTGCACATGGCGCGCAACGAATGGGGCGCGACGAACTATCCGGTCGTGCCGGGGCACGAGATCGTCGGCCGCGTCGTGGAAGTCGGCTCGGACGTGACGAAGTTCAAGGCGGGCGATCTGGCCGGCGTCGGCTGCATGGTCGATTCGTGTCGCGTTTGCGAGTCCTGCAAGGAAGGCCTCGAACAATTTTGCGACGGTCCGGACAGCTTCATCCAGACGTATAACTCGCCGGACAAGAAGTCGGGCGGCGTCACCTACGGCGGCTATTCGTCGATGATCACCGTGGACGAAGCCTTCACCCTGCGCGTGCCGGAGAATCTGGAACTCGCGGCGGTCGCGCCGCTGCTGTGCGCGGGCATCACGACTTACTCGCCACTGCGCCACTGGAACGTGAAGAAGGGTGACAAGGTCGGCGTGGTCGGTCTGGGCGGTCTCGGTCACATGGGCGTGAAGATCGCCGCCGCGATGGGCGCGCATGTGGTGCTGTTCACCACGTCGCCCAGCAAGATCGAAGACGCCAAGCGCCTCGGCGCGCACGAAGTCGTGATCTCGAAGGATCCGGAGCAGATGGCTGCGCACGCCAACAGCTTCGACTTCATTCTGAACACGGTGGCGGCATCGCACGATCTCGACCAGTTCATGACGCTGCTTAAGCGCGACGGCACCATGACGCTGGTCGGCGTGCCGGAGCATGCGCATCCGTCGCCTTCGGTGATGAACCTGATCTTCAAGCGCCGCACGCTGGCGGGCTCGCTGATCGGCGGCATCGAGGAAACGCAGGAAATGCTCGACTTCTGCGGCAAGCACAATATCGTGTCCGACATCGAGATGATCCGCATGGACGAAATCAACGACGCTTATGAGCGCATGCTCAAGAGCGACGTGAAATATCGCTTCGTGATCGACATGGGCACCATCGTGCAGTAACGTGCGATCGTCCGTTAGTTTGTGATGAAAGGCCCGCATGAACTGCGGGCCGTTTTTTGTGCGCCCAGCATGGGCGCACTCTTGCGGGTGCAAGTCGCGCGGCAAGTTGACCACAGCGAGCGAAGTGAAGTGCAACTGCGGAAGGGCGACCGACCGTGGGGAGGAAGCGTGGAGCGAAACTGCGGGCCGATGAACAAGAATCGGATAGAAGGCGCTGCCGAGCAGGGCGAGCGGGCAAGAAGCCGCGAAGCTCTTGTG
>NZ_LFJJ01000402.1 GCF_001189365.1 Candidatus Burkholderia verschuerenii | reverse complement strand
ATATAGGTACAGGGACGAAAACTAGAACTCAGTGGGGAGGATTTCTTAAAGATATCGAGTTTAATCTTTGTGCGACATTGGCGCGGGGGCACACCGTTGGAATGCCGAGTTAATGGGTGGAGCCCATTGGACAGAAAACGCTACCCAGACACAACGAAACTGCACAGCAGGTGAAGAGTCTGACAGTCCCAGATACACTATTTCTATTAGCCAAGAGGAAGACTGTAGCCAGACTTCAAAATTACTTATTCACCCTAAAATAATTTTAAAGCTTCATGAAAAATCACACTCAATTTAGGACACGAAATTTGGCTTGTGATACAACGATTTCTAACAATTTCAAACGTGAAATCGGTATCGGTTACTTTAAAACATTCTAATTACGCTAGAATGGCTAGTAAAAGAATCGCTATTCCTTCTTCCAAGATCTTATTAAGGTTAAATTGTCGCGACACGTGCCTTCTCATCCTTTATTTTCCATATGGAATTACACTCACGAGAATGCTTTACAAATTCCTAGGAAAACCTTTTTACGAGTTCTGAATAGTTTAATTCCTATGGCAAGTCACTTTCAACTCTAGCAAAGCCTTTGCTTTTCTTCTTGGAATAAGTATTCTTTAAGATTAAGCTCCTATAGCGCATATCACATTTTTCCTCCAATCACATTCTAGATATCTTGATTCAGGTTTTATTATCCCTAAAACGTTGCTCTGATACCAACTGTGGCACACGGCACACAAGTCCCCACAGGATGTCGCAGTTTACCCCTAACTGGGTGTCACACGACATGGTACCTATCAGCTTGCCACCCTGCCGCGGGCATCCCCTACGGAGAGTTTCGCTTCGTGACACTTCACGAACGAGAGGCTCGGGACTTTTTGATCCTGACGGCATATGGCTCTGATACCAACTGTAGCGCCCCGGCCTCCCGAGCAGCTGGGACCCCTCACGCCGGTCGAGTTGCTTAGGTCACCATCCCGTCTCTGTTTTCACTGAAACAAGGGAACAAGCAAGCATGTAATAG
>NZ_LFJJ01000401.1 GCF_001189365.1 Candidatus Burkholderia verschuerenii | reverse complement strand
GCGGCGTCGAAGGCGGGCCGCCGGACAGCAAGCCGATCGTCGGACCGGGCCGCGCGACGCCGCGTCTGCTGCACGCGTTCGGCTTTTCGGGCGGCGGATTTCTGCTCGCGCCCGGCGTCGGCGAAGTGCTCGCCGATCTCGTCACGCAAGGCGAAACCGTCACGCCGATCGACGCCTTCTCGATCGCGCGATTCAGCCCGATCCCCGTTTCCGTCACTCACTAGCCAGAACAAGGAATAACCACGATGAAGCTGTCTCGCACATTCGCTTCGCTCGCCGCCGTCGTCGCTTTCGGCGCATTGAGCGCGGCGTCGACCAGCGCCTGGTCGCAGAGCAAGACGATCTATATCGGCATGAACGGCGGCCCGATGGAAAAGGCCTACACGAGCGGCGTGCTGCCCGACTTCGAAAAGGCCAACAACGTGAAGGTCACGGTGGTGCCGGGCACCTCGTCCGACGTGCTCGCCAAGCTGCTCGCCAACCGCAACAGCCCGCAGATCCACGTCGCCTTCCTCGACGACGGCGTGATGGCGCGGGCCGTCAGCATGGGCGTCTGCCAGAAGCTCGACGATGCGCCCGTGCTCAAGGAGCTCTATCCGTTCGCGCGCATGAAGGACGACATGGGCGCGGGCGTGCAGCTCGGCATGACGGGCATCGGCTACAACACCAAGGTGTTTCAGGAGAAAGGCTGGGCGCCGCCCACCTCGTGGCTCGATTTCGCCGATCCGAAGTACAAGGGCAAGGTCGTGTTCCAGTCGGCGTCGAGCAGCACCTTCGGGCTGCATGGCTTCCTCGCGCTGAATCGCATCTGGGGCGGCAGCGAGAAGAACGTCGAGCCGGGTTTCAGCAAGTGGGCGAGCACGGTCGGACCGAACGTGGTCGAGTACATCCCGAATTCGGCGAAGCTCTCGGAGATGATCACCACCGGCGAAGCGGGCCTGTTTCCGCTGACGCCGACCGCCATCGGCGATCTGAAGGCCAAGGGTCTGCCGGTCGCGTATGTCGCGCCGAAGGAAGGCGCGGTGCTGCTGGTCGATCTGTGCGTCGTGAAGAACAATCCCGATCCGGCGCTGGCGCAGAAACTCGCGCAGTATCTGCTGTCGTCGGCGGCGCAGAGCAAGGCGGCGCAGGCGGGCAAGCAGATTCCGACCAACGCGCAGGCGAAAATGACGCCGGAAATGCAGCAGAATCTCGGCGATTTGAACGCGCTCGTGAAGAAGGTCACGGAAGTGGACTGGGACGCGATCAACGCGAATCGCGCGCAGTGGGATCAGCGCTGGAATCAGCAGATCGAGAAGTAACGCGACGCCGCGATCCGGCAATATCGTCTATCGCCGGATCGTGCGTTTTTTACTGCGCCGCAGTCGAAATCTGCAGACGCATCTCGCGGATATTGAGGTACTTGCCCTTTGGAAGCTTGGTCTGCCCGTTGACGCGCACGGCCGAAATGACCACTTGCGACAGGTCCGTGATGCCCTGCGCGCGCAACAGATCGCTCAGCGGATAACTCAGCGTGCCGTCCGGGCTATGCATCACGCCCGCTGCCTCGAATGCGCCGCATGTGCCGATGAAATACGGCTGATAGTCCGAATCGACATCGCCGGCGGCCGGCAGATTCAGATAGAGGTTGTAGTAGCAGCCGCCCTTCGCGCCGAGCGTCGTCGACGTCAGGCCGTCGAGCACGAGTTGCACCGACTGGAACGGCGTGCTGGCCGTCGCCGTTTCCGGCACGGCGAGCGCGCTGGGCGTCGCGGTGCGCGAGGTCAGCGGCTTGTACGCCGTGATCGCGCCGCGCAACGCGGTCGACGATGTCGACGCCAGCGGCACGACCGCGCTGGTCGACGCTTCCGTCAGTTCCACATCCGTCACGCCGCCCAGCGAATGCTTGTTCGCCGAGATCGCGCGCGGCGCGGATGCCTTGAAGTTGCCGTTGGGCGGACGCGTGACAATCCGCTCCGCCCGCGATTGCACGCGGATAATGCCGCCGCGCTCGTTCTCCAGTTCCGCTTGCGGCGGCAGCGCGGTCGGAAGCTGGATATTCGCGTAGTCGTAATTCAGATTCGCGGGCATGTAGCACTTCTGCTTGAGCATCGTCAGCCCTTTCGCATAGGTGAACGAGCCCGACCAATAGGCGTCGGTCGGCACCGGCATGGTCGTCTGCGGCTGGCTCATCCACGCATGCCACAAGCGGTCGACATTCGCGTGATGCAAATAAAAGATCGGATCGGTCGGCGAGACCATATCCGCCATATATCCGCCGATGATGTTATGCACCGGATCGTGCGGCGCGGACTCGAAAATCGGCTCGAACGCATTCGATGCGCCGCGCTGGAAATTGACGATGTTCTTGTTGAACGGCGCCATCGTCAGCGCGGCGTAGACGTTGTTGTTCATGCGTCCGGTCACGAACAGCGGATTGCCGGATGCCGTGTCCGTGAACTCGCTCGGCATGGTCGGATACTTGTAGTAATCCCAGTACGGCAGCGTGAACGTCTGATCATTTAGCATGGTGCGCATCTGCTGTTCGAGGTAATACAGATAGGCCCGATGCCACGCGAAGAAGTACGGCAGATCATGCGGACAGTAGTTGACGTGTACATTAACCCAGTACTGCCACGACGTGGCCAGCTTCGCATTCGTCTGGGCTTTCATCTGCGCCACGACGCTCAGGAATTTCGCGTACTGCGTCGTCGTTTTGTATTGTTGCCATTCGAGGCGGATCGACACGGGCGTCGCGCCGAAACTCTTCACGGGCAGAGATGCGAGCGCGATCGTCGACGCCGTGCCCTGGATGAACGAGCGTCTGTTGAAATTGCTCGGGGACATAACCATTCTCCTTGCCTAGACCTTGGTTTGGTAGTGCTTACAGATTGTGGGATGTCGCGAGAAATGCCGCATCGAACCATCAGGAGAGTGAACCGTCCGACGCGCGTTTGTCGAATTCGGACAAACCGTCCGAATTCGACAAACGCGCCTCCGATACATGATGTCCGGTAACTCAAACGATTGCGACGCAGTGCATCTTCCCTGATTGGAAAGACGATGAGTGTGGGGAATCCAACACTGAAGACACGCCTGCCGGAGGCGAGTTTGATGGGCAAGAACTATTACGGCTGTAAGCCGTCGATCAGTGATGCTGACGGCTTATTCATACTCCGATTGCGTAACAATCGGTCGGTCGGCGTGGCGTAAATAGACCGAATGATCGGACGGCTCGGCGATCACCGAATCACGCGTTCGCCACCTTGCGCGGCTTCGGCTGCGCTTCCGCCGCGCCCGTCGTCCGATACGCATGGCTCAGATGCTTGCGCATCCGCTCGGCGGCAGCCGCCATGTCGTTGGCGAGAATCGCATCGATGATATCGAGATGCTCCGCGCACCATTCGCGAATGCGCTTGCGATTCACATAGCCCTGAAACTCGAGCAGACGGCGCAGTCGATTCTGCTGCAGCATCGACTGATGCATGAAGACGTTGCCGCTGTATTCCGCGAGCATTTCGTGGAAGTTGGCGTCGGTCTCGAAGACCTGCTTCGGCGTCGCGCTATCGAGGCCGAGTTGCGACACCAGAAAGATATGTTCGCGGCGGCAGCGTTCGAGCGCCGAACGGTCGGCGGCGAAGGTCGGCAACAGCAGACCGGCGGGTTCCAGCGTCAGACGGAAGTCGTAGCTGCTTTTGAGGGTCATCGCCGAATCGAGCGAGGGCTGGAAGCTCCAGCCGTGCCCTTTGTTGCGCACGATCAGGCCGTCCTCGGACAGCCGCGACAGCGCGCGCGTCATCGTCACGCGATCCACGCCGTAGCGCTGGGCGATATCCGTCTGCGTGAGCGACACCGGCAGCGTGCCCGCGAGCCGGTCGGTCACAAGCCGGCTGTAGAGGTCTTCGTCGGCCGATGCTGGCGGTTCCAGTTCGATGCGATGCAGCCCTTCCACCGGCTGCGCCAGAAAAAAGCCCTGATTCTTGCGCGCCTCGATCACGCCGAGCGATTCGAGCAAGGCCATGGCCGCGCGCACCGGCGTGCGCGACACGCCGAGAAGATCCGCCAGTTGCTGCTCGCGCAGATGATGCCCGACCTCCAGACGCGCTTCCTGGATCAGATCGACGATCTGCTTCGCCAGCACTTGCGCCGACTTGCCCGCCTGCCTCGCCATGTCCCGGTTCCTTATGCTTGGATCACTTTGGGTCAAGAATATCAAAAAATACAAAGCGATCAAATTTGTTTTGCCCCTCCTTTTTACGACTTTTTGGCTATAGCACTGGTATGCCATTGTTTTTGTCTGCTTGACCGATCCGTTTTGTTTTGTATTAATTGAGACAACTCAGACAAACATTGCATCCCCGGGAGCTGCGCATGTCATTCCATCTATTGCTCGAGTACATGACCTCGATCGATTTCATCCACGGCGTGGCGATGACGCTTCTCATCACCGTGATGTCGCTGGTGTGCGGCATGGCGATCGGCCTCGTGCTGGCGCTGCTGCAAGGCGCGCGCAGCCGGCTGGCGAAGGGCTTCACCTTCCTTTACCTGTGGCTGTTTCGCGGCACGCCGGTGCTGTTCCAGATCATCTTCATCTTCAACGTGCTGCCGGCTTTCGGCATCCGTTTCAGCGCATTCACCTGCGCCGTGCTCGCGCTGTCGCTCAACGAAGGCGCGTTCATGTCGGAAATCTTTCGATCGGGCCTGCACGCGGTCAAGCAAGGCTAGCGTACCGCCGGTCTCGCGCTCGGCATGACGGGCGCGAAGGTGTTCCGTCACATCGTGCTGCCGCAGGCGCTGCGCGTCGTGCTGCCGCCGATCGGCAATCAGATGATCGGCATGCTCAAGCTGAGCGCGCTGGTCTCGGTGATCGCCGTGCAGGAACTGCTGCTCGTCGCGAATCAGGCGGCCAGCGCGAACTTCCGTTACCTCGAAGCGCTGACCGCAGCAGGCATCTATTACCTCGTCTTCACGACGCTCTTCATGATGTTGCAAGGATGGATGGAGCGCGCGCTGGATCGCAAGCGCAAGACGTCGTTCACCGAACGGCTGCTCGGCACCTCGCAACCAACCCGTCGTCCGCTAAAGGAGGCCCGACATGTCCACTCCGCAATCGCAGCCCGTGCTGAAGATCAATCGCATCGACAAGAGCTACGGCGACACCAAGGTCCTGAAGAACTGTTCGCTCGATGTCGCGGCGAAGGAAACCATCGTGATCGTCGGGCCGTCGGGCTCGGGCAAGTCGACGCTGCTGCGCTGCGTGAACCTGCTGGAGAACATCGACGCCGGCAACATCATTTTCGAAGGCCGCGACGTGTCGCGCAAAGCGAAGCAGGTGCATCGCGTGCGCTAGCAGATCGGCATGGTGTTTCAGAACTTCGAGCTGTTCCAGCATCTGTCGGCCGTCGAAAACATCATGCTCGCGCCGATGACGGTCGCCGGCGTCTCGCGTCACGATGCGCACGATATCGCGCTCACGCTGCTCAACAAAGTGCGCCTGCGCGAACGCGCCGATGCGTTTCCCGATCAGCTGTCGGGCGGTCAGCAGCAGCGCGTGGCCATCGCACGCGCGCTCGCGATGAAGCCGAAGGTCATGCTCTACGACGAGCCGACCTCCGCGCTCGACCCCGAAATGGTCAACGAAGTCACCGAAGTGATGGCCGAACTCAGCGCCGAAGGCATGACCAGTCTGGTCGTCACGCACGAGATGGGTTTTGCGAAGCGCGCAGCGGATCGCATCGTCTTCATGGAAGGCGGCGAAGTGATTCTCACCGAAACCAAAGACACCTTTTTCAGCGGCAACACGCACGAGCGCGCGCGCCGTTTTCTCGACCAGATCCTGCATTGATCACCGGAGCACACCGCATGTCCATTCAGCCCGATCTCGCCCGCATGAAGCGAGACTTAGCCGCCCTCGTCGCCATCAACACGGAGAATCCGCCGGGACGCGAAATCGAAGCGGCGCAACTCGTGCATGAACTGCTCGAGAAGGAAGGTTTCGATCTGTCCTTGTCCGAATACAAGCCGGGCTGCGCCAATGTGATGGCGCGTCTGGAGAACGGTCCCGGTCCGGTGTTCGCGTTCAACACGCATCTGGACGTGGTGCCCGCCGGCGACGGCTGGAAGTCCGATCCCTTCGTGCTGCGCGAGGAAGAACGGACGCGGTTCGTGCGATGCCAAGGGCCCGCTCGCCGCGATGCTCGAAGCGATGCGCATGCTCGCCGCCGATCGCACGAAGTGGTCGGGCACGCTGCTCGGCGTGTTCACGGCGGACGAGGAAATCGCCAGCGAAGGCGCGAAGTTCTATGCCGCGAGCCGTCCGAAAGTCGACTTCGTGGTGGTCGGCGAACCGACGTCGAACGCGACCTTCTCCGCGTACAAAGGCAGCCTGCGTCCGCTGGTGCGCGTGCACGGCGTCACCGCACATTCGGGCACGCCGCATCTCGGCGACAACGTGATTTATCGCGCGGCGCAACTGCTCAAGCTGATCGAAGGTCATCACGAAAAGGAAGTGCGTTGCCGCTGCCATCCGCTGGTGGGATCGGCGAGTCTGACGGTCACGCGCGCGCTCGGCGGTCATGCCGACAACGTCGTGCCGGGCGCCTGCGATCTGCTGCTCGACCGCCGCATGGTGCCGGGCGAGCTCGAATCCGACGTGAAGGGCGAAATCGAACGTCTGCTGCAAGTGGCCAACGAGCAATTCGGCGTGCGCGCGGAAGTGATCGAGTATCGCGCGACCACGGGCGGCGCGACCGAAACCGCCGCCGATTCGAAGATCGTGCAGGCGAGCCTCGCCGCGTGCCGCACGCACGGCACGGAAAAGCCGGGCCAGTTCGGTTTTCAGGGCGGCTGCGATCTGGTGCATTTCCGCAGCGTCGGCGCGGCGGGCGTCGTGATCGGCCCGGGCACGCTGGAAGTGGCGCACAAGCCCGACGAGTTCGTGCCGATCGACGAATTCCTCGCGTCCAGCCTGATCTATCGCGATGTCGCCATCGAGATGATGAAAGCGGGCGTCTAACGTGCAAGCCACTCTCCATCGCGCCGCGCTGCATTACGGCGGCGATCTCGTTCTGCACACCGCCGCGTCAGGCAGCGTAGGGCATCTCGACGCGCTGTATCTGCGTCTCGTCGATGCCAACGTGAGCGCGGTCGGCGAAGTGCGCATCAATATCGCGTATCTGAACGGCTATGCGGCGGATGCGCTGATCGACGAAGCGCGCGCGATGGTGAAGCGCATCGACTGGTCGCGTGGTGCGCGGGCGTTGCTGGACGATTCATACGCGACATACAGCGCGCCGATTCGCACGCTGATCGACAGCGCATTGCACGACTTGCTGGCACGGCAAATGGGCGTGAGCGTCGCTCGACTGCTCGGCGCGTCGGGCGATGCGCTGGCGTATCGCTCGAATCAGACGCTGTTCTGGTCCAGCGACGACGCCATGCTCGCGCGTGCATCGCGCTATCTCGAACGCGGCTACACCGAACTGAAGCTGCGCGTGGGCATCGGCGCATTCGACGACGATCTGCGCCGCATCGACCTGTTGCGTTCGCGTTTCGGCGCGCGCGCGACTC
The DNA here is from genome assembly GCF_001189365.1 of Candidatus Burkholderia verschuerenii. Lineage (GTDB taxonomy): Bacteria > Pseudomonadota > Gammaproteobacteria > Burkholderiales > Burkholderiaceae > Caballeronia > Caballeronia verschuerenii. The sequence continues at coordinate 8,064 of NZ_LFJJ01000401.1, read as the reverse complement.
TCTCCGTCGATGCGAACGGCACCTGGCGTCCCGACGACTGCAAAACCCGTCTCGCCGCCCTGGCGATGCGCGGCGTCGAGTACGTGGAACAACCCATCGCCGCCGGCGACTGGGACGCGCTGCGCCGCGTGGCGCGTAGCAGCCCGCTCACGCTGATGCTCGACGAAAGCCTCCAGTCCGACGCCGATATCGACACGCTGTGCGGCTTTGCGGGCCTGCCCGTCGCGGCGCACCTGAAGCTGGTGAAGCTCGGCGGCATTGCATCGACGGTGGCGGCGGGACGCAAGCTCAAGAGCGCGGGCATTCCGCTGATGATCGGCCAGATGAACGAAGGCGCGGCGGCCACCGCGGCGGCGCTGCACGTGTGCCTCACGCTCGCGCCGCGCTGGGCGGAACTGTATGGCGCGGACGGTCTGATCGACGACCCCGCGAACGGCATCGCCTACCGCGACGGCGAAGCGCGCCTCATGCATGCGCGCGGACTCGGCATCGAATTCGATTCAACCATTTCGACTCTCTCTCAGGATTAAGAACATGCAAGCAAACACAGGACCCGCGCAAGGCTGCGAATCGGCGTTCGGCGCCGACGAATACGCGGGCCGCGTCGTGCGCGCACGCGAATCGCTGGCGCGCGCCGGCATCGACGCGATGGTCGTCACGGGACCGGAAAACATCTTCTATCTGACGGGCCAGCAGACGCCGGGCTACTACACGTTTCAGGCGCTGGTGCTGCCGGTGGAAGACGATCCGGTGTTCGTGATCCGCCAGCTCGAATACTTCAACTTCATCGCCAACACGTTTATCGCCGATGCGCAGGTCTACGGCAACGGCAACAATCCCGTCGACGTGCTGGTGCGCGTGATCCAGCAGAAGGGTTTCGCGGGCAAGCGCGTCGCCATCGACAAACGCGGCTGGTTCCTGCCGATCACCGTCTACGAAGCGCTGTGCGCGAAGCTCGGCACCATCGCCGATGCGGCGGGCGTGGTCGAACAACTGCGCGCGGTGAAATCGCCCGCGGAAATCGAGAAGCTCGCCATCGCCGCTGGTTATGTCGATGCGGGCATGCGCGCGGGCCTCGCCGCCGTCAAGGTCGGCTCGACGGAAAACACGCTGGTCGCCGCGATGATGTCGGCCGCGATCGCCGCAGGTTCGGAATATGTCGGCATGGAGCCGCTGGTGTCGGCCGGTCCGCGCACGGGCGTGCCGCATGGCACATGGCGTCGTCGCGCACTGGAACAGGATGCGCCCGCGTTCCTAGAAATGGCCGCGTGCCACGACCGTTATCACGCCGCGCTGATGCGTTCCGCGTGGATCGGCAAGGTGCGGCCCGAAGCGCTCGAAATGGAAAAGGTCTGTCAGGACGCGCTGCAAGCCGCGCTCGATGCCATCAAGCCGGGCGCGCCGTGCGAAGCGCCGCACCTCGCGTGTCAGGCCGTGATCGATCACGCGGGCTACACGGACAACTTCAAGAAGCGCACCGGCTATTCGGTCGGCATCTCGTTCGCGCCGGACTGGGGCGAAGGCGCGATCCTGAGCATGTTCACCGGCGTCACCACGCCGTTGCAGCCGGGCATGACCTTCCATATTCCGCCCGCGTTGCGCATCTACGGCGAATTCACGGTCGGCGTCAGCGAAACCGTGGTCGTGACCGACACCGGCTATCGCGTGCTCGGCACCATCGAACGTCCGCTGCTGCGCGTGGCCTGAAGCATCGCCCAAGAACATTAGAGGTTGTCATGTCCTTTTCTCAACTGGCGCCGCGCATGAGCCGCGTGCGTCCCTCGCCGAAGGCAAGCCAGTAATCAATCTCGGCGAAGGCGAACTGCACTTCGACACGCCCGTGCATATCAAGCGCGCGGGCATCGCGGCGATCGAGCGCGGCGACACCAAATACACGGCGGTCGCGGGCACGGCGGAACTGCTGTCGGCCATCGTCGACAAGTTCGAGCGCGAGAACGGCATTCGCTACGCGAAGAACGAAGTGATCGCCGGAACCGGCGCGAAGCAACTGATCTTCAATGCGCTGCTCGCCACGGTTTCGCCCGGCGATGAAGTGCTGATCTGCGCGCCGTACTGGGTGTCGTATCCCGACATGGTCGCGCTCGCCGATGGCCACACGCGCATCCTGCAAGGCTCGCCGGAGCATAGCTGGAAGCTGCAACCGGACGATCTGCGCGCGGCCATCGGCCCGAAGACGCGCTGGGTCATCCTCAACTCGCCGAACAATCCGACCGGCGCGGTCTATACGCGCGAAGAACTGCGCGCGCTCGCCGATGTCCTGCTCGAACACGAACATGTGCTCGTGATGGCCGACGACATCTACGAACACATGCGCTACGGCGGTCCGTTTTATACGCCGGTGCAGGTGGAACCGCGTTTGCGCGAGCGCACGCTAACGGTCAACGGCGTATCGAAGGTGTATTCGATGACCGGCTGGCGCATTGGCTACGCGGGCGGTCTGGCATGGCTGATCCGCGCGATGCAGACGCTGCAATCGCAGAGCACGTCGAATCCGAGCACGATCTCGCAAGCGGCGACGCTCGCCGCGCTTGAAGGCGGCACGGATTTCCTGATCGAATGGATCGATGAGTTGCGCACCTGCCGCGATCTCGTGCTCGATACCGTCGCGCGCTGCCCCGGCCTGCGTTGCGATGCCTCCGATGGCGCGTTCTACGCCTTCGTCGATTGCTCCGGCGCGACCACACCTTCGGGCGATGTCATCGCGACCGATCTCGACTTCGCCAACTATCTGCTCGAAGCGGCGCATGTCGGCGTCGTGCACGGCAGCGCGTTCGGCGTGGAGCATCATGTGCGGATCGCGTATGCTGTTCCGATGCCCACGCTGCGCGACGCGTGCCGGCGCATCGAAACGGCCTGTGCGGCGCTGACGCCCGCTGTCGCCGCGGTCTGACGCGCTTGCAGCGATGCCCGCGACACGCGTGCCGTGTCGCGGGTTTTTCTTTTTATCGGATGGCCTTCCATGCTCTATCTCATCGAAGACGCGACGCCCGAGCCGGCGCAATTTGGCGTCCTTGCCGCGCTGTTCGCTCGCACGCTGAACGCGGAATTACGCTGTGCAGGCGTGCATTTCGACGAACGGCGGTTTCCGGACGCGCATCAACACGTCACGGCGGATGGAAGGTTGATCGCGAGCGGTCTGATCTGGCGCACGCGCACGGGTCTGCCGGATGCGACCAATCCGTGTCATGAAATTTTTTCGCTGGCGCGCACGCGCGATATCGTGATGCTCGTGCGCTCGTTCAATGCCTTTCCTACGCACTGCGCGGAAGATGTGGAGATGCTGCGCGTCGTGCACGAAGCCGACAGCGCGCAACTCGTCGAAGATGGTTCGGGCGTGGTGTTGCAGGCGCATCGCGATCGTTATGGACGATGGCGATCCACGGAAGAAGCCGCATCGCGCGAAAGGGCCGTCCATGACGATCGCGCTGATCGGCCACGAACGCGACCAGCGCGCGCAATATCCCGCGACGCTCGCCGCCCTCGGCGATGCCGCCGATGCACTCGGCTTCGATCTCGACGTGCGCTTCGTCGCGGCGCAGGACATCGACCGCGACAACGCACAAACTTTGCTCGCCGATGCGCACGGCATTCTGCTGCCCGGCGGCGCGGACATGGTGCGCGTCGCCGGACAGATCGAGGCGGCGCGCTTCGGCTGGCTCGCGTCGATTCCGGTCGTGGGCTTGTGCCTCGGGATGCAATCGATGGCGACGGCCATCGCGCGGCTCGCGTTGAAGAGCGACGATATCGGCCTGATGGAAGCGCAGCCCGATGCGCGCGTCGCCAGTTTCGAGGCGATTCAGGTCGGCGACGATGGCGTGTTGCTGCATCGGACGGGCCTGCAGCGGATTAGCGTGACGCCGGGATCTCGCATCGAGGCGATGCTCGGCGCGCGGGCGAGCATCCTCTGCAATCATCGCTACAAGCTCAATCCGGCGCTCGAAGCGCCGTTCGCGACGCTCGGCGTGACGGTCAGCGCGCGCGACGAAATCGGTTCCATCGCCGATGCCATCGAGTCCGATAAGCATCCGTTCTTCGCGGGCATGCAAGGGTATCCCGAACTGTCGTCGCGTGACGGCGAGCCGCATCCGTTGCTGACGAGTTTTCTGGAAGCGGCGGCTTCTCACTCATAAACGTAAGCGCCCGCTTCGAAAGCGGGCGCTTACGCTCAAGCTTCGCTGATCGCCGACGCAAACAACGCGGCATCGACATTCCCGCCCGACGCCACGATCAACACGCGCTTGCCGCGCAACGGCGATGCAGCCGGATCCGACATCATGCCCGCCAGCGCGACCGCGCCGCCCGGCTCCACGACCACGCGGAACGTCTCGAAGCAGAACGCCATCGCGCGGCGTACGGCGGCATCGTCGGCAGCGAGCACGCCCGCGAGACGCGATCCGTTGATCGAAAACGGCAACTCGGCCGGAACCGGCGCGAGCAGTGCATCGCAGATCGACACGCGGCCCGCGGGATTCGTTTCACGCTGGCCGGATGCAAGCGAACGGCGCGTATCGTCGAACTCGCTCGGCTCGGCCGCCCACACCTGCGGCTTCGATTGCGCCGCTTCCACCGCGAGACACGTCCCCGCCGACAAACCGCCGCCGCCGCACGGCACGACGATCGCATCGAACGCGTCCGCGCCGAAGCGATCGAGCGTCTCGAACGCAACCGTCGCCTGCCCCGCGATCACATGATGATGATCGCCCGGCGGCACGACCGCATACTGCCCTTCGCGCGCGAGTTCCGCCGCCACTTCCTCGCGGCTTTGACGCTCGCGGTCGTATCGGACGATGCGCGCACCGGCCTTGCGCGCCTTTTCCACCTTGTTTTCAGGCGCATTCGACGGCATCACGACCGTGGTCGGAATATCGAGCATGCGCCCGACCGTCGCGATGGCCTGCCCGTGATTGCCCGTCGAATATGCGACGACGCCATCGGGACAGGTGGCGCGGTCGAGCCTCGACAGACAGTTGTACGCGCCGCGAAACTTGAACGCGCCCGTATGCTGAAGCGATTCGAGCTTGACGAACACCTTCGCGCCGGTGATCTCGTCGAGCAGATCGGAACGCACGACCGGCGTTTCCACGGCGACGCCGCGCAGCCGCGCCGATGCATCGAGCACATCGCGGGCCGTGGGCGTTTGAAATGACAGCATGTTTTGAGTCTCCGAAATCGAAGCGGCCAGCCGCCGACGCGACCGGCCGTGTAACGTGATGCTTAGAAGCGATGACGCATGCCGACGGTCACGATCGTCTGCGTGCCCGCGCCATCGACGCCATACGACGAGATCGTCGCGCGCGCCGATTGCAGGCCGCCGGAGGTCGTGCGCTGCTCGCCGCTCGCGCGCTAGAAGGCGCTCGTCAGATAGACGTCGGTGCGCTTCGAGAGATTGTAGAACGCGCCCGCGCTGACCTGGTTGTAGTGCGCGGATGCATCGCCCGAGGCGGACGTGTAGATATAGCCGAGGCCGAAGCGCAACGCCGGTGACACGCGATAGAAGCCGTACACGCGGCCCGTGTTGTAGCGCTCGGTGCTCGTGAACGTCGATGCGCCATCGGCCGTGTAGCGCGCATTGCTGTAGCCCGCGCCGAGAAGGAACGCGCCGAGCTGATACTGCGCCGCGACCTGCGCAATGCCGACCATATGCGCGCTCTGATACGCCGCGTTGATCGAGCCGCCCTGGAAGAAGGAATCGTTCGAGCCGCTGTTCCAGCTGGTGCGGCGCGCGGCCGTGCCATCGGCGTTGGTGGCCTGCACATAGCCAGCCGCGACCTTGAGCGGTCCGCTGGTGTAGGACAGGACGCGGCCGCGCTGAACGTGAGCCCTTGTCCCGTCGATCCCGCCACGCCGCCGGGCGCGGCCATCGCTTCGAACACCACGCCGCCGAAGGTCGGCGAAGTGTACTTGACCGCATTCGACACGCGCGCGCTGAAGTCGTTGTTGTCGACGTCGCCCGGCGTCGCGAAGGGCACGCTGCCGCCCGCGCCGTCCGCCGTCAGCGGCTGCACCAGATCGACGACCGGATCGTACATGCGGCCCGCGACCACCGTGCCCAGCCGATCGCTCGACAAACCGACGAACGACTGACGCCCGAACTCGCGGCCGCCCTGCGCCAGCCGTCCGGTGCCGATCGAAAAGCCGCTTTCCAGCTGGAAGATCGCCTTGACGCCGCCGCCGAGATCTTCCGCGCCTCTCAATCCCCAGCGATTGCCCGACAAGCCGCCGCTCAGCAGGCTATAGCGATTGCCAGTCGCGGTCTTGAGATAGCTGACGCCCGCATCGACGATGCCGTACAGCGTCACGCTGCTTTGCGCATGCGCGACGCCCGCGCTCGAAAGTCCCAGGACCAGACTCGTCAGCGCAATTCGCTTGGTGTTTTTCATAGTTATACTAATGATATTGAAAGGTATTGTGTTGGAAGATGATGGAAGGGATGCGCGCATCCCTTCGAAGCGGCCATGCCGCCTCGAAGGAAGATCAGTCTCTGGAGTTTTGAGTCAGCGAACTACGAAGCGGCGTGTCAATTCGCCTTGGCGGTCGCGGCCGATGCATCGAAGATCGACACCGACGCGGGCAGCTTCCACTTCTCGATCAGCTTGCCGTAGGTGCCCTTCGCGACGACCTTCGCCAGCGCATCCTTCAGCGCGGCGGCCATCGCGGTATTGCCCTTCGGCACGGCAAAGCCGATGCTCGTCGTCTGCTCGAATTCCGGGCCGACCGCCTTGTACGTGTCGGGCACTTCGGCGAGCAGCTGCACGGTGCCGGGCGTCGAGTTGTAGATGGCGTCGGCGCGACCTTGACGCAGGCTCAGCGCGGAGTCCTGCGCGGTCGGCAGCGTCATCACGTTCGGGCTGGGCTTGCCCGCGTCCTTGCAGCGCTTCACATCGGCGCGCGCGTAGGTTTCCTCGATACCGCCGAGCGTCACGGCCACGTTCTTGCCGCACAGCGTATCGTCGCGGCCGGTGATCTTCGCCGGATTCGACGCCTGAACGATGATCCGATTGCCGATACGCAGATACGGCACGAAGTCCACCTGCCCGCTGCGCGCCGGCGTGATGTACATCGCGGAATTGATGATGTCGAGACGGCCGCCCTGCAACGCCGGGATCAAGCCGCTGAACTGCATGTTCTGCGCGTCGGGCGCGAGCTTCATCTCCTTGGCGACCGCGTTGATCAGGCCGATGTCGAAGCCCGTCAGCGCGCCGCCGCGCGTGAATTCGAAGGGCGCGAACGTCGCCGCGACGCCGTAGGTCAGCTTGCCCGACTCGACGGTTTTCACGGGCTCGGCCGCGTGCGCGGACAGGGAGCACACGAAGGAAACGGCAGCCGATGCGGCCAGCGTGCGCAGTGCGAAGCGTAGTGTCATGGTGATTCCCGCTGTGTAGGTGAATGACTGTTTTGCTTTATTTGTACAAATTTATACAAACGCAAAATTTACGCGTCAAGCTGGAATTAATAAAAGTTGTAAGAATTAACGCCCGTCCGCATGGGCGCAGCATCGATATGTTCTAGCCATTTTGTATTTTCGGCGCATTTCGTACATCGAAGCTGTGCGTAGCGGAACAATGTCCGGCGCTACCGCGCGAGCGCTTTCGCGAGGATGTCGAGCATGTTGGGACGGTCGGCGTCCGCGTTGGTGAGCAGCATGATTTCGCGCTGATAGGCCGCACCGGCAAGCGGCGTCACGCGGCAATCGCCCGCGAAGCGTTCGATGCCCGGCCACTGCGGCACCAGTCCCACGCCCATGCCGTCGGTGACGAGCATCGCGATGGCTTCGAGCGCGTCGAGATCGCACAGCACGGTCGGCTCGATGCCATGATCGGCGAGCCACGCCGCCGCATGCCGGCCGCCCCACGCGTTGGGGTCGTAGCGGATATAGGGATGCGCCGCGAGCAGCTTCGCCGCGCTGCCGCGCGCGCCTTTTTGTGCGCCGAGCATGCGCAACAGCTTGGGGGTGCAAGTTCCCTGTCCAGCCTGATGGGGCGAAGGCCTAGTGAAACGCAAGGGCGTCGTTGTGAGGCGGGGTCTGAAGGAAGCGTGTAGCAA
>NZ_LFJJ01000400.1 GCF_001189365.1 Candidatus Burkholderia verschuerenii | reverse complement strand
AAGGGGCGCGTGAGCGCGAGCACCCCTGCGATCCGGCGTGGTCGAAGACCCTGGCACGTACGGACGCTCTGTGCACGGGAACCGGGAGATCTCTCGTCCGGCCAGTCGCAGCACGGCTGGTCCGCATCGGGAAGGCGAGGAGCCGTATGATGAACGGTCGAGAGAAGTCAGACTCCGCCATAGTAGCGAGGAAGCCTGCGAACAACGTCGGGAAACCGGCTGCGGAGTGGGTGGAGCCAAGGGCGGGGACCAAGGGAAACACGGGTCAGCAACGCACGCGCCGGGCGCAGAACCGGGCAAGCATGTCACAGGGGCTGGAACGTGTACGGCAAGCCGCAAGGCAGCGGAAGAAGGAGCGGTTCACCGCGCTTTTGCATCACGTCACTGTCGACCGGCTCCGGGAGTCGTTCTTTGCGCTCAAGCTTCTGGACGCCGATCTCAAGAGTTTCTTTGACTCGGTCAGCCAGGAATGGCTGGTCCGTTTCATTGAGCACCGGATCGGCGACCAGCGCATCATCCGCCTTGTGCGCAAATGGCTCAAGGCGGGCGTACTGGAAGATGGAGAGCTCAGCGTCAGTGAGACGGGTACCCCACAGGGATCAGTGGCATCACCGCTGTTCGCGAACGTGTACCTTCACTACGTCTTTGACCTCTGGGCCCAACGGTGGCGACGGCGCGAAGCCCAAGGCAACGTCATCATCCTGCGATACGCAGATGATGTTGTTGTCGGCTTTGAGCACGAAGCTGACGCGCGGCGCTTCTGGGATGCGATGCGTCAGAGGTTGGAGGAGTTCGCGCTTGCGCTACATCCGGACAAGACAAGGCTACTGGAGTTCGGCCGCTACGCAGCGGTCAACCGCCGGAGTCGCGGTCTTGGCCGGCCGGAGACCTTTGCGTTTCTGGGCTTCATCTTTATCTGCGGCAAATCGCGTCGTGGCGCCTTCCAGCTTCAGCGAAAGACCCGGGGCGATCGCATGCGGGCGAAGCTCAGGCAGATCAAGGAGGAGCTTCGGCGACGCATGCACGAACCGATTCCTGTGCAAGGGAAGTGGCTTGGGCAGGTGGTGCGTGGCTATTTCGCGTACCACGCAGTCCCCACGAACTCGCGCGCGCTTGGCGCGTTCCGTTACCACGTCGTTGATCTCTGGCGGCGCGCGCTCCGGCGTCGCAGCCAGAAGGATCATATGACGTG
>NZ_LFJJ01000399.1 GCF_001189365.1 Candidatus Burkholderia verschuerenii | reverse complement strand
GGTATCAGAGCAGCGGTTTAGGAAAACCTTAATAAAAGACTTGAAATTTTAAATAATAGTAATCGTATAAGGCTTGAACTTGCTAGAACTTGGAAAATTAGGGCGATATGACACGTTAGCAAGAAGAAATGTTTATTGTGAGTTGTTGGGTACAACTTCAATAAATGTTTAGTTTAAGATATAGTTGAACTTTGCTTGTATAGTTATGACTTATGTGGGGGTCAGCTGAACTCCATAATTTAGGTTTGTTTAAACATGTGCCTCATTTTCCCCAGACGATGACTTTTAGGTGGGAAAAGACGTTAGGGAGGTGTTTTGGTTGCGACAGTTCTGAACATTTGGTGAGGAATTTCCCCGACACCGGCACGATAAAGTTTGACCTAACTTCTGTATGTACAATATTAGTTGGTTTAAAGAGTACCGAGGAATTAAAGGTAGCCGATTTGAACAAATATTTTCGTAAAACAGCTGTCAATATGAGAAAATAAGGAAGTATGCTAGTACAGTTTGAGAATATTGCCAAAGCTTAAATAAACCCTGGATGTAGATACTAACCTATGTGTGAACTAATAATATCAATAAATAATTACTGGTTTAAAGAAAATTTAACGGAAGGTAATGATATTTAAATTGATTCTTCGTTAAATTAAATATTATACTAAAAGTTGTACCAGTAATTTTATTATATTACAAAAATAATTTTATCATTTACTTTTTTTTTTTAAGAAACAAACGACTTACTAATGCGCCCGCCGGGGAATGGCTACCCCTGTTTATTAATTTTTAAAAAGATAGTGCAGAAGAGGGGGACATGACCTCTTTACCTCTTCTCTATGACAAAGTTTATTACATGGAGCTATTTTTTCCTAACCCATAAACAGGGATAACCTATTTTGTCTAACTGGATGAGAGCTTGAATTTCCAGTGACAGCGAACTGTAAATATAGTATGATGAAACTTGCGCTGAGCTTGCCAACTTAGAAAGCCTATCAGCCACTGAATTTGCCTCCCGATACACATGTGATAGAGTTGAACTTGTTTGATGAATCATTTCTTGGATGTCAAGCAAAAAATGGTAATGCTTCTAGGGCCACTGCATGCACTTATAGACCATCTCCACTAAGGTATGCGAGTCCGATTCAATATCAAAATGCTGCATCCCATAGTTTTTCCATTGCTGAATTCCTGAGAACATTGCCATTATC
>NZ_LFJJ01000398.1 GCF_001189365.1 Candidatus Burkholderia verschuerenii | reverse complement strand
ATTTTATGGAGTTGCTCAAGGGAGTGATGCTCAATATTTCTCTCTATGACCTTTTGGGAAATGTGCCCCGGTATGGAAAGTTTATGAAAGACATGCTAAGCAACAAGGGCAAGCAAACATTGGGTGACATAGTGACTTTGAGTCCTAATTGTAGTTGCATCATCAAGAAGGACTTGAGGATTCCAACAAAAGAGAAGGATCCGGGGAGTTGCACTATTCCGGTAGCCATTGGGGACAAGAAATTTGCTAAAGCCTTATGTGATTTGGGATCCGGAGTGAGCCTCATGCCTTTGTCTATTGCCAAGAATTTGAAGTTAGTTGATGGGTTGAAGTACACGCCGGTTGCTCTTCAATTGGCCGACAAGTCAATCGTGCGGCCCGATGGTATATTGGAGGATATCTTGGTGCAAGTTGACAAATATTTTCTACCCACCGACTTCATGGTATTCGACATGCAAGAAGATCTAGAAGTACCATTGATTTTGGGGCGGCCATTTCTTGCTACGGGTGATGCTATAATTCGTGTAAAGGACAATGAAATCACGTTCAATATCAATGGAGAGGAAGTGCGATTCAAAGTGGACGAAGCGGTGAAGTACCCAGGGAATTATTCCGAATGCTTCCATGTTGATGTTCTTGAGTCATTGGTGATGCACACAACTCAAGAAATGATAGCACAAGAGACTTGGCTCAAGCAAGGGGTAGAGCTCCATTTTGATAGTGAGGATGCAACTATTGAAAGGCTACTTTGTGAAAGCATTGAGAATTGCTACTTAGATGATTTGGCCTATAGCATCATGGGAGAGGATCATGGCAAAGATGAGTCCGATGAGTTGAATGAAGATGGTAGCCTTGAGCAAGCCTTGAGTTTGGGGGAGACTACAATTGATGAAAACACTTCTTGTGCACCTATGGAGGAAGTCCTTAAGCCTTTGCCATCTAATCTCAAGTATGCCTTTTTGGGGGACAATCAAACACTTCCGGTGATCACATCATCTACTTTGGGGGAGGATCAAGAGCTTCAATTGACTAACTTGTTGAAGGAGTGCAAGAGAGCTATAGGTTGGACCATGGCCGATATAAAGGGTATAAGGCCCTTGGTATGCACACACAAGATATTCCTTGAAGAAGATCACAAGCCGGTCCGACAAAAGCAAAGACGACTCAATCCTTTGATGCTAGGTGGGGGGGGGGGGGGGGTTTTCAGGCTCTTGG
>NZ_LFJJ01000397.1 GCF_001189365.1 Candidatus Burkholderia verschuerenii | reverse complement strand
GGAATATGCACAGAGGTTGGAGGACAGTCGGGCACGACTCCGAGAATTCCATAACAGTCGGAGAACTCCAAACCGTAACCAGCCAGCTGCAAGGGGGAAAGGGCCACAAGGGCCAAGACCGGCACCACCAAGAGCAGTCGGGGGAGCGAAACACCCAGCACCTGTTGGAAAAGGGCCAGTGGAGAAAAGGGGAACACCTCAGGCAGTGTGTAGTTTTTGTGGGAAAGGTGGTCACTCTGAAGCTGAGTGCTGGAAAAAGGCTAGGAAATGTTTGAGGTGTGGAAGTGCTGACCATCATATTCAGCAATGTCCACTTATGGCTGCTGGAGCTAGTGAAGCATCAAACAAACCAGGAGCAACTGCAGCTATGAAGATCAGAGTGCCGGCAAGAGTGTTTGCATTGGAAGCTGAGGATACGGATAAGGAAGTAAGTGTTTTGGAAGGTATGTTTTCTATATCCGGACAAGTTTTTAAAGTATTAGTAGACCCAGGATCTACCCATTCATTTATTAACCCTAGTTATTCAGAAAAACGGGGTATAAATGTAGAAATTTTGCCATACTGGGTAGAAGTTGGCACACCTATGGGAAAACCAGGGATTCGGACGGATAGGATTTGTAAGGGGTGTCAAGTAACTATTAAAGAAAGGATGTTCCCAGTGAATTTGGTTGTATTACCTTTACGGGGGTACGAGGTAATTTTGGGTATGGATTGGTTGAGCTGTCACTACGCTCAAATCAATTGTAGGACCAAGGAATTGAGTTTCGCCATTCCGGAAAGTTCGGATTTGAAATGCACTCTTAAGTCAGTTACAAGAGTGCCAAAGTTAATATCGGGTGAGAAAGCTCGGAAGTTTTTACTTAAAGGGGCTGTAGGCTATTTGGCTAGTTTGGTTGTTCAAACTGGGAATAAAAGAAGTTTGGAGCAGGTGGAAGTGGTGAAGGAGTTTAAGGATGTATTTCCAGATGAATTAAGTACTGCACCACCAGATAGGAAAATTGAATTTACCATTGACTTGGTGCCCAGAGTTGAACCCATTTCTAGGACCTCTTATAAAATGGCACCAGTTGAGTTACAAGAATTGAAGGCACAACTACAGGAGTTGTTGGGACAAGGATTTATTAGGCCAAGTACATCACCGTGGGGAGCCCCGGTGTTGTTTGTGAAGAAAAAAGATAGGACGTTGAGAATGTGTATCGATTACAGGGGATTAAATAAC
>NZ_LFJJ01000396.1 GCF_001189365.1 Candidatus Burkholderia verschuerenii | reverse complement strand
GGGATCGACCCTCAACTATGCTACGATAGGCTTCGTACGAGTTGAGTGTAATAAAAATAAGTAAAATTTGACACCAAACACTATGCTTTTGCAATGAAAAATCTTTACACCTCGTTCTCGTCATTGGGTTTTTCTTTTCTTCTGTTCTTCTCGAAGGCTACGGACGGAAGAAGTTTTTCTTACATTTGATTTTTCTGAATGTAGTCTAGGATTGGGATGTAGTCAAGATTTGCCATTTAATTCATGCTTATTTGTAATTCTCTGTTCAATACTTGATTTGTTTCGGATTGATTGTCTTGTGAGTAATTGGCCACTGCTTGCATGTCTAAGGTGTTAATGAAGAGGCGACAGCTTCCATTAACATTAGTTGGTGGAATTATCAGGCTTAATTACAACTACGAAAGTAAGGGACCAATTATTGCATCTTAAAATTCCTAAGAACTCAATGCACTCATAGTAATTGCCGTAGTCACGAAAGTAGTCATGGTATTGTTGTGAGTAGGAGTGCTATACCTCGAAAGAGGATAGGACTTAAATGAGTGAATTGATGTGAGAACATTGAATCTAGAACTTTTACATTGTGGCATGAATTACTGGTAATGATTGACGAATTCAAGTCCTAGAGTTTTTTTAATTGAATTTGCATATTTATTTTATGATTATTTTTTTCTATAAATTAGCTGTAGTAATTTTATTAGATTTAATTCAGTTAATAAACTAGTTATTTGTCTAAATAATAAAAAATATATTTCTTAACCAGTAGCTGTAACACCTCCCTGAGGACGATATCCGTTGCCCTATACTACTGTTAACTTGCCTTTTGTTTGTGGTAGGAAAAGGTGACGTCAAATTTGGCGCCGTTGCCGGGGAGTCGTTCTTCAGTATCTAATTGGAAATATTTTTTTTTATTAATTTAGATTTTGTTATTTAATTTAATTTAATTTTTTTTTCTTGTTATTGTGTTGCACAGGAGAAGGTGATTATTCCTGTGATTTTGAAGACATCCTTGTGGTAAATTAAATGAAGATGTCGATGTCAAGTGATGAGCTCCTGGAGCAACCAAGCACTTCAAGTTTTATTATTCCATCTTTTAATTTTCCTTTAATTGTGTCTGGGTCTTGCAATATTTGTGGGCTTTTAGATCATCTGAGGGAAAATTGTCCAAAGAAGGGTTGGACAATTAAGCAACTTATTGGTTTTTATGCTTTAAAAGATGATTCTAATTCTC
>NZ_LFJJ01000395.1 GCF_001189365.1 Candidatus Burkholderia verschuerenii | reverse complement strand
TTCTTTCTACTTCTCGCCTTTTTAGAGACTTTTCTCACTCCCATTTCGGGCTAGACCTTCGAAATCTGCAACTTCAGGCTAAGCCTACTTAATATATGAAACCATGGATTAAGTCGACATAACATCCTCACGTTCAGTCAGGTTTTTCCAATTGTATTTCCTTGCGGGTAGAAGTATCTGGTTGCCTGGTTGGTGCTATGCTATTAACGAAAATAGTAATTCATTATTCTTAACAATAGGACCTGGAGACTTTTTCATAGGTACGCGGTACTCGGTGATGATATTGTCATTGCCGATGAGGCCGTAGCTCAGTCTTATTCTTCCGCTTTAACTTAAGTAGGTTGGTGGTCTCAATTAGTTATCAAAAGTCCCTCATATCTACTTTTGGTTCAGTAGAGTTTGCTAAGATGTTTAGAGTCCGGAGATTGAGTAAGGATGTTAGTAATTTCTCAATCAAGAATCTTTTGAATGAAAATCCCCCTTGTGGTCTGTTTGATGTCTACATGACATATCCTGTCATTAGGTTTTCACCCCTTTGTAGGATAGGAGGTGCCGTGCCGGATTTCGTACTCTTAGTAGACTCAATCACTCCCGTTCTCTTCACAATGAGAAGGTTCGGGCTATGTGGGATAAGAGCCTTCTTCCTTTTGAGCTTTGGCTTAGAGTAGCTTCACCGGCGCTCGCCGGATGTATCACTCATCCCGCTCCCCAATCAGTTCTGTATTGCCCAGCCTTCAGATCGAGTACTACTTAGATTAGGGCTACCGAGAGGGTATATAGAGGGAGAAGAACTGTCTATCGACTTAAGAGTTGAAGCTAGATCCGATTCAGGAATACGAATATCTTCCTTGCAGAGACTCTCTAGAGATAGAGCCGCTTATCCACAATTCTATATTCCCTTTGGTAGAGAGAAGTAGGGTACCCTGCCTGGTCTGACAGTGAAAGCCATAGGTTCGAATCCTGTACCCGCCCAGTCTCAGCCCTTTCACATCACAAAACCTTCTTGGTCCTGTAGAGCAAGGGAATCTAGCTAGTTATATTTTCACTAATCCGAATCCGGCTGTTCGGGAGGGACTTATTTTCGGCAGTATGGCTAGTTTCCTTCCCCCTTATTTACGAGGGGTTGTTA
>NZ_LFJJ01000039.1 GCF_001189365.1 Candidatus Burkholderia verschuerenii | reverse complement strand
AGTTTCGCTCCACGCTTCCTCCCCACGGTCGGTCGCCCTTCCGCAGTTGCGCTTCACTTCGCTCGCTGTGGTCAACTTGCCGCGCGACTTGCACCCGCAAGAGTGCGCCCATGCTGGGCGCACAAGACAAAGCCGGCTTGCGCCGGCTCTGCTGCCCTCGGAATGGGCCAATATATTTTTCAGGCTCTATGCAGCCTTATTTGGCCTTCTGGCTGATTTCGTGATTCGCCATGATCTCGAGCGCGCGCACCATGCCCGAGTGATCCCAGGCCTTGCCGCCGTGCGCGGAACACGCGTTGAACAACTGCATGCACGTCGAGGTATTCGGCAGCGCGACGCCGAGCGCTTGCGCGGTCGACAACGCCAGATTCAAATCCTTCTGATGCAACTCGATCCGGAAGCCCGGATTGAAGGTGCGCTTGGTCATGCGCTCGCCGTGCACTTCCAGAATCCGCGACGACGCGAAGCCGCCCATCAGCGCCGTGCGCACTTTTTCAGCATCGACGCCCGCCTTCGATGCCAGCAGCAGCGCTTCGCCGACCGCTTCGATGGTCGCCGCGACGATCACCTGATTCGCGACCTTGCAGACCTGCCCCGCGCCGACTTCGCCGATCAGCGAGATGTTCTTGCCCATCATGTCGAACAGCGGCTTGACCTTGTCGAAGGTCGCCTGCGCGCCGCCGACCATGATCGTGAGCGATGCGGCCTTCGCGCCGACTTCGCCGCCGGAGACCGGCGCATCGAGATAATCCGCGCCTTTTTCGCGCACTTTCGCCGCGAACTCGCGCGTGGCGATCGGCGAAATCGACGACATGTCGACCACGATCTGACCCGCGCGCAGATTCTCCGCGACGCCGTTGTCGCCGAACAGCACGCGTTCGACGTCCGGCGTGTCCGGCACCATCAGAAAGATGATGTCGGCTTTCGATGCGACGTCGGCCGGGCTGTCGCACGCCGTGGCGCCTGCCTGCGTCAACTCGGACGGCACGCCGCTGCGCGTGAATGCCGCCAGCTCGACGCCGCCCTTGACGAGGTTTTCCGCCATCGGCTTGCCCATGATGCCCAGTCCGATGAAGCCTGCTTTTGTCGCCATGTTTTGCTCCTGTTTGAGGTTCGGTCAGTCCAAGAGTCCTGCGGACGTGCGCAGCTTACTCCTGCATGAAGTGTTTCTTCACGGCTTGCGCGGTATTGCGCAGCATGCCGAGATCGGCGCAGACGGCGACCATCGACGCGCCCATGCCGAGATACCGTTCCGCGTCCGCCTGCACGGGCGCGAGGATGCCGCTCGCCTTGCCCGCTGCTTTGGCCGCATCGAACACGCGGGCGATCGCCGCCTGCACGTCCGGATGATTCGCCTGCCCGATGTGACCATAATTCGCCGACAAATCCGATGGCCCGACGAACAGCACATCCACGCCCTCCACGGCGGCGATGGCATCGATGTTCTCGACCGCCACGCGGCTTTCGATCTGCACCGCGACACAGATATTGTCGTTCGCCACCTCGAAATAGTTCGCGACGGTGCCGAACCGGTTCCCGCGATGTCCCACAGACACGCCCCGAATGCCCTGCGGCGGATAGCGCGTCGCCGCGACGGCGCGCTGTGCCTGCTCGGCGTCGTCGACGAACGGAATCAGGAAGTTGACGAAGCCGCCGTCCAGCAGCCGCTTGATCGCGACGCTGTCGTTCGCGGGCGGGCGCACCACTGGCGCGGTGACGCTGTCCTTGAGCGACATCAGCTGCGGAATCAGCGTGATGGCATCGTTCGGCGCGTGTTCGGCGTCGAGCAGCATCCAGTCGAAGCCGACCACGCTGAGCAATTCGGTGACGATTGGGCTGGCAAGCGACGTCCAGCAGCCGATCTGCTGCTTGCGCTCTACCAGGGCTTTCCTGAATCCATTGGGCAACGGTTGATACGGTGTCGATGACGGCATGAGTGCCTCCGATTAGAAAGCTGAAAATCTGCGCGTCCGACACGGCATGTTATCAGACGTCTTAACACAGAGTACCGTCAAATCTTGGTTGTCAGGCAGAAGCGTTAACCCTTAAGCCACGTTTCATCGGTGTTACGCGCATGTCATGCTGCAATATTAGTTATACGATATCTTATAAGAATGACCGTTCGTTAATTGGCTTCACCGAATTGACGATCCGATCTGTCGGCGACATCATGCGTTGTCAGATGTCTGCCCGAAATGGCCGCATCGTCTGAGCGTTCCGAGGTCTGATGACATCTTTTATTCCATTTCCTAGCGCGCAAACATGGCCAGCCTGACCGATAAAGTCGTCGCAACACTCATCGAGGATATCGAGCGCGGCGCGCTGCGTCCCGGCGACAAGATTCCGACCGAAGCCGCGCTGATGAAGCAATTGTCGGTGAGCCGCTCGGTGGTGCGCGCAGCCGTGTCGCGATTGCAGGCGGCGAACGTCGTCGAGACGCGTCATGGCGTCGGCACGTTCGTGCTCGCGCCGGCGGACCGCGAATCGGTGCGTCTGGCCGACGCGGATCTGTCGAGTTTGCTCGACATCATGGCGATCATCGAATTTCGCATCGATCTGGAAGGCGCGGCGGCCGCGCTGGCGGCGGGACGCCGGACGGAACAGCATCTGACGCAGATCGCGGCCGCGCTCGGGCGATTCGAAACGCAAGTCGCCCACGGCAGCACCGATGTCGTGGAGCACGACGTCGAGTTTCATTTGCAGATCGCGCGCGCCAGCGGCAACCGCTATTTCTACGACGTGCTCAGCCAAATGGGCCGTGGCGTGAGTCCGCGCACGCGGCTCGCGAAAGAGGAGATTGCCGAGCTGGATCAGATCGAACGTCTGCGAAACGTGTTGAGCGAGCACAAGGCGATCTATCAGGCAATCGTCCGTCAGGATGCCGACGATGCGCGCGCCGCGATGCGTCTGCATCTCAGCAATAGTCGCGAGCAGTTGAGAGACGTGCATCGGGCTGCGTCGCATTGAACGCATGGTTTCGCTTTGGTTTTGAGCAGCGCTGCCTGCGCCTTTAAGTAAACAAGAAGGATCGTATGTATACATCGTAGTAATTAACAAGCTTGCCACTTTTCAGTGGATAACTACCTAGGCGCGTTTCGCGTCAAAGGTTTACGCGCTCGATAACTTCGGTATGAAGTCGCGGATTGCGACGCGAGGCTGGGACAACTTTCGGTCCGTTTCGAAAAACGCGAAGTTGTTCAGAAAGGGTGAACAGTTAACCTGGTGGGGTGCTAACAGGGTTGTCCACAAGCGCGGGGCGTTAGCGCATCCGCGCCTGATTCGCGCGAATGGCTTTTTCTATTGCAGCGAGCGTGGCGGGTCTGATCGGCAGATCGTCGGCGAAGCGGCGTAGGTCGGACGCGATATCGACGATACGGTCGATAGACTCGCCCGCTACCTTCTCCGCGATGCCCGCGCGATCCGCCAGCTTCAGCAATTGTTCGCGCGCGGGCGCACGCGCTTCGCCGCAGATGTCCATCTGATGCTCGCCGCCGGGACCCGCGTTGAACGTGAGGTCGTAGGCGGGCGAAAACCGCCAATGCCCTTCGCGCGTCATGAGGAACGAGAAGTTCTTCGCGTGATCGTCGCGATTGTTGAACACGACATTGAAGACGCATCGTTCGAAGGCGTGTTGCACTTCGCGTACGTCGCGCGTCATGAAGCGGGTCAGTCGAAGCAGCGCGACATAGTCCAGTTGCGGCACGCGAAAGTCGACGTGCGCGACGCCCGCAGCGGTATGCATCGGCACGCGCATGCCGTCGCTTCGATCGAACCGCTCGATGCCGAACGCGGACAACGCGCCGCCGAGGTCGAAGTAACGCGTCACGGGCATGCGCAATCCGCAAGCGATGGCGATCGCGCCGTACATCGACTCGACCGCGCAGACTTCGGCGTGCTCGTGCTGCGCCGGAAACTTGACGAGCCACGGGACACCCGCGCCCTGTTCGGTGTTCGACATGCGGTTGCTCGTCGCGTCGAAGTTGACCAGCACTTTCGGACGCGCACCGTGCGGCGATCCGCCCATCAGCGCGAGTTCGCGGAGCAGCGCCTCGCTTCCGTCGGTCGTCGTCATCGCTTCGCGGACTTCTTTTGCGAGCGTGAGCAATTCCACATCGTCGGGCGCGAGGCGATCGCCGGAATCGGGTTCGAAGGCGAGCGCGCCCATCGCCTTGTCGCCGATAAAGGCGAGCCGGTCGAGCGGCGACATACGCTGCGGATCGCGCCCTTGCCGACGGAACAGGCGATCCATCAGCAGCATGCCCCAACCGTCGGGCAAGGCGTCGCTCAGCAAGCCGGGCAATCGAAGCTGATGCGCGGGGAAATCGCCGAAGGCTTCCGCGCCGAGAGGCAGCTTGAAAGGCGACAACTCGAGTCCGCGATCGAGCGCGGACGCCGAATATTCGAACAGCAGATCACGACCGTCATCGGCCAATTGGCCAAGCTCGAATCGCTCGCCCCATCCGGCGTAGACGACGCTGAGTTTCTTCATGTTCGCGTTCTGGGTCGAGTTCGGGTCGAGGTGGCGCGCTCGCGTTTCGTGCTGGCGGCTTCCATCGCCTTGATGGAGCGAGTCTTGAGGTCGAAGAGCGCGCTGAAATGGCTCGCAAGACCGAGCGCCGACGCGACGCGGATGAGGTTGTCGAACGTGCCCTGACCGTTACGTTCGATGTTGCTGACGACGCGCACGGACACGCCCGCACGCGCGGCCAGCTCGCTTTGCTGGAGATTTTGCGCCAGCCGATGCTCGCGAAGGCGCTGGCCGATGACTTCGGCGATTTCGTCGGACGTGGCGAGATCAAAGTGCATTTTTTTGCGGGTAGAGCCTTCTATGGCTTGCTAAATCGCGAAAATTTGCAGGTTATCTTAGCACTGTTGCCACCGATTTACTAAACGCGAATTTCGCAATTCAAAGCGCTAAAAGCCTTTCAATACGCGATAAAACGCGTATTAAACGATCTGCGGCCGAAAAAAAAGCGCCCCAACCGAGGCGCTTTTTTCCCACTCACTCGCAACTCACTCCACCGTCACCGATTTCGCCAGATTCCGCGGTTTATCCACATCCGTCCCGCGCGCACAGGCCGTGTGATACGCCAGCATCTGCAACGGCACCACGTGCAGAATCGGCGACAACGCACCGTAATGCTCCGGCATGCGGATCACCTGAATGCCGTCCTCGCTGACAATCCGCGTGTCCGCATCCGCGAACACGTACAACTCGCCGCCGCGCGCGCGCACTTCCTGCATGTTCGACTTCAACTTATCCAGCAGCGCATCGTTCGGGGCGACTGTCACGACCGGCATCGCTTCCGTCACGAGCGCCAGCGGCCCGTGCTTCAGTTCGCCCGCCGGATACGCTTCCGCGTGGATGTACGAGATCTCCTTCAGCTTCAACGCGCCTTCGAGCGCGATCGGATAATGCAGCCCGCGTCCGAGGAACAGCGCATTTTCCTTGCGCGCGAACTCCTCCGACCACGCGATGATCTGCGGCTCCAGCGCCAGCACGCTATTGAGCGCCGCCGGCAAGTGACGCAGTTGCGCGAGGTACGCCGCTTCGCGCTTCGCGTCGACGAAACCGCGCATCTTCGCGAGCGTCACGGCCAGCACGAACAACGCGGTGAGTTGCGTCGTGAACGCCTTCGTCGATGCCACGCCGATTTCCGTGCCCGCATGCGTCAGAAACGCGAGTTCGGTCTGACGCACCATTGCGCTGGTCGCGACGTTGCAGATCGCCAGCGTGTGCTTGTGACCGAGCGATTGCGCATGCTTCAGCGCCGCGATGGTGTCCGCCGTTTCGCCCGACTGCGAAATGGTGACCACTAAAGACTTCGGATTCGGCACCGACTCGCGATACCGATACTCGCTGGCAATCTCCACCTGCGTCGGAATCTTCGCGATGGATTCGAGCCAGTACTTCGCCGTCAGGCCCGAGTAATAGCTCGTGCCGCACGCGAGAATCAGAATGCTATCGATCTCCGAGAACACTCCGGCCGCTTTCTCGCCGAAGAGGTCCGCGTCGAAGCTGTCGCTTTGCGGAATGGTGTCGGTGATCGCGCGCGGCTGCTCGAAAATTTCCTTCTGCATGAAATGGCGATACGGCCCGAGTTCCACCGCGCCGCCGTAAGCCGACACCACGCGCACTTCACGCTGCGCGGGCAAGCCGTCGCGATCGGCGATCTTCACGCCTTCCAGCGTGATCTCGACGACATCGCCCTCTTCCAGGAACGCGAAACGATCCGTGCTGCCGGCGAGCGCCAATGCATCGGATGCGAGGAAGTTCTCGCCCTCGCCCACGCCGACCACGAGCGGCGAACCCTGACGCGCGCCCACCACCGTATGCGGCTGATCCTTGTGAATCACCGCGATGGCATACGCGCCGTGCAGTTGCTGCACGGCATCGCGCACGGTCTGGAACAGATCGCCGCGATACATGCTGTGAATCAGATGCGCGATGACTTCGGTATCGGTCTGCGAGACGAACTCGTAGCCCTTGCCGCGCAGCATCTCGCGCAGCGCCTCGTAGTTCTCAATGATGCCGTTATGCACCAGCGCCACGGTATCGCGCGAAAAAATCGGATGCGCGTTGTGCGTGACCGGCGCACCGTGCGTCGCCCAGCGCGTATGCGCGATGCCCGTCATGCCGCTGAGCTGCGTCTCGCGCACCACCTGTTCGTCGAGATCGGCGACACGCGCCACGCTGCGCGCGCGACGCGGCTCGCCGTTGCTCAACACCGCGACGCCGCACGAGTCGTAGCCGCGATACTCAAGGCGGCGCAGTCCTTCGACGAGCACCGGGACAATATTACGTTGCGCAACCGCGCCGACAATTCCGCACATGGGCGATGATCCTTTGATGTTCTCGTTCACCGCGCGCATTCGATGCGCGCGCGCTTATTTCTTCTTTTTGGTCGGCCGGACATAGTCCGTGCGGCTGACCTGAGTCTTTTCGTTCAGCACCAGCTCGCCATTGCCGACATCCTTCCACACCGTCGTGCCCGCCGCGATCGACACGCCGTTGCCCACGCGCACGGGCGCGACGAGTTGCGTGTCGGAGCCGACGAACACGTCGTCGCCGATGATCGTGCGATGCTTGTTCGCGCCGTCGTAATTGCAGGTGATCGTGCCCGCGCCGACGTTTACGTGCGCGCCGATGTCGGCATCGCCGATATAGGTGAGGTGGTTCGCCTTCGAGCCGTGGCCGAGCACCGCGTTCTTCACTTCGACGAAGTTGCCGACGTGCGCTTCGTCGCCGAGTTGCGCGCCCGGACGCAGCCGCGCGTACGGGCCGAGCACGACGTTCGCGCCGGTGCTCGCGTCTTCGATATGCGTGTACGCATCCACGCGCGCGCCCGCGCCGATCGCGGCATCTTTCAGCACGCAGTTCGGGCCGATGCTCACGCCATCGCCGAGCGTCACGCGTCCTTCGAACACGCAGTTAACGTCGATGGACACATCCGCGCCGCATTCGAGCGTGCCGCGCACGTCGATGCGCGCCGGATCGGCGAGCGTCACGCCCGCGTCGAGCAGCGCATACGCGACATTGCGCTGATGCACGCGCTCCAGTTCCGCGAGCTGCACCTTGCTGTTCACGCCGAGCGTTTCCCATTCGGCGTCCGGCTGCGCGGTCACGACTTCCACGCCGGATTCGATCGCGCGCTCGACCACGTCGGTGAGATAGAACTCGCCCTGCGCGTTGTTGTTCTTCAGCGACGCGAGCCAGGTATCGAGCTGGCGCGTCGGCGTCACGATGATGCCGGTGTTGATTTCCGCGATGCTCAGTTCGTCCGGCGACGCGTCTTTCTGTTCGACGATCTTGCGCACGCCGCCGTTCGCATCGCGCACGATGCGGCCGTAGCCGGTCGGATCGTCGACATTGACGGTCAGCACGCCGTAGCGCCCGGGACCGGCGGAATCGAGCAGGCGCTTGAGCGTACTCGCGCGCGTGAGCGGCACGTCGCCGTAAAGCACCAGCGTGGGAACGGAGGGATCGAGCAGCGGCAGCGCCTGTTGCACGGCGTGGCCGGTGCCGAGTTGCTTGTCCTGCACGGCGAATTGGACATCGGGCGCGCCGACCATTTCGCGGACCTTGTCCGCGCCGTGTCCGACGACCACGACGAGCCGCGTGGGCTCGAGCGTTCGCGCCGTATCGATGGCATGAGAGAGAAGCGGCCGGCTCGCCAACGGATGAAGCACTTTCGGCAGAGCGGAGCGCATGCGCTTGCCCATGCCGGCAGCCAGAATCACGATGTTCATCGCTGAATACTTGCCTGTTTTCTAGGAGACTGCCATGGTAGCACGCAGTTTTTGCGATTCACGCACCTGACGCGACGCCGCAAAAAATTCCACAGAGCCTTGTGCCGCGCGGCTTACAGGTCGTCGAACTGGACGATCGATATGGCCTTGGACGGCGCCGCCGAGTCGCTCGCGCACGGTTCTTCGTCGAACGCGATATCGCCTTGCGGATCGGCCTGGCCGGTCGCGCGCAGACCGGCGAAACCGAACAGGTTGCGGTCCATCAGATGCGACGGCACCACGTTGGTGAGCGCATTGAACATGTTGTCCATGCGGCCGGGGAAACGCTTGTCCCATTCGTTGATCAGCGCCTTCATTTCCGCGCGCTTCAGGTTCGGCTGACTGCCGCACAGATTGCACGGAATGATCGGGAATTCGCGCAGTTCGGCGTACTTTTCCAGATCGCGCTCCTTCACATACGCGAGCGGACGAATGACGATGTTCTTGCCGTCGTCCGATTGCAGCTTGGGCGGCATGCCCTTGAGCTTGCCGCCGTAGAACATGTTCAGCAGCAGCGTCTGCAAAATGTCGTCGCGATGATGGCCGAGCGCGATCTTGGTCGCGCCGAGTTCGCCCGCCACGCGATACAGAATGCCGCGCTGCAGACGCGAGCACAGCGAACACGTCGTCTTGCCTTCCGGCACCAGCCGCTTGACGATGCTGTACGTATCCTGATTCTCGATATGGAACGGGATGTCGAGCTTGTTCAGATATTCCGGCAACACATGCTCCGGAAAGCCCGGCTGCTTCTGATCCAGATTCACCGCGACGATATCGAAATCGATCGGCGCGCGCTCGCGCAGACGCATGAGGATGTCAAGCATCGCATAGCTGTCCTTGCCGCCGGACAGGCAGACCATCACACGGTCGCCGTGCTCGATCATGTTGAAATCGCCGATCGCCTGACCGACTTGCCGCGCGAGCCGCTTGAACAGCTTGTTGTTCTCGTACGCTTCCTTCTGTTCGCGTTTGGTCAGTGCTTCGCGCGCGGGCTTGCCCTGATCTTCGGTGTTGTCGATGGCGTCGCGCGCGTTCATGCTCGTTCCTCTTTGATGCGAAAGACTTCGACGCCCACGGCGTCGCAATCGGGATAGACGTCGGGCTTTTCCGTCGATACCGCGACGGCGCGCACGCTCGGATGCGCCAGCAACGCGGCGGCGACGTCATCGCACAGCGTTTCCTGAAGATGGATATGGCCGCGCTTCACGCGATCGGCGATGGTCGAGCGCATGAAGTCGTAATCGACCACTTCCTGCAGTTTGTCCGCGACCGGCGTCGACAGTGCGAGCGGCACGTACAGCTCGACGTTGATCACGACGCGTTGCTCGCCGCGCTTCTCGAAGTCATGCACGCCGATATTGATGCGCACTTCGTAGTTGCGCAGAAAAAGCCGCCGGCAATCGGTCAGCCGGGGATGCGAAAGAGCGGCAAGCATGTGTTTTCCAGTAGTGAATCAGGGCGCGTCGTTCTTGTTCGCGCCGAACATGTACATCACGTCGCGCGGGCTCGGCACCAGATGCTGCCCGCCGTCGACGACCAGCGTCGTGCCCGTCACGCCATACGCGTTCGCCAGATAGCACGCGGCCTGCGCGATATCCTCCACGCGCGACGCGCGATTCAGCGGCGTCACGCGATGCGCCGCTTCGAACGTTTCGGGCGTCTGTCCGGGCGAAATCAGCGTGAGTCCCGGCGCCAGACCGGCAACGCGCAATTTCGGTCCGAGCGCCTGCGCCAGCGCGACGGTCGCGTTGTCGAGCGCGGCCTTCGTCAGCGTGTACGACAGGTAATCCGGATTCATGTTGTACAGCTTTTGATCGAGCACGTTGATGACGACGCCACGCTTTGCGTCGACATGCGCGGCATCGGCGGGCGTGATGTCGTGCAGCATGCGCGCCAGCAGCACGGGCGCGGCGACGTTGACCGCGGTCATCGCCAGCAGCTTCGCGTAGGTGAAATCGGTCGCGGTGTCTTCGTCGAATTGCGATGCGCAGTTCACCACGCAGTTCAATCCGCCGAAATACTCGACGCAGGCCGGCACCAGACACGCGACTTCGGCTTCGTCGCCGAGATCCGCTTTCAGCGCGACGGCGCGCCGGCCGAGCGCTTCGATTTCCGCGACGACTTCGTGCGCTTCATGCGCGGAGCCGCCGTAATGCACGGCGACTTCCCAGCCCTGACGCGCGAATTCGATGGCGATGCCCCGTCCGACGCGTTTGGCCGCGCCGGTCACGAGAACCGCGCGAGAACGAGGGTCGGATGCAGAAGACGGCGCGTTGGCGGAAGAAAACGGCGTGGAAGCGCTCATTTACAATACTGGGATGAATCTGTAACCAAACAACATTCAGCATACCGATTGAAGCTCGTCACAATGGAGTATCCATGGCATCCATTGCACGGCCAGCAACTTCAAGTGGTTCGCCGTAAGTGGCGAGGAGCCACGGAAGTCATTCA
>NZ_LFJJ01000394.1 GCF_001189365.1 Candidatus Burkholderia verschuerenii | reverse complement strand
TCTCAACTCTTGGAGGATCACCCCGTGGATTGTTACCATCCACGTTGTCAGCCATGACTTGCTGTCGTTGTTGTCTAGTTCGTTGGTGAAAGGTTCTGTCTATCTCCAAGTCAAGTGGTTCTAACTCTAGATTAGAACTTCTTGTTCTTCGCATTCACTACAAAAGAGACAAACAAAGAAGCTATGATCAGAATTTTGTCTTTCTTCCAAGAAAAACCAAATAATAACAGCAAGTATATGTTTGATCTACGAACAAGTAAAACCAACAAAAATCACAAGATAGCAATTTAAAACTAAACAAAAAGAACAAAATAAAGAAAACAAAGAAAATAGAATTTTTTTTTTCGGAAATTTTTTTTTCGGCTTTCGTTTTTAATAAATAAATACAAAAAATATTCGAATAAAACACTACAACTACACACTTGAAACAAAAATCAAATTTCACTCAACCTCAACAAAAGAAAAATTGAAAAGTCGCCAATCCCTGGCAACAGGGCCAAAAACTTGTTTATGCTATGGTTAACCGTAAGTGTACGGCGTCAACAAGTAATAAAGTAGTAAGATCAAGTATCGTCTCCTCAGGGATTGGTATTAGACTTTCCAAAAATCTTTTCGTCAAAGCCAAGTTAAAATCGAATATTGCTCAAGTGAATGTGACATGCCAAGAATGATTGATTGTTGTGAATTAAAAGAAAAATAATGAAAAGACAATTCAAAATTAAAATCACCTAAACTAACAGAGCAAGACAAGATTGATGGGATAGACAGTTCAGGATTGGACTGGATTCTGGACTTTATTTTTCACTCAGCTAGACTGTGTTTCTCATGCACTACCCCCTAACCAAGATTGCCTAAGGTAGCCTATAGAACCCTCTCTCGAGTGCATTCTAATAGGTTCTAACTGACTCGCTATGGCCCTGACGCTAGTCTCTAAACATGACCAGGTATGCTGGGCTACTCAGTTAGGCATAAAGAATATCTTATAGTTCACAACTAACCTGCCTCTCTCGAGTGATCAGATTAAATCACGTGCAATTTACCCAATCCTAGTTCGGATTAACCCCTCTCGGGTGTAGTAATCTAAACGAGAAAACAATACACAATTTGGCCAGAATCATGCAAGCATTAAAATCAGTAATCACAAAGGAGTAGGAAACATGAGATTAACAATCATCAATTCAAAACAGTAACAAAGCCATTGTCCAGTCTTCTCCCTCACTGTCTATGAGGGATTTAGCTACTCAT
>NZ_LFJJ01000393.1 GCF_001189365.1 Candidatus Burkholderia verschuerenii | reverse complement strand
TGAATGACTTCCGTGGCTCCTCGCCACTTACGGCGAACCACTTGAAGTTGCTGGCCGTGCAATGGATGCCATGGATACTCCATTGTGACGAGCTTCAATCGGTATGCTGAATGTTGTTTGGTTACAGGACGACGTGAAGAACACGATCTTCAGCCAGACCAACACGACGGTCATTCCGAACGTAACCAACTTTCAGAACATCGACAAGGTACGGTCGCGCGGCGCGGAAGTCGCCTACGAAGGTCAGGACGTGCTGCTGCGCGGATTGGATCTAATCGCCAATGTCGCGTATACGCAGTCGAAGATCATCGCGAATGCGAACAATCCGGCATCGGTCGGCAAGTACTTCTATCGCATTCCGCTTTGGCGCGCGAATCTGGCAACGACGTATCGCGCGACGGAAAAGTTGGCGGGTACGGTGGCGATGCGTTATTCGGGCCGTCAATACAACACGCTGACCAACACGGACACCAATCCGAATACCTACGGCGGCACGAGCACGTATTTCGTCGTCGATACCAAGCTCACCTACAAGCCCACCAAAAGCACGGAACTGGGCGTGGGCATCGACAACCTGTTCGACCGGCGCTACTACGTGTTCCATCCCTACGCGGGGCGCACGTTTTATGTGGAAGGACGCATCGGCATCTGATGCCCGATTCGTCGCTCGACCATGAACTCACGCAACGGAATCACCATGAACGCACCCGATACTCAAGCCTTGCTGTACGACGAGACCATCGCGCATCGGCGCACGCTGTGGCGCTGGCATTTCTACGCCGGACTCTTCGTGATGCCGCTCCTGATCGTGCTCGCGATTACCGGCACCTTGTATTGCTTCCAGCCGCAGATCGAACCGCTGCTGTATCGCGACCGGATGATCGTAGCCGATACGGGCGCGCCGCGTCTGCCTGCCGATGCGCTGCTGGCCCGAGCGATCGCGCACGAACCGTGCGATGCGGCGCCGTCGCTCGCGCAGATCGAAACCGATCGCACGCGCAGCGCCGAATTCGTGTTTCGCCTGAAGTCGGGCGAGAGCGAAAGCGTGTACGTCAATCCCTACGATGGCGCGGTGCTCGGCACGCTGTCGGTCGAGCATCGCTTCATGAAGCAGGTTCGCAATCTGCATCGCGGACTGCTGCTCGGCAAACCGGGCGAACTCGTCATGGAACTGGCCGGCTGCTGGACGCTCGTGATGATTGGCACCGGCGTGGCGTTGTGGTGGCCGGGCAGGGCGCGTCAGGGCGG
>NZ_LFJJ01000392.1 GCF_001189365.1 Candidatus Burkholderia verschuerenii | reverse complement strand
CGTCACATTAGCAAGCGTCGGGGAGATCACTCCACCTTGCGGCGTGCCTGCGGTTGTCGACTGCAACTGGCCCTCGTACACCAGGCCAGCCTTCAACCACTTCTGGAGGATGCCTTTGTCCATCGGGACATTGGCGATCAGCCACTCGTGGTTGATCCAGTCAAAGCAGCCCTTGATATCCGCCTCCAGCACCCACTGGGCCGAAACCCGTTTGCACATGGTCTTGAATATCTGGGACATGGCATCAGCCGTCGAGCGATTGATCCTGAACCCATAGGAGTTCGGGTCGCTCGTGGACTCTGCCACCGGCTCCAACGCCAGCAGATACAAAGCTTGCATCGCCCTGTCCCGCATGGTCGGAATGCCCAAAGGACGTTCCTTTCCATTGGCCTTGGGGGTAAAGACCACTCCGTAGTGGCAGTGCCCTATATCCGCGCCGCTTCAACCTGCCGACAGCTTCCCATCGGCTTTCAGGCGAATCCCACAGGTCACGATCGACTCCCGCCGTTCGCGCACCCTGGTTTTGCGTAACACGTCGTACCGCATACAACTTCGCGGACAACGTGCGGATCAACAGCCGTTGCAGGGCTTTCACCCTACGCCAGTCGCTTTCCCGCGTCGCCTTCGCAATTCGGAATCTGCATCCCTCTCACGTTCCGTTCAATCCGACGCCAATCTACGGCGTGCCAGTTGTCCGGCGCGCGTGAAAGCGCAGACCCAGTCTTCCGACTAGATACTCTCATGCTGCTCTCCCGCTAAGAAGTGAATCCCCAGCGAAGCGCAACGCCCCCTTGCGGGAGCGTTTGCTCCCGCAAGGGGGTTAAAGCCAACACTAACGACTCGAAAGTCGCCAGCAATCACTATTTGCTAGAGGGTAGTCAGCCATCTTGCGACGGTAGACCAGACGGAAGTCTGCCCGCTTTCGCGTGAGGTGATGTTCCAACCTCTATGCATCCCATTACAGGACACCCTTCGCTTTTTCCGTCATCCCATACCCGCACAGTCAACAGCGTCCCTTGCGGTCCGCCTGCCTACAATTCTCCGTAGGCGACCATACGGGCTTACCACGTTCCCGATATGACACACGACTGACTTAGGTTCTGCCTATTCCCCGGCGGTGCAACGACGACGTAACCCGACCTTTAAGCGGGGTATCCGACCGCTTACCTTTTGGCTTGTGCCACGCAGCAGCTTAGGCACGATCCTTATCACGAGGTTTATCAGCAGTTCACATTCGTTAACCGTATCAG
>NZ_LFJJ01000391.1 GCF_001189365.1 Candidatus Burkholderia verschuerenii | reverse complement strand
GAAAATATACTCTGGTGTATAATAGGGTATATTAGATGTGTATCATAATTAAACATATTAAATATAATATATGATATAATGTTATGGTATTATAAAAACCATATTATATAAAGTGAATATTATAGTAATATGTACTATAGTATTATACAATAGAGTAATGAAATGAAATTAATTTAATAAAGGTTTAATTTAGAGGGTATAAATATTTAATAATCAAATTAACCTAAGGTATGAAACTATACTTTAAAAGTTAAAAGGGGTAAAATTGACTAGACAGAAAAGAAACCCTAGAAAACCCTAATTTTTCTCTCCCCCTCTCCACCGTCACCTCCCTCTTTCACTCAAACCCTAACACCGCCGCCTTCCTCCGACAGCCGCCGTGACTGCTGCCCTCCACCCAAACGACCACCCAACCTTTTCTCGCCACTTTCACCACCGAAGCTTCATTCGATCGCCGCCAATCACCGATCTGTCGCCACCGCAATCGATCGCGAGTTCGTCGTTCACCGATCCGCCGCTTCTGTCAACCCGATTCCACCGCTCATCCATGTCGCCGCACCGCTTTCCTCCAGCGAGACGCTCCATCCGTCGATCTCAGCACCAGCAGACGCAGCCCCCGCCCAGATCGCGCACCGATGACGGCCGCTGCTTCGCCGGCGTGCCAGTCAACTTCAGACGCTTTAAATTTTTGACAACCACCACTTCGATTCGCATCGACCGCCACTGTGCTGATCGAAGTTCGCCGCCGCTCTGCTCACACTGTCTAGTCGTTCATCTCCGTCGCTGATTTGGTTGGAGCTGTTCGATCAATCCACCTCTCCTCTGCCGCTGCGAATAGCCATTCAAAAACCTTCGAATTGCTGCTCTACTTTTGTTTAGGTTGAATTTCTGTTCCTCAATTCTTTTACTTTGAATGTTTAGTTCCAGATCTGTCTAGAGTCGAGGTTGGGTTTGGCTTTTGGCCAGTAATTGATCCCTGGGTTTGGTCTTTGACCTGTAATTGATCCCACTGCTGTGTGTTGATGAGTTAATTTGCAAGTTCTAGAGCTGAATTAGGACTGAGACTGAATGTTGTGAAAGGAAGAAATAAGATCGGAACAATAAAATGAGGTTTTAATAAGTCAGAATTGATTGAAACATGAAAGCTAGAAAATATGGATTTTTGGTCTGAGTATTTCGGTTTTGAGGTTGTAGAAAATACCTTGGGTGTTTTTAAAATTTTTCTTGTTATCTTATAATGTTCTTAGATG
>NZ_LFJJ01000390.1 GCF_001189365.1 Candidatus Burkholderia verschuerenii | reverse complement strand
CGCCGCCGAACTTCTGCGTGAGCACCGTCGTGATCGCTGCCGTCAGCGTGGTCTTGCCGTGGTCAACGTGACCGATCGTGCCCACGTTCACGTGCGGCTTGGTCCGCTCGAATTTACCTTTTGCCATTTTCGACTCCTAACAGGATTTTCTCACCTTGCGCCGCGCGCAACTTTATACAGCTGGTGCCCATGGGCAGGATCGAACTGCCGACCTCTCCCTTACCAAGGGAGTGCTCTACCACTGAGCCACATGGGCACATCAAACCGTTGCTGGAGCGGGTGAAGGGAATCGAACCCTCGTCATAAGCTTGGAAGGCTTCTGCTCTACCATTGAGCTACACCCGCTTGGGCCGCCGGATTCCCGTACCGCTTAAATTCTGGTGGAGGAGGTTGGATTCGAACCAACGTAGGCGTAAGCCAACAGATTTACAGTCTGCCCCCTTTAGCCACTCGGGCACCCCTCCGCAGAGAATTATTGATTATGGGGTAACAACACGCCCTTGTCAAGCGTTTCTTACGACCCGAAGCAATCGAGGCTCTCACCTATAGGTGAACGCAGAAACGCAAAAAGCCCCAACTCGACGAGTTGGGGCTTTCACTTGCTTTCAGCATGAGGAGCCTGACGATTACCTACTTTCACACGGGTGATCCGCACTATCATCGGCGTGGAGTCGTTTCACGGTCCTGTTCGGGATGGGAAGGGGTGGTACCGACTCGCTATGGTCATCAGGCATGACTTGTTGCTGTGTCGCCGTTTGGGGCGCGACAGCCAATCTGGGAAGAAGTAGAAGTGTTTGGGGTGGTGACTGTTGCACAACGATACTCAACCGGCGTGCCCCCTACGGG
Organism: Candidatus Burkholderia verschuerenii; assembly: GCF_001189365.1. Taxonomy (GTDB): domain Bacteria; phylum Pseudomonadota; class Gammaproteobacteria; order Burkholderiales; family Burkholderiaceae; genus Caballeronia; species Caballeronia verschuerenii. The sequence continues at coordinate 421 of NZ_LFJJ01000390.1, read as the reverse complement.
GGTTGCAGTGAGTAAGCGCTGAAGCGCTTACTCACTGCGAAACACACTGGTTATAGGATCAAGCCTTACGGGCAATTAGTATCAGTTAGCTCAATGCATTACTGCACTTACACACCTGACCTATCAACGTCCTGGTCTGGAACGACCCTTCAAGGGGCTCGAAGCCCCGGGGATATCTCATCTTAAGGCGAGTTTCCCGCTTAGATGCTTTCAGCGGTTATCTCTTCCGAACATAGCTACCCGGCGATGCCACTGGCGTGACAACTGGTACACCAGAGGTTCGTCCACTCCGGTCGACGCTGTGTTTTGGGGTTCGAACGTGGGGGAATGACGGTCTTGGCTCGGCTGGCACGAATGCTTTTGACAAAAGCATCCGAGTCATAGCCTTTGTCGGCGATGACCGCCTTCAGGCGCAGTCCCT
>NZ_LFJJ01000389.1 GCF_001189365.1 Candidatus Burkholderia verschuerenii | reverse complement strand
GTTCTTCTTTCATATATTGTGGGCTTCTTTTAAATTTTATGTGTTTTAGTTTTACATGATTTTGTTCTAGTTTTGTGTTTTAGCTTTATGTGATTTTATGTTAGTATGCTTTTGTGTTTCTTCTAAACATTGTGCCATACCTTATATTTCAAATGTGAGGCTGTAAATCTGTGTGCTAATTGGTGCTGAATGTTAGCTGTCAAATTCTGTGGGATGCTGAATCTTTAACTGTGCTAATTTTCCCTAAGTGGGGGCTGTGGTAATATCTCTTTGACTTGTGAACTAACTTGGGCTTTCAGTGCCATAATTGTGGACTTTTGATAGATAATCTGTGCTGCACTATTATGTCAGTTGTGCCTTGTTCTACAAGCTGATTGGAAACTTTTTCAGGTACAATATGGCACGCGCCCGGGAGAAGAGTCGCACAGAGGCGTCGACGGGCAACCAAGGAGAGCCGCTCGTCCAGAGCTGGCAGGACGTCCTTCCGGACTACGATAATCGTCCATTTGTAGACGAGCGGCCCCTGAAGCATGAGGATCCGCTCCAGGCTTACATTGATCGACGCCGATGGGGAGTCTTCGCGGGGAGCTCCGGATTAGCGCCTGCTGATCGAGGCCTTGTCAAGGAAGTCTACGCCAGACTTCAGTTTGACAAGCTGAGCGAGATGGAGATCGACGGCTGCACAGTGAACTTCTCGCCAGAAGTAATTAATGCCCATTTCGGCTTGCGTCGTCCACCGATAGATCAGTTTCGGACGATGCAGCCTTCGGAGCGGGACATACGCTTGGAGTTGACTGGAGCAGAACCGCGGAATGACGGGCGGAAGCACATCCCGAAGGCGGATCTGACGGCGAAGGCGAGATTGATTAATCTCTTTGTCAACTCTCGCCTCATGCCGACTACGCTTAACTCGGAGATACGAGAGCGGAGAGCCCGCCTGATTTACGCGATCAGCCGCGGTCTAGCGGTGGATATTGGCCGGGTTATCCGAGAGGAGATGGAGGCAGGGACGCAGCCAGTTAGAGCGATGGCATCGCTGGGGTTTCCCAACCTCATCACAGCGATGTGCATCCGAGCCGGGATCCCGACCAGAGGAGATCCATCGACCTTCATTCCAGTGGGGTCGGAGATCCAGTTTGAGACGATCAGACACCGGGACCCACCTCCACTTCGACAGGAGTCGCCACCGCCCTCACCTCCGCCACATCATGAGACGCTCCCACCTCCTTCACCGCCGCAGTCTCCGCCACATCAGCAGCAGCAGCAGCATTCAGAGGACCCC
>NZ_LFJJ01000388.1 GCF_001189365.1 Candidatus Burkholderia verschuerenii | reverse complement strand
GACTGCAGGTGCAACACCAGGAGGAGCGCATGTATCGCGTTCGGATGGCGTGTGAGGAGCCCTCGACCACAACGGTCTCCTCACACGCCATCCGAACGCGATACATGCGCTCCTCCTGGTGTTGCACCTGCAGTCGCAGCCTATCGATCTCCCGCTGGGCCTCATCTCTGTCTCTCTCCAGAGTCTCAATGCGACTCCACTGCTGAAAGGAGCCATCCTGGTGCCACTTCCTCTCCCGCATCAGTGTCTCAACCAACTCTTCTCTCTCCAACTCCAGCTGGTGCACTACCCAGTTAGGGTAGGAGAACATCGGTCTACCCGCACACGTACAAGGGGGTCCCGTAATGGGATCGCAGACTAACTCTTAGTTTAGTTCGTAGTCGTGGTAAGGGATCGCATGGGTCGTCTCCTGAGGGTATCGTGGTCGACAGGGTCGCGCTCCGTCTGCCATCCTATCACACAATAACGCACAGGTCATATCTATAGATATCTTAAGAGGATAACTCTAAATAAAACATTTTTTGAAATTGTACCCAACAATTCACAATAAACATTTTCGCATTCATCAGGTCGTTTCGTGCCTAGTTTTCTAAATTCTAACAAGTTCAAGCGTATAACAGTTATTATCGTTGCATGTTTCAAGTCTTTTGTTAAATTATTCCTAGAACTTAGGCTTTGATACCACCTGTGGCGCCCCGACCTCTCGCGACAGCTGCAAGCCCCGCCTCGCGGGTCCTGCTCGCTTGTCGGGTCAGTCGGGTCGCCAGCCCGTCCCGGCTCACGCCGGGACTAAGGCGTAAGCAAGCATTTAAAGTAGCTGCTGCACAAGCAGTTCAAATTGCAAAATTAATTTAACTAAGTATTATTACAAACTTTAGTCTTACAGTCCAAATCCAAAATATACATAGCAAGTCTTAAAGTAAAATAAACAAAGTAATTAGTTCATCAGTCCAATTGGCACTAAGCCACAAACTCCCATCACAAAAAGTCTTAAAACGAAGCCAAAGAAATTAGTCATCTTACTCCTCCTGCTCTGCCCCTAAAACAGTTAAAAGATAATAAAGGAGATGGTGAGCTAGAAGCTCAGTGAGTTCAAATCCAGTTTTAGAGCAAGTATATGTCATGGCAGTGCACAAATAAGAATAAACATATAAAGAGGGGGTAACATATTCAGTGGGCTTTGGTGGGGCAAAATTTCTGATGAGACGATTGACCAACCAGTCACCCCATCCATATGACACGGCTGGTTGTCCTACCGACCCATCTTTATTTTCGGTATCTACAC
>NZ_LFJJ01000387.1 GCF_001189365.1 Candidatus Burkholderia verschuerenii | reverse complement strand
CTCAATTTACAGATTAGATATCAATTAGTATTGGATTACATGTACCACTTGTAATTATTGGTGTAACCCAGCTCCAACGGTCGGGGGCGCCACAGCTGGACTGGACACTTACATGTGTGGTAGAAGAAAACATCTGATGAGGGAGGAGGAGACCAGGCGACACCTTATCGTAGAGTGAAGCAGTGGGTAAGGGAACCGGGACAACGGGCTGCTGTTGGGAATTATCTTCATCTTCAAAACGGATATGTGGAATTTTCAAGGCAGCGTGCTTCTTGCTCCTGCGGTAGCGCCTTTTGCATTTAAGTGGCCTTGAAGGTTTCCATGTAGCATCAGCGGAATCACTCCCAGGTGTAGAGTAGCCATCGGTGTTGAAGTCCGGCGACAACCCATCGTCGGAAGAAGGAGGTGATTCATTGGTTTTCTGAGAAACATGGAAGTTGCGTGTGAAACCCCTGGAATCCATAGGTTTCGTTGCTTGCGGTGGAGGCGTGGAAGATTTTTCTGATTTGCGTGCGGCAGTTGGGAGAGAGATGTGGTGGCTGCGTCCTGTGTTTTGTTGCGTCGTACAGTGTAGATGAAGAGACAGCAGTAGTGTATATATATAACTCCTGGTGGCTTGGAATCCTTTGCCTGCAAGAAAAAGAAAATGCAATCAGAGAAGGAAAAGGAAATAAACAAAACCCAGAACTGTTGTCGTGGCTGCAGAATTTCGGTTGGAAGATCGGTCGGACGATCATGCGCCCGAAATTACATGGTTAAACCAAATTAGCGTGCTACACAAGTCACGAATATAGGAAAATCGGATGAAAGCGTCGGGTGATGCTGCGGCCGAAAGTACCGCCCGAAAATCATAAAAGTGGGTTACTGCTCTCTGGACTTCTCGGTCGAATGTGTCGGGCGATTGATCTGCCGAAAGTTCCATCCGAAAATTCTATGAAAGTTGCTGGATTCCTCGGTCACAAATGTCGGGCGGTTGATCCGCCGAAAGTACCACCCGAAATTCCCTGAATTCTTTCGTTGTGTTCTCTGGTTTGCTCGGGCGATTGTTTCGGGCGATGCTGCAGCCGATTCTTCATCCGAAAACCCCAAAAACTGCTGCAATCTTCATCGTTTTTCTGCCATTTTTTTTTCCTTTTCAAACCAAAAACAACAGGAACTCATTCATGCAAATTTAACAACAGATAATTGAGTAATCCATTTTCCTTTTTGCACACCAAGCAAACAATAACAAATTTAATTCAAGCACCCTACCAAATCAACTCTCTACTCATGCAATCCATCAATGATGCACACCACAGGTA
>NZ_LFJJ01000386.1 GCF_001189365.1 Candidatus Burkholderia verschuerenii | reverse complement strand
GTAGTAAGAAATCTAGGGAGATTGTTTGCTTTAAATGTCAAGGTCGTGGTCATTATATGTCTAATTGCCCTAACAATAAAGTCATGGTTATGCGTAATGGTGAAATTGTTAGTGAATCTGATTCTGATGATGACTGCAAAGACATGCCAACCTTAGAAGGTCCAAGTGATGAAGAAATCACTGAAGGGGACTTTGATGAGCTAAGTCCAGATGAGCATCCCAGTGGGCCGAAACATTCTCTCATGAGCAAAAGGAGAAATCGGCATTCAACTGAGGATTTAGAAGAAGACGTCATGTCACCACCTAAAGGACGTCTATTTGTGAACAAGAAAGCTCTCACCATCCAAGAGATCCCAAAGGAGGACGAAGACCATGTTCAACGAAATAACATCTTTCATTCTAGATGTTTGATCAATGAAAAGGTTTGTCTTTTGATTATTGATGGTGGTAGTTGCACTAACATTGCTTCTACTTATCTTGTGTCACAGATGAAGTTGCCTACTACGAAGCACCCTCAACCATACAAGCTTCAATGGTTAAATCATAGTGGGGAGGCTAAAGTAGTCAAGCAAGTTTTGGTAAGCTTGTCAATTGGTAAGTTTAAAGACAATCTGCTTTGTGATGTGATGCCTATGGAAGCTAGTCATTTACTGCTTGGTAGACCATGGATTTATGATAATGATGCTACTTATTATGGTCGTACTAATAGGTATTCATTGCTTGTTAATGATCGTAAAATTGTCTTTACACCTTTATCTCCATCTCAAGTGTATGCTGATCAACTTGAATATAAAAAGAGATTAGAGATGAAGCCAGTTGAACCTAGAACACAAGCTGGTTTTGGTAAAAGGAAATTGAGTCTTTTTGTGAACTTTTTGAAGAAAGATAGGTTTCTTTGTGACAACCTATTACATATTGAACTATCTTTGAATGACACCTATTTTTCTTTTACTAACTTGTCATCCAACCTTAGGGTTGAGATAAAAGAGAATTTCTTGCAGGAATTGTCTAAGGAGAGCTCCAATCATGAATTAGTGGTTTCGAATTCTCGGACTTTTGCTACAACAACATTCATGATTTCGGATTTTGGTTTGAAATTCTTGCAAGGGTTTCCTATATTTTTCCAGAATATTTTTGATTTTAAAGTACCTACTTCTCAAAATATTTTGGTAAAACGCAAAGGTTTTGAAGTCTTTGATTTTGGTTTGATTTCTGAAATTCTTACCTTTGCAAAGCATGAACTTTTTACCGATTTTGAATGTCTTTTTCTTACTCATATTTTTAACCGATTTTCTAAGTTC
>NZ_LFJJ01000038.1 GCF_001189365.1 Candidatus Burkholderia verschuerenii | reverse complement strand
TCAAGGGGCAAACCGGCGACGCGCTGCATGCGGTGCTGTGTGCGGCCGGCTACAACCTGCGCTGGCTGCTGCGCGCGATCGTTCGTCTGGGCCTTGGCCCTATATTCTTTTTGCTGCTCGCGTGGGCGCGTTTTCAGCTCAACGTCATGCCTCAACCTCTACTCGTGCGCTGCAGACCTGGCTGAGATGTGCGTTTACGTCTGCACCAGACTGCGTCGTCGGGTCCATTCCGGCAAATTCAATTTTGCAGATCAGACTATCTAAATACCGATTTACATATAACTGACGAATGAACTTAAGCTAAGATTGTTTATTCATAAATGCTGGCGAAGTTTTAAACTGATGCGCCATGATTGAGTTTCGTTTGCGCCGAGACGATCGACGCGCCGGACGGTGAAGGCGCACCCGGGATCAGCACGCCAGCTCGGATCTCGACCGTGCGGTCAGCCATCGCGATCGTGCTACTCCGGTGAGCTACGATGACGCATGACACGCCCTGTTTCCTCAACGACTCGTTGACCTTCGCTTCGTTGGCCGCGTCAAGATGGGCCGTCGCCTCGTCCATCACAAGAAGTTGAGGTCTACGGTATAGAGCGCGAGCAAGCAAAACTCGCTGCTTCTGCCCTCCCGAAAGCGCGGACCCCATGTCGCCGACCAGCGACTCGTACCCCATGGGCATCGCAATGATGTCGTCGTGGATGATCGCGTGGCGGGCAGCGTCCTCGACACGCTCCTGATCGATCTGGGGATCGAAGAAGGAGATGTTCTCCGCTATCGAGCCGGCAAATAACGTATCGTCCTGCATCACCGATCCAACTCGTTCCCGAAAGGAAGCGAGAGCGCCCGCTGTCAATATCTTCCCGTTAATCAGCAGCGTTCCTTCGGTTGGATAGATCAGACCGAGCAGGACCTTCAGCAGCGTAGTCTTACCGCTGCCGGAAGCGCCGACGATCGCCAGCGTCTCTCCGGGTTTTATGACCAGATCCATACCTGCCAGCACATTGGGCTCCCCCGGTCCGTAAGCAAAATGCACGTTCCGTAGCTCGATACTTTCTATCGGCGCGACCGGATTGCCGATCGATGCGGCAGGCTCGGGACTTGTCAGCGCGATATCGCCTATGCGGGCTAGCTGGACGTCCAGCATCTTGTAATCTATCAATTTTCCGACAACATTTAGGCTCGCAGACAGAAATTGTTGCTTATACGCGCCATAGGCGGTGATCATGCCTATCGTGAACCCGCCGTCGAGATTTAGGCGGATAGCGAGATAAACGAATAGGACGTTTTCGAGCGCCATGACAGTGGTGTTCGCCGATGAGAACAAAGCCTGTAGGCGGGCAATCCTTATATTGGCGTTCGCCACGGACACGCGCTTCGCCTGCCATATGCTAAGACGCTCCTGTTCACGCCCAAAGAGCCGGATCGGCGTGATCCCTCGAATCGTCTCGATCAGCGCAGCCTGCTCGCGCGCTTGAGCTTGGATCACGCTGATGTTGCGCATCCGCAGGACGCCGAGAAATGAAAATCGCAGCGCCATATAGAGCGACAGAGCCCCTATGGTCACACCCGTTAAAAGCGGAGAATAGACAAGCATCAAAACGAGCGTGACGATCGTCATCAAGCCATCGATCACAGCTTGAACGAGGCCGTTTCCAAGCAAGTCCGTCACGGGTTGCGACGCGTTGAAGCGCGTCAGCACGTCACCGACTGAACGCCTCTGAAACCAGCCGATCAGCAAGCGCACCAGATGACGGAAGATATTTGATACGAGCCGATAACCCAGTTCGTTCGATAAGCTAATAACGGCCCAGCTGCGCACGAAACTGGTCAACTGCGAGAGGATCGCGAGCGCACCGAACCCAAGTGCCAGAGCAGTGAGAAAGCCTAAATCGTGGGACGGAATGACGCTGTCGAGCCCCATCTGTAAATAGAAGGGAGCAGCAAGCGCGAACATCTCAATCAGCAACGACAGGATTAGGATGCGGGCGAGAGCGCCTCCTAGACCCGGCGCCTTACTCCAAAGCTGCCATAGCGAGAGCTTTGATCTCTCTTGCCGTCTCTGAAACGCGAGCGATGGCTTCGCCTCAACCACCACGCCCGTGAAACGCGCCGAAATCTCCCCTGTGGATACTTCGCGTTCACCCGTCGCAGGATCGTTGATGACGTATCGGCGGCCCTCTCCGATACCTCGGATTTTCGTAAGCATGACGAAGTGGTTGAAATCCCAATGCAAGATCGCCGGTAGCTCAAGTTCGGCGAATTCTTCAGTGTCGCAACGCAACGGACGGGTGTCTAGATGAAGCTGCTCGGCAATCCGCAATAGCGTCTTGAGCGTCATGCCCTTGATGCTGATCCCGAACCGCGCCCGCAGCGCGAGCAGGTCGACATCGTGACCGTACCGGGACGCAATCATCGCCAGACAAGCGAGGCCGCACTCGGCCGCCTCGTCCTGATGGATCATCGGCGTGCGTCCTCGGCGGGAGAAGGCGAGAGCCATGTCGCTCATCCGCGATTTCTCACTGCGCGTAGAGGTTCGAGCACCCAATCCAAGAAAGACCTCTTGTCCAGAACGACGTCCGCATTCAGCGTCATGCCGGGTTGAAGCGGCAGAGCCTGCCCAAACGCCTCGACACTCTGCTTTTCTATGGCGACACGCATCTCATACACCGGCTCCTGAAGCCGCACCGGTGCGTCCACCTCGTCGGGAGCGAGCACGGAGTGAGAGATAGCCAGGATGCGCCCCGTTGAGCTTCCGAAGCGCTGATATGGGAAGGCGTCGTACATCAACCGGACTTCCTGCCCCGGTCGCGCCATGCCGATGGCACGGGACGGCGCGAACAGGATTGCCTGCATACGCGCGCCTTCGAGCACGATGGACAGCATGGGTAGACGACCATCGCTGCTGCGGCCCGGCATCGCCTGCACGGCCGTGACACGTCCGGCAACCGGTGCGGTGATCAGGAACGATTTCGCACCTTCAATGTCGATCCTGCGCTGATCGAGTTCGGAGAGGGAGTTGTGAAGGTCGGCGACCTTACTGGCGTGTTCCACAGGTAGCTTTGCGAGTTCCGACTCCGCCTGACTCCGACGCTGTACAAGCTGCGAAATCTGCTGGATAAGCGTCTGAAGCTGGGTTGCTGTCGTCAGCCACTCCTGCCTCCGGCGCTCATAGTCCGACTTCGTTTCGAACCCCTTCTCGACCAGTGGCGTGATCGCGTCGAAAGACGACCTCGTCGAAGCCACCGCCTGCTTCTGAAGCACAAGCTGTGCATCCAGTACACCACGTTCCTGACCAAGCTCATCTAAGAGGCGCTCCAATCGCGCCCGCTCCGTCGCCGTCCGATCGCCCTCGTAACGTAGTTCGCTCTTCGTCAAACGAGCCTGTTCGGCGACTGACGCCAACCGCTCGTCATTAGGGGAATGACCGTTCGCAAGGTTCTGCTCGACTTGGACCGTCGCGAGAGGCTGGCCCCGGCGAACAACATCACCCTCCCTGACGCCCAACCAGACAACACGACCCGGCTTGTCTGAATAGACCTTTGATAAAACACCGTCGGGAATCAAGGCCCCCGGCACCGTCTCGATTCGTGCGTAGCTTCCCAACGCCGCCCAAAGCGCTAAAGTTGACGTAATCGCAACCAGTAAAGCAGTGATGGCCCATAGCGACAGCGATCGGGTTAGAAGGATCTCCCCCCTCAAGTCGCCTACGACTATTCAGCGCTTCCAAACGATACAAGGACATTCATAGCCCCCCCGCACCGTCAAAGAGATACATATCCCGAAATCTTCCGCAACAAAAAAACATCATCCATATTGGATGGAAAATTGCCGATCGAAGTTGGCGAGACTTAGGATGCGCGCTAAGCGACTTACTGAGGATGAGTTTCACGGCCAGCGAGCGATTTTGAAAACATCATTCGCGATTATTCTTGGATGCGTGCAGGCTTTTCGCGGGTCCGAATGTCGAACAAGCCGAAGCGCCCCGGCGACGGCCGGGGCGCTCCATGCCCGATCACGCAGCCAGAGCGTGCGCTTGCGCCTGATCCTCGCCTTCCATCGTTTCCGGTGCGTCATCGCATACCGGGGCCGCCCCGTCCGGGGCGGCGGTGTCGCTACTGTTCTCGACGCCGAAGACCGGAGGCATCCAGCCAGTCCCTTCCGCGAGCCGTTCAGCTTCGCGGGCGAGGTCGGCCTTCTTGAGCTTCACCAGTCGGTGCACCTGCGATGGCGCGAACGCTTTCACGGCCTCCAGTATCGCCGCTTTGGCGATGTGCTGGAAATAGCCGTCAGCGGTCGGCTTCCACCATGCCGCCATGTCGAGCCCCACGGCCTCCGCCAACGCAACGCCGGGCTGGTGCGGCGTGGCGCGTGGCGTCACCACGTCCACGGTGGACGCGACACAGACCGCCAGCAGTCGCACCAGTTCGTCCTGCGACTTCGCCCGCAGCACGGTGAAAAGGTCGGCACCATCTTGAGTCACCGCCTCGCGTGCGACCTGCCGTGCCTCGCGCAACGCGACGGCGGCAGGCGACTCGGGCCAGTCCGGGGCCAGTCCTTCCAACCGGTCCGGCACGCTCAAACGCACGCCCAACGGCACGTCGTCGGCATCGATATCGGGCTGCAAGACGGTATGAACCATGTCATGCACCAGCGCCGCGAGGGCCACATGCGGATGCCGCGCGACTTCGATTTGCAGCGCCGCCGTGCGATGGGCGCTGAGCCGCTGCGCCAAGCGGTCGGAAACGGTGGCGACTTTTAGCGTTTCGGCACCCGCCTCGCTATCCTCATCGTCGCTGTCGTCGTTCCCATTGAAGCCCTGCCGCAGGCGTTCGAGCGTCTGTAATGCCCGGGCCTCAGCCTCGCGCAGCAGGCCGCGATGAATGATGGCCTGACCGTCGCGATCGAGCGTAACGATCGCCCCGGCAATGGCGAGCACATCCGGCGCATAGTCTTTCAGGGCGTTCTCGATGGCGTCGAGTTCCGCGACGATCTGCACGCGGCGGGGCTGCAAGGCTTCCACTCGCTCCTCGTCCTCGGCATCAAAAGCGGCTTCCAGTTTGACTTCGAGCGCGTCGAGACGGTGTTGCAGCGATGCGATGCGCCGCGCCTCACGCCGGGTCGCGTCGCGATGCCGGACCGGTGCGGTGTGAAAGACCTGCCGTTCCGCAAAGCTCAGATGCGGCACGGCCTCCACCCATGCCCAGCCTTCAGCCCGCACGGCCTCGGCGAGGCTGGCGAGCTTGTCGCGCACCAGCGTATCGAGCAAGGCGGCGTCGGTCAGCGTCTGATCATCCTCGTCGGTCGCAAAGAGATCGCGACGCACCCCGCCACCCGCCGCGACATAGGCATCCAGCCCCACGAAGCGCGCTCGCGCGTCCGTGGCGTCGATATCGCGTTCGGTCAGACGCGCCCGCAAGGCCGGTGCGTTCCGCTGCCAATCCGGCGTGCCATAAAAGACGCTCTCCTGTACGGCGTGATCGTCGGTGATGGTCAGCGCCATCAATTGTTCGAGCGTGACGCTCCCGGACCGATAGTCGGCCATCAGGCGTGGCGAGACATTCGCCAGTTTCAGGCGACGCTGCACCACCAGCGGTGACACACCGAAATCAGCGGCGATGTCTTCGACGGGGCGGCCCTCGCGGACCAGCGCGGCGAAAGCTTCGAACTCGTCGGCCGGGTGCATGGACTGTTTCAACAGATTCTCGGCGAGGCTGACGGTGCGCGCGGATGCGTCCGCCACCAGCAGGCACGGCACATCGAATTCAGGGGCGATGCGTTTCTTTTTCGCCAGCAACTTTAAGGCGGTGAGACGGCGGTCACCGGCCACCACTTCATAATGTTCGCCATCGGCGGTCGCGATGACGATCAGATTTTGCAGCAAACCGACGCGTCCGATGCTGGCGGCCAGTTCGGCAATGGACTGGCGTGGCGATCGGCGTGCGTTGCGCTTCGAACGGCGCGCGAGCAACTGCCCGAGCGGCACGAGGATCAGGTTCTTAGCCGGATCGGCAATTTCCAGTGCGGCGTCCGACGTGACATCACGGGTCTGCGTGACATGAGACATGATCGTATTTCCATTCATGAATGAAACATCAGCGAGGACATGGAGGGGCCGGACGGTGACAGCCCCTCCGGGAGGGTTCAGGCTTTCAACTGGCGCAGGCCATCGGCAAGCATCCACAGGGCGCGGTTCAGGCGGATATCGTTGTCGATCCCCTGCACGGGCCGGGTGCGCTGGCGGCGTCCGCTGGCGCTGCGCCCGGACAAACCGCCCCGCAACAAATTCTCTTGGGTACGGTTGAAGACGGACCACAGATCGCGGTGGTCGTCGTCATGCCGACGCGGGGCGAGCACCTGCCGTTCGCTGATCGGTGCAGGCTTGACGGGGTCGTCATATTTGAGCGCGAGCGCGGCATGGGCGAACACATCGGCTTCGTCCGCGTCCAGCGTGACGCTGCGCATGGCATCGCGCGATGCCCGCACACGCTCGAAGCCGTTCAGGACTTCATACGCCCCCTCGATCACATGGCCTGCGACATCGCCCTTATGCGGCACGCGAACGTCCGCCACGGTGTCGCCGAACACCAGTCCGTTCTGGCAGACGAAGCGCAGGAGACCTGCCAGAAGTTGATAACTGCTGGTCCCGTCGTGGGAGTTAAGCAACACGATCTCATTGGCTTCGGCGTCGTTGATCTGGCTCGGATGGCGCAGCCGGATCATATGCTTGGTGTAATCGCGGCGGTCCTCGTGGCGCACGCGCGTCTGCGCCACCATGAAGGGTTGAAATCCTTCCTTGCGGAGTTCCGTCAGGACGGCGGCGGTGGGAATATAGCTGTAGCGGTCGGAGCGGCTTTCGTGGGGAGACGCCGCGAAGATCGACGGGGCTACGGTGCGGATTTGATCGTCCGACAAGGGATGATCGGCGCGCAGGACCGGGGAACGGGATGCGAAGCGGGATGCAAGTTGCATGGTCTTTCTCCAAGATTGGCTGTCGTTGAAACCGCCACCGGATTCCTAGATTCGGAGCCCGCCTTTCGGCTTTTCGGTGGGGTCGGTGCGGAGGCCCTGGGCCGGCCTCGTTGCCACCGTTTTCCTGAGTTCATCGCCCGCGACGGCCGGAGCGCGCGGTCGGGGGACGGCAAGGAGAGAAGCGCCGGGTTGGTGCGGCCCGCAGGCGCAGCCGAGGACACGGCCCGGCGCGCCTTGACGGCCTCCGGCCGTGGGCTACAGTCGCGGACACGGTGATGAAGTCAGGAGAAAACGGCGGGACAGGCACCTGGCTGGCGGCGCGGACCCCAGGCAAGCGAAGCGCGCAGGCCCGGATCAGGAAGCCGGGCCGGAGGCGTCAGCGATGTGCATGGCTGGCGAACGCCAGTCCCGTCAGGGATGAGCGAATAGCGAACCTGGAGCAGCGCGACCGGCCGATCCTCGGCCGGGGACGCCCCTCCGATCCTTCCGCTGATGTACGAGCCACGGCGCGACTCGCTTCTGTGCGAATGGCCCTGGGCCGCCGTCGGCATGATGGTGGGGCGTGCCAGGCAGTGGGCCATCGACGATCGGTTTGGTGGCACAATTGATTCATGTGATGGAAAGATCACCTCTCCAAAACGGGCAGTCGATAGCGGCCGCGATGGTCCGCGGAGACACCACTGGGCGATAACGGGGAATGGCATGGACAAGAAGACCAAGGGATCGTGGCTCATCCACCATACGAACAAGCTGCAAGGCGTGACCAACCAGGCGGGCTATGAGAAAACCTATCTCGCGGGCAAAGCGGGACTGTTGCTCTCTGCCATTTCTGCAAACCGACAGGTGACGGTCAATCAGGATCGCCAGCATGTGCTCGCGACGGCAGCCAATATCAATACGACCTTCGAGTTGCCCACGCTCATCGATGTTCTGAAGCGGCAGCAATTGATCGACACTTCGTCCACGGGCGTCGCCGTATTGGACGTGACGACGGCCAGCGCGTTGCAGCACACTGCGGACCTTTTCGACACGCTGGCGCCGGCGCCGAGCGAAACCGCGTCGATCGCCCTTGCGGAACGTGCGTCTCAGTCGCCGGTCCTCGTGCGAGACGTTGCCGACGATCTCGCCGATACCTATCAGCTTGCCACGGCGCAGTTGAACCAGTTGATGTCCGATGCCGAGCAGATCGGATTTGTCGATGCTGAAAAGCTCGGCGCAAACGAAACGCTGCTGTTCAATGGCAATCTGTTCCGGCGCGAAACCACATCGAAAATCATGGCCGTGCTGAATGCCCTGCAACCGGCGGAGCAATCGAAATTGAATGAATTGACGGAGATGTTGAAAAAGCGCGCGGGCGTCGGCGTTGAGTACGCCAAGCAATTTCTCGGCGACGCGCTTTTTCAGAAGATCACGGCTATCGGCCTTTTCGACATCAGTGTGGTGAGCAATTCGACCGAAGATGCCGGATTCCTGACGCTGCCATCGGCCTTCTCGAAGTTCAGCAATTCGATGATTGACGATGCATTCGACCTCGCAAAGGCTTTTGTCAGTTCGGTAACCTACGGTATGACCAAGAGCCCTTATGCGCGGGGGCAGATTCAAGCGGTGGACGCTTTGCTGAGCGCCCTGGTTCGGGGTGAACGGGTGGGCCCGGTCGCGGCCATCGGAGAAGACTATAAGGTGCTTGAGCTTAAAGGCGTCGTGGAGGTCAAGCAGGGATCGAAAAAGGGACGAACCGGACCGATGCTCCGCCTCCTGAAAACCGAAGTGGGCGAACTCGCGCTGCAAGCCATTCGCCAGGGAGACGTGAGCGAACATTCGTTGAACACCTTGCCGAGCGCGGCGGTCACCACCTTTAATGGTCCGGAGGCCAATCGGGAGAAGGTCCGCAGAGCGCAGACAAAAAGAAACCCAAAGGCCACCAACGACATGATTGCGATCCTGCGCACGGGAGGTGGCCTGTGAGCGCACAATCAAGCCCGCTGCTCAAGGGTCCGCGAATGGAAGAGTTGTTGCGCAGCTATTTCCTCAAGGCGGGCTACTATGTCGTCCGGGGCGTGCCATTTGTTTATGAGCGGTTCGATGTGACGGACATCGACCTCTGGCTCTACAGCCGGACTTCGTCGGTGTCCCGCGAAGTGACATTGGTGGATGCGAAGAACAAGAAGACGCCGCAAGCCATCGAGCACATTTTTTGGGTACAGGGGCTGCGGGTCGCGACGAAGGCAACGAATGCCATCGTGGCCACCACGGACAAACGACAGGAGGTCAAGGATTTCGGTCGGGAACTGGGCGTGGTCGTGCTCGACGGGGCGTTCCTCAACAAGCTCAACCATACCGACGACCCTAATGGCACGCGGCTTTCTGACGAAGAGCTGTTTGCGAGGATCAACGATTACTCGTTCAGCAAACTTGACGGTGACTGGCGTGGACGCCTCACGCTTTCCAAAAGCCTGCTGGCCCGATCGTTATCCTTCGACAGCTGCAACCAGTGGCTCGATCAGGCCCGGTTCTTCGCCGAGCAGGCGATCGTCAAGGGCACGCAGCGTGAAACGGCTTTGCGCTGCCTTTATCTGCTGTGTTCCTTTATTGCCGTTGCCGTGGACTTTGCCATGAAGGAGCTTTCGTTTCATGAGCAGGTGGAGCGCAGCGCGCTCATCAAAGATGGTTTCACCTACGGATCCAGAGGAAGCGCGGGCCTCAAGAAAGTGCTGAACGTGGCGATGGGTCTGGTTGAGCAGCATGCCAAGGACGGTCAAACCATCTCGCGGCAGGTCAAAACCAGCGTCGAGAAACAACTCGCCCAACTCAACACGGCAATCCTGGGCGAGTATTTTTCCAAAAATGACGTTGCACGAACGCTGTTCACTGTAGCGCGGGAATTCGAACAGCTTGCGATGGCCCGGCAGTTCATGCCTCATAAGAACGCCAGTACCGAATTGCGCGGCATGCTCTTCTGCCTGCTGGATTTCTGGGGCATCGATCGGGTCATGTTTTCCGAAGCTCAAGCGGTCGAGCAACCATAAACGCGATACGTCGCGATATCTGCGGTGTCCGTATGAGGTCACCATCATTCTGCGCCATCGGTGTTGATATAGCCCAGGGGTGAGCTATGCGTCTGAAGTCTGTCGAACTGAAGAATTTTCGGTGTTATGCGGATGCCATCGTCGTCGATTTCGAAAATCTCACGACGTTTGTTGGTCGGAACGACATTGGCAAATCGACGATCCTCGAAGCGCTGGAGATATTTTTCAACAACAGCGTCGTCGCGATCGAATCCGGTGATGCGCATGTCCACAGCGAACACGGCAAGGTGGAGATCACGTGCGAGTTCGACGATCTCCCGAAAACGCTCACCTTGGACGCGGGCGCGGAAACCACCCTCGCCGGCGAATATCTGCTGACAGAGAGTGGCACCCTCAAACTTCGCAAAGTTTTTGACTGTAGCAACAAAAAGCCATCGGCCGAGATTTTCGTGATTGCCCGTCACCCCTCGGCGGCTGGATATCAAAATCTCCTCGAACTGAAGGAGAAAGAGCTCCAAGCAAAGGTCAAGGAGCTGAAACTGGACGTTCCCCTGAAGGGGAATCCAGGTATGCGCCGGGCGCTCTGGGAGGCCGCAGGCGATCTTCAACTGACGGAGGTCGCAATCTCTATCGGCAAAGCGAAGGAAGATGCGAAGCGCATCTGGGATCAGATCGAAGCCCATCTTCCAATGTTCGCGCTATTTCAAAGCGACAGGAGCAGCCGGGACTCGGACGACGAAGTACAAAGTCCGATGAAAGCGGCTGTTGCAGCCGCGCTGGCCGAAGTGCAGGACGATATCGCCAGGATCCAGCAGCGCGTGCGGGAGAAGGCTGAGGAGATCGCGAACAATACCCATATCGCGCTGAAAAGCATCGATCCGGGATTGGCGAGCGAGCTGACGCCAGAGTTCAGCCCTCCGACGGCCGCGAAGTGGCAAGGTCTCTTCTCGGTTGGCTTGAACACCGACGCGGGAATCCCGTTGAACAAGAAAGGGAGCGGTGTACGGCGTCTCGTACTGGTCAGCTTCTTCAAGGCTGAAGCCGAGCGTCGGCTGAAGACCAGCAAGCGCCGAAGCATCATCTACGCGATCGAGGAACCGGAGACTGCCCAGCATCCGAACAATCAGCGCATCCTGATCGAGTCGTTCAAGTCATTGGCGAATGAGGCCGGCTGTCAGGTTATCCTGACAACGCACAGCCCTGGTTTTGCGTCTGACCTGCCAAACGAGAGTATCCGGTTCATTGCCCGGGATGCCGTCACGCGAAAGCCGAGCATCCAGGCGGGTGTCGACGTGTTCGGCACCGTGGCGGAGACGCTTGGTGTCACGCCCGATAGCCGGGTCAAGCTGTTGTTGTGCGTTGAAGGACCAACCGATGTGGTTGCGTTCAAGGCGCTCAGCAAAGCATTGCATGCGGAAGATCAATCGTTGCCTGACCTCGAAAAGGACGACAGGGTGGCCTTTGTCGTGCTCGGTGGCGGCACGCTGAAACATTGGGTCGACGAATATTATCTCCGCGCCCTGCATCGCCGCGAAGTCCACATCTATGATCGGGACGTGGCCAGCTACGCTGTGGCGGCTGCTACGGTGAACGCGCGGGGGGACGGCTCCTGGGCGGCGCAGACGATCAAACAATCGAGAGCTATCTGCACTCGGATGCGATCTTCGAGGCTTTCAACGTCACGATCGAGGTCACGGATCATCCTGTCGACGGGAAGGCAACGCCGAAGCGGTTCGCGGAAGTCTATTCAGCCGCGCAAGGCTACGACTCGATCATGAAAGACACCAAGGCCAAACTTCGCCTCGCCGAGCGTGCGTTTCCGCTGATGACCGCCGCGAGGATCAACGCGCGCGACCCGGAGGGCGAAGTTCGCGGCTGGATGCAAAGGATCCGCGACATGCTGGGGGGGCGCCGCGTAAAAACAGGTGTATCGGAGCAACCCATGTGATGACGGGCGATGCAGATGCATCGCCCGTTCGATGTTGGTGTCGCTTCGACACTGAGGTCTCCGATCGGAGACCGACATACTCAGGCTGCAACCGTGATACCAGCTGCGTGGGTCTGATAGGCGGGTTGCACGATAATCTCCACGTGCTGATCGAGTGACACCAGCGCTTGCATCAATCGCTCAAGCGAAATGTTCTGAAGCTTGTACCGACGAATCTGCGATACTTTCGGCTGGGTCATCCCGGTAAGGGTCGCCGCCTCCATTTGACTGAGTCCTCGTCTGTCGAGCAATGCGTTGAGCTTGAGCGCGAGCGCAGTTTTGGCCGAAAGCTCTTCTGCATCCTCGAAGCCAAGGTCAACAAGAACGTTTTCGGTGCCCTGTAAATTGTCTTTGCGTTTCATCACGTCCTCCCGCTTGGCCCGTGGCGGGCGAGCACTGCCTTTAATCGCTTTTCAACCAATTCAACGTCCGGCTGTGGAGTAGAGATGCTGGATTTCGATTTTTTCTGAAACGCGTGCAAGACATGAACCGCATCACCTATTCGCACGGTATAGACGGCACGGAAGGTATCGCCACGATGGTCCTCGACCAGTTCATACACACCCGAACCCAATCCCTTCCACGGCTTGACTGAACCCGGCATGCCGCCCAGTTGCACGACAAACAGGGCCACGCCCATGTCTTTCTGGACAGGGGTCGGAAACGCCTTGAAATCCTTTTTGGACGAACCTTCCCAGAACAAGAGCCTGCGTTTTTCAGTCATAGCTTATATCCGTTCGGATATAAAATACAAGGAAAATCTTCAAAGCCGTGCCGGCCGGCCGATTTTGTCGTCTCGGCACCAGCTTGCCGCCACGTCGCTAGCGCGGCGGCAAGCGAAGAAAAGTCTGGTTGGACGTCATTGCGAGGTCTCCGCAACGTGTTTATCGCCAATAATGGCCTTGCGCCGCCTTGCCACCAGTTCGGCAGCCTCGTGCACAGGGTCGTCTTCCGTGTGCACATAGCGCATGAACATCGCCACCGTCTTGTGCGCTGTCAGCGCCATGCCGACCTTCACTGGGATACCTGAATTGGCAATATCGGTCGCCGATCTGTGGCGGATTCCGTGTGTGCCCACGTGCGTCGCACCGGCGGCCTTCAGGGCCCGCCTCCAACCACCATAATATTCGCTAGTGGTGAGATGCCGGCCCGCGTGGCGGGGGGACGGTAGCACGTAGGGGCTTCCCTCTACCCCCGGCGCCACGGATAGCAATCGCCAAGCTTCCTCGCTCATGGGCTTGGACATGCCACCGGTCTTACTGTCGGGCCAGACCACATGCCGGTTTTCCAAATCAATCCAATCCCATTCTAGTGCGACGATTTCAGAGCGACGCGCGGCAAACTCAAATTGCAGGCGGATTGCCAGCGGAATGACATAATTTTCTGATCGCTCGTCCTCAATCTTGTCGAGCTGCCTGAACAGCCGACCCATGTCCTCGTCACTGATCAGGTGAGTTGCCCTTTCGTTGGGAAACATCGGGACGTGTCTACACGGGTTGGTCCCATCGGGGCGGTAGCCCCAAATTTCGGCAAGATTGAACATCCGGCGCATGACGCTGAAGGTCCGGTTTGCGTCGGCTGGTTTGTGGGCCATCTTCTTCATCATGAGAGCTACGTCCGGACGCTTGACGTCCTGGACTTTCATCCGGCCGATCATCGGAACGATATTGCGATCGACGACGCCCTGATATCCCGCCTGGGTGCTTGGTTTGTTCCGCTGTCGCGAGTAGTCCTCCATAAACTTGGTGCACAACTCCCTGACAGTAGGGGCCTTGCGTGCTGCGGCCTTGTCCGCAGCCGGATCGCCACCCCGACGGACCTGTGCCAACCATTCCTGCGCCAATGATCGCGCCTGTTCGACCGTCAGTTCTCCATATTGGCCCAAGGCCGGTTTGCGACGCTCCCCGGCGTTTGTCCGATACTGGAGCATAAACACCTTGCGCCCCGCTGGGGTAATCTTGCAGAGGAAGCTGGGTACTACGGTGTCGCGGAGTTCAACGATCTGCGCTGCGGCTTGAGCCGCATCGACCGCAGACTTGGTGAGCTTGATTTTTGCCATGACGACTCTCCGGAAGGGTACTGTTCCCAAGAGCCTTATGGGGGCCACCAGATGGGAAACAGGGTCGAGTTTCGTAAAGCACCGGCATATGCTGAACTGGCTCAAGCCCTTGATAAACCTGCTGCATCGGGCTGTAGCGTAGTCAGGCGAATGTCGATGCGAGAGCCATCCTGAAATAAAAAATCCCGCCATCCGACATCACGCGACAGGAGACACAGTGTCCATCTACAAGCTCGGCGACCACGCCCCCACGATCCACGAAAGCGTGTTTCTCGCCGACACCGCGACCATCATCGGCCAGGTGACGCTCGAAGAAAACGCCAGCGTCTGGTTCGGCGCCACGCTGCGCGGCGACAACGAGCCGATTCGCGTCGGCCGCGACAGCAACGTGCAGGAAAGCGCCGTGCTGCACGCGGATCCGGGCTATCCGCTGAATATCGGCGAAGGCGTCACGGTCGGGCATCAGGCGATGCTGCATGGCTGCACCATCGGCGACGGCTGTCTGATCGCGATTCAGGCGGTGGTCTTGAATGGCGCGGTGATCGGCCGCAACTGTCTGGTTGGCGCGGGCGCGCTGGTCACGGAAGGCAAGGTGTTTCCCGATAATTCGGTGATTCTCGGCTCGCCGGCGCGCGCGGTGCGTCAGGCGACGGAGGCGGATATCGCCCGCATGCGCGCGTCCGCGAAAAGTTATACGGACCGCCGCGAATTCTATAAGGCGCAGCTCGTGCGTATCGGCTGAACGCCGGCGAGCAGGTTGCCCCCATTACCCAAGGAAGAGTTGTGAACGACCAGTTGCAAAAATTCATGTTCAACGCGGCGCCGGTGCACGGCGAGATCGTCTCGCTGCGTCAGGCGTGGCAGGAAGTGCTCGCGCGCCGCTCGTATCCGCCCGCCCTGCGCAACGTGCTCGGCGAGATGATGGCCGCCTGCGCACTGATGTCGGCGAATCTCAAGTTCGACGGCACGCTCATCATGCAGATCTACGGCGATGGCCCCGTGAAGATGCTGGTCGTGCAGTGCAATTCGAACCTGACGCTGCGCGCGACGGCCAAGCTCGTCGAGGGCGCGGAAGACGAACTCACCGACGACATGCCGCTCACCGAACTGCTGAACCGCAACGGCCAGGGCCGCTGCGTGATCACGCTCGATCCGGCGGACAAGAAGCCCGGCCAGCAGCCCTATCAGGGCATCGTGCCGTTGTCGGACGAGCATGGGCCGCTCACGTCGATGTCGCAGGTGCTCGAGCACTACATGCATCACTCGGAGCAGCTCGACACGCGCCTGTGGCTGGCGGCGGATACCGATCGCGCGGTCGGCATGCTGCCGCAGAAGCTGCGGGGCGATGGCGGCATCGTCCCGCACGCGGGCGAGCACGACGCGCCGATACGTGGCAACGCGTCTGCCATCTCGGCGGCACGCTTTCTACCGACGAATTGCTCAAGGAAGAACCGGAAACCGTGTTCCGCCGGCTGTTCTGGCAGGAAAACGTGCGTCACTTCGAGCCGACGTCGGCGCGCTTCCAGTGCACCTGCTCGCGCGAAAAAGTGGGCGGCATGCTGAAGATGCTCGGCCGCGAGGAAGTGGACAGCGTGATTCAGGAGCGCGGCAGCGTCGAGGTGCACTGCGAGTTCTGCAATCAGCGCTATGAGTTCGATCCGGTCGACGTTGCGCAACTTTTTGTCGCAAAAGGGCTCTCACAAGGAGTCAATCCGGCACCCGATCAGCGCCACTGAGCCTTATCCGGCCGGCGTTTCGCCCGATGTTCGAGCAGCGCGGCACGGCGTCGCCGCACGATGAGCGGCGACGCCCGCGCGCTATGATTGGCGTTTCGATGGAGTCGTCCGGCCCGCTGGAGGTCGCAGATATGAAGACCGCAACTTTGAACTGGACATTGCCGGCATGCGTCGCCGTCGCGGCGCTGATGACCGGCTGCGCGATGGACCCGCCGGGCCCGTCGCCCATTTATAGCCGTCTGCCAGATTCGGCCGCGCCGCCGCAGCAGGCGCTGACCCCGCAGCAGCAGATGGATCGCTACAACGCCATCGACAAGCAGGCGCTCGCCGAATCGCAGAAGGCCGCGCAAATGGGCAACGACGCCAAGATGATGTCCAACTACTACACGCCGGCGCCCGCACCGGTCAGCGTGTACGGCGGATATTCGAGCGGCGGCTGGGGCGGTTCTGGCTGGGGCACGGGAATCGGCTGGGGCTGGTAAGCCCGCGCGCGTTTCCATTGCGCACAGGCGAAAAAAATGGCGCAGTCGTGAAGACTGCGCCATTTTTGCTTGGTGATGTTTGACACGACGACGTTCAGTTCGCCGCGCCCTGCTGTTTCTTCTTCGCCTCGGCGGCCTTTTCCTTTTCCTTTTGCGCCTTGCGATCCGCGTCGCGCAATTCCTGCTTCGAACGCGATACCGGATTCGGCACCACGCGCAGCGGCGCCGCCGATACCTGTCCGCGCGTCGAACCGTCGTTCATGCCCGGCACGTTCGCGGAGTTGACCGGCGCGGTCGAGTTCGGCGAGACGAACTGCACGAAGACCTCGCTGTCCTTGACCATGCCCATCTCGTAGCGCGCACGCTCTTCGACGGCGCTGGTGCCGTTCTGCAGGTCCTGCACTTCGCCCTGCACGTGCTCGTTGCGCAGTTTCAGGGTGGTGTTCTTGTCGGTCTGTTGCGCGAGTTGCTGCTGCAATTCGTGCACGCGCAGCCAGCCGCCGTGTCCCCACCAGAGCGGGTATTGAATCAGCGCTAGCAACAGAATCAGAACGACTGTGACGAACCGCATTCGAGTAGTCGAAATAAGCGCCGCCCGGCGATGATCGAACCGAGCGGCGTGCTGAAGAAAAGACTGACTACGGCGTATCGGCTAAAGCGCGGAAAGCTTTAGCGCAAATTGTAGAACGCCGACTTGCCGGGATAGCTTGCGATATCGCCGAGATCTTCCTCGATACGCAGCAGCTGGTTGTACTTCGAGATACGATCGCTGCGCGACAGCGAACCGGTCTTGATCTGACCGGCGTTCAGACCGACGGCGATATCCGCGATGGTGGAATCTTCCGTCTCGCCCGAGCGATGCGAAATCACCGCCGTGTAGCCTGCGCGCTTGGCCATTTCGATCGCCGCGAAGGTTTCCGTCAGCGTGCCGATCTGGTTGATCTTGATCAGGATCGAGTTGGCGATGCCCTGCTCGATGCCTTCCTTCAGGATGCGCGTGTTGGTGACGAACAGATCGTCGCCGACGAGCTGAATGCGCTTGCCGAGGCGTTCCGTCAGCGTCTTCCAGCCGGCCCAGTCGGACTCGTGCATGCCGTCTTCGATCGAGACGATCGGGAACTTGTCGGCCAGCGTCGCGAGGTAGTCGGTGAATTCGCTCGACGACAGTTGCAGGCCTTCGCCCGCCAGCTGGTACTTGCCTTCGTGATAGAACTCGCTGGCCGCGCAGTCGAGCGCGAGCAGCACGTCTTCACCGGCGCGATAACCGGCTTTCTCGATGGCTTGCAGAATCGTCGACAGGCATTCGTCGTTGCTGCCGAAGTTCGGCGCAAAGCCGCCTTCGTCGCCCACCGCCGTGCTCATGCCGCGCTCGGCCAGGATCTTCTTGAGCGCATGGAACACTTCCGCGCCGCAACGCAGCGCTTCGCGGAAAGTCGGCTGGCTCACCGGCACGATCATGAATTCCTGGATATCCAGGCTGTTGTTGGCGTGCGTGCCGCCGTTGACGATGTTCATCATCGGCACCGGCAGTTGCATCGCGCCCGAGCCGCCGAAGTAGCGATACAGCGGCAGGCCGGCTTCTTCGGCCGCGGCCTTGGCGACCGCCATCGACACGGCGAGCATCGCGTTCGCGCCGAGACGCGACTTGTTTTCGGTGCCGTCGAGTTCGAGCAGCGTCTTGTCGAGGAAAGCCTGTTCCGAGGCGTCGAGGCCCATGATGGCTTCGGAAATCTCGGTGTTGATGTGTTCGACGGCCTTCAGCACGCCCTTGCCGCCGTAACGGCCGGTTTCGCCGTCGCGCAATTCGATGGCCTCGCGCGAGCCGGTCGACGCGCCGGACGGCACGGCTGCACGGCCCATCGTGCCCGATTCGAGCAACACGTCGCATTCGACGGTCGGATTGCCTCGCGAATCGAGAAGCTCGCGGCCGATGATATCTACGATAGCACTCATGGTTTCCTCAAAAGATGACGATGAATTCTGTCAGTCGCGACCCGGCGCATCCCGCTTGGCGCCCGGCCCGACACGGTGGACCGCGCCGCGCCGCTTCGCTCAGACCCTGGCATGACCGCCAGGTTCATTCAGGCCGGTTCGATTCAGCTTAACCGGTGGTCATGACGGGACGGCAAGCTTCGCAGCCCGGACAGCACGATGCGACGCGCACGCCGCGTTGCATCGGTTCATATCGCTTTCGTGGAGGATGGACGGCCGGCGCAACGCGCGGTCTCTCGCCGATTCCGGCCCATGTGATGCGCTCCTCCCCCTGCCCCGCCTGGCCGCTCGATACGGCCTATTTTGCAACGCGGGCATCGCTCTCACGATGCCCGCGCGTCCTGCTCAATTGAAATCGTTCTCGAGGAACGGGCCGCTCTTCACCGCCCGATCGATCGTGATGAGCGTCTCCAGCAACGCTTCCATGCGATGCAGCGGCACCGCGTTCGGACCGTCCGACTTCGCGCACGCCGGATCCGGATGCGTCTCCATGAACAGACCCGCGACGCCCGTGGCCACCGCCGCGCGCGCCAGCACCGGCACGAACTCGCGCTGACCGCCGGAGCTCGTGCCCTGCCCGCCCGGCAACTGCACCGAATGGGTAGCGTCGAACACGACCGGCGCGTTGGTTTCGCGCATAATCGCGAGCGACCGCATGTCCGACACGAGGTTGTTATACCCGAACGACACGCCGCGCTCGCACGCCATGAAGCGGTCGTCCGACAGACCCGCTTCACGCGCCGCATCGCGCGCCTTGTCGATCACGTTCTTCATGTCGTGCGGCGCGAGAAACTGACCCTTCTTGATGTTCACGGGCTTGCCCGAACGCGCGCACGCATGGATGAAATCGGTCTGGCGGCACAGGAACGCGGGCGTCTGCAACACGTCCACGACCGATGCCACCGCCTCGATTTCTTCTTCCATGTGCACGTCGGTCAACACCGGCACGCCGAGTTGCTTCTTTACTTCGCCGAGAATGCGCAAGCCTTCGTCCATGCCGGGGCCGCGATACGACTTGCCCGAACTCCGGTTCGCCTTGTCGAACGACGACTTGTAGATGAACGGAATGCCGAGCTTCTGCGTGATTTCCTTCAGGCGCCCGGCGACGTCGATCGTCATTTGCTCCGATTCGACCACGCACGTGCCCGCGATCAGGAAGAACGGCTTGTCCAGTCCCGCTTCGAAGTGACACAGCTTCATGCTTGCGCTCCCGCGGTTGCCTTGCTCGATGCAGCCGACGATGCATCGCCCTCTGCATGCGCGCGCGCCGCTTCGACGAACGCCTTGAACAGCGGATGGCCGTCGCGCGGCGTCGACGTGAATTCGGGGTGGAACTGCACGCCCACGAACCACGGATGCAGCGATTGCGGCAACTCCATCATTTCCGGCAGATCTTCGCTCGGCGTACGGGCGCTGATGATAAGCCCGCCGGCTTCGAGCTGGGGCACGAAGCGGTTATTCACTTCATAACGGTGACGATGACGCTCGTTCACATCCGTGCCGTAAATGCGTTCGGCCATCGTGCCCGGCTTGATCGGGCACTTCTGCGAACCGAGGCGCATGGTGCCGCCGAGATCCGATTCTTCGGTACGCTTTTCGATGCGGCCCGCACGGTCGTACCACTCGGTGATGAGCGCGACGACCGGATTCTGCGTGTTCTGATCGAACTCGGTGGAGTTGGCATCGGCGAGACCGGCGACGTCGCGCGCGAACTCGATGACCGCCAGCTGCATGCCGAGGCAGATGCCGAGATACGGCGTCTTCGATTCGCGTGCGTAGCGGATCGCCTTGATCTTGCCTTCCGTACCGCGACGGCCGAAACCGCCCGGCACCAGCACGGCGTCGAGATGCTTCAGCGCGTCGGTACCTTCGGTTTCGATCTGCTCGGAATCGATGTACTCGATGTTGACCTTGGTCGACGTGTGAATACCCGCGTGACGCAGCGCTTCGATCAGCGACTTGTACGACTCAGTGAGGTCCACGTACTTGCCGACCATGCCGATGGTCACTTCGCTCTTCGGATTCTCGAGACGATGCACGAGGTCCGCCCACATCTTGAGGTCGG
Organism: Candidatus Burkholderia verschuerenii; assembly: GCF_001189365.1. Classification (GTDB taxonomy): domain Bacteria; phylum Pseudomonadota; class Gammaproteobacteria; order Burkholderiales; family Burkholderiaceae; genus Caballeronia; species Caballeronia verschuerenii. The sequence goes on along the minus strand of NZ_LFJJ01000038.1, from coordinate 13,321 downwards.
CCGGCTGCGGCAGCAGCTTCAGTTCCTCGCAGATGATGTCGTCGAGGCCCTGATCGTTGAGCATCTGCGGAATCTTGTAGATGCTGTCGGCGTCCCACACGGAAATGACCGCGTCTTCGCGCACGTTCGAGAACAGCGAAATCTTCTGGCGTTCGTCGTCCGGAATGGGCCGATCGGCGCGGCACAGTAGCACGTTCGGATAGATACCGATTTCGCGCAGCTTCTGCACGCTATGCTGCGTCGGCTTGGTCTTCAGTTCGCCCGCGGTGGCGATGTACGGCACCAGCGTCAGGTGCACGAAGCACGCGCTGTTGCGGCCCATGCGCAGACTCATCTGACGCGCGGCTTCGAGGAACGGCAGCGATTCGATGTCGCCCACCGTACCGCCGATTTCGACGATCGCCACATCCGGCTCGCCGCACGTGGCCGCGGCCGCGCCGCGCTCGACGAAAGCCTGGATTTCGTTGGTGATGTGCGGAATGACCTGCACCGTCTTGCCCAGATACCCGCCGCGACGCTCCTTGCGAATCACCGATTCGTAAATCTGGCCCGTGGTGAAATTGTTGGCCTTGCGCATCTTCGTGCTGATGAAGCGCTCGTAATGGCCGAGATCGAGGTCGGTTTCCGCGCCGTCTTCCGTCACGAATACTTCGCCGTGCTGGAACGGGCTCATCGTGCCGGGGTCGACGTTGATGTAGGGATCGAGCTTGAGGAGAGTGACTTTGAGACCGCGCGATTCGAGGATCGCGGCGAGGGAGGCGGCGGCAATACCCTTGCCAAGGGACGAAACTACGCCGCCGGTGACGAATACATATTTGGTCATCGCTAGATGCTCGCGGGAAAAATGGATTATACCGTAAAGGCCGCCTCCCCTGATGCGCGCGCGGCGTGTAAATCCGTCACCGGACCGGCTCGACCGCTACACCAAATCATGCTTGAAATCGCGCACGTTCCATGCAGTTATTTCACTACGACGCACTCCGCTCGCGCCCTTTTCAGGCGACGTGCGCTTCCCGCCGCGTATCGTGCGACAGCGCGTGAATCAGCCGTGCGATGGCGCGCGCCGTTTCGATCGGCCGTTCCATCGGAAACAGATGGCTGCCTTCGATCCACTCGATCCCGCCCGCGATGCGCTGCGTCATGCCGAGCCCGACCTGGCGCACTTCGCGCGACTGCGTGTCCGCGAGAAAGCCGACCGGCACCGGCGCGCCGTGCACGAGCCGCGCGCCGAGCGTGTGCGGCAAGGTGCGATAGATCAGATACTCGATATGCCGGTCGAACGCCAGCGAGCGCGCGCCGCCGCCCGATGGCGTCGCGGGAATCGCGAAATCGATGTAGTCGGACAACATCCGCTCGTCCCAGCGCGCGAAGGCGGGCTTCGCGTGGAAATGCCGCCAAGCGTCGGCGCGGCTCGCCCATTGCGCGCGTCGCTTTTTCGTCGCGGCGGCCGGCGAAAGACGCTCGTCGAGACCCGTCCATTGCGTGAAGCGCAACAGGCCGCTGCGCCAGCCCGCGATCACGGGCGAATCGAGCATCACCACGCCCTTGACCCATTGCGGCTTTTTCAGCGCCGCCAGCAGCGACAAATAGCCGCCGAGCGAATGCCCGACGAGCCACACCTTCGAATCGGATTCGTCGCGATACCGGCTCATGTCGTCCAGCAACTGATCGACGAGATGCGGCCAGTCCTGCGAAACCGGAAAGCGCGGATCATGCCCGTAGCGCTCGATATGGCGAATCTCGAAATCGTCCGCCAGCTCGCGAAGATCGTGCGATAGGTCGACGCCGGAAAGCCGTTGGCGTGCGAGAAATGGATGATCTCTTTCAAGCGGACGACGCCTCCTCGTTGGTTGTTTTCAGCGTCCCATCCAGTAGCGCGCGTGCGTTTCGCGATAGCGTTCGAAGACGATGTCCGAACCGATCTCGATGCGCGCCGCGCCGTCTTCGTCGCTGCGCGACAGCGGAATGCCGCGCGATGCGTAACGCGCGAACACCGTCGGATTCGGATGGCGAAAGCGGTTGCGATAGCCTACCTGAAATACCGCCGCGAGCGGCCCGACGGCATCGAGGAAAGTCTCGGTCGACGAGGTGCGGCTGCCGTGATGCGGCGCGATCAGCACGTCGGCATGCAAAGTCTCGCTATCGCGCGCGATCAGCATGCGCTCGACGTCCGCTTCGATGTCGGCGGTGAAGAGCACGGCGCGCCCGGCCGCGCTGGTCGCCTTCAGCACGCACGATTGATGATTCGGCTTGCCCGCGAGCGGTCCCGCATCGGGCCACAGCACGCGAAACTCGACGCCGTCCCAGTGCCAGCGCTGTCCCGCCGCGCATCGCATGGTCTGCGCGCCGCGCGCGCGGGCGTGTGACCAGAGCGCATCGTCGGCGGGCAGCGAGGCGAGCAATTGGCGCACGCCGACTGCATCGAGCACGGCTGGCGCGCCGCCCGCGTGATCGGAATCGGAGTGGCTGATCATCAGCGTGTCGAGCCTGAAGACGCCCGCCGCGAGCAGATACGGCGCGGTGATGCGCTCGCCCGCATGCGTCGATTCCGGGCCGGGACCGGCATCGAACAACAATGCGTGATGCGCCGTCTCGACCAGCAGCGCCGAGCCCTGCCCGATATCGAGCGCCGTCACGCGCAACGCGCCCGCCGGCGCGCCCGGCGCAACCGATGCGAGCAAAGGCAGCCACGCGAGCGGCGCGGCGCAGCGCATCGGCCAGCCGCGCGGCGCGAGCGCCCACGCGATGCCCGCGCACGCCGCCATCGACGCGAACGGACCGGGCTGCGGCAGATGCCAAAGCGGCGTCAGATGCCGGCGCGTCGCGGCATCGGACAAAGTGGCGAGCGCGTCGCAGAGTATCGTGAGCGCGGCGGGCGCCAGATGGAACGCGTGGGCATCGAACGGTGCGGGCAGCACGAGACCGGCGAGCGTCGCCGGCGTGACGACGACGCTGATCCACGGAATCGCGAACGCATTGGCGAGCGGGCCGATCAGCGGAATCTGCGAGAACCAGTAGACCGTGAGCGGCGCGAGCGCGAGCGTCACGGCGTATTGAACGCGGATGCCCGAGCGCACGCGTTTATCGAGCGCCGCAAAGACAGTCATGCACGCGCGACCGACGATGCGCATCACGCGTTGCAGCGATCCGATGAACATCGCCACGCGCGCGCTGCCGAAGCCGCGTTCCGCCTCGTCGATCAGATCGTCGTCGAACGCGATGGCATCGGTCGCGATCGCCTCGCCTCAGTCGTTCCATTCGAGCGATTCGAACGCATCGTCCGCTTCCTCGCGCTGTTTCGATGCGTGCCGTCCGGCCGATTCCATCGCGTAGAGAATCGCCGCCACCGCGCCGAACGACAGCCAGAAGCCGGGCGACGTCACCGCCCACGGATCCGCGATCAGCACGCACGCGAGCGCCCAGCACCAGCGACGACGCCGGCCGTCGTCCGCACAGATACGCCGCCGCGACAACGAGCAGCATCCACAGCGTGCGCTGCGCGGGAATGTTGAAGCCGGCGAGCGCGGCGTACAACGCGGCGCACGCGGTCGCGCCGATCGCCGACACCTTGGGCGCGGCGATCAGCAAGGCCGCGGGCATCGACCGGAAGCGCAAACGCCGCCATACGAAGCCGCACGCGAACGCGGCCAGTCCCGCGACTAAGCCGATATGCAGGCCCGATATCGCGACCAGATGGCTCGTGCCCGTCGCGCGCATCAGCGACCAGTCGGCATCGCTGACGGCGTCCTGCGCGCCGACCGCGAGTGCCACCACGATGCCGAGATGCGGCGCATCCGCGAGCACGCTTTCGATGCGCCCACGCAGATGCGAACGCAGACGCTCGATCGCGAGCAGCGGGCCGTGCGCGTCGCGCGCAAGACGATGCGGCGTCGATGCCGTCGACACATAACCCGTCGCGCGGATGCCGCGTTCGAGCATCGACACTTCCATGTCGCGCAAACCGAAATTGGCTTCGCTGTGAGGACGCTTGAGACGCGCCGTCAAGGTCCAGCGCTGGCCCGCTTCGAGCTTCGGCGACGGCATCCAGTTCAGCCGGATCAGACGCGGAAAGTCTTCGAGACCCGCGCCATTCGATTCCACTTCGAAGAGAAAGCGCGTGCCTTCGTCGCTCGCTTCGGGAAGGCCGCGCACGAAGCCGCTGAGCCTGATATCGCGCTGTTCGTACTCGATCGGAAGATGCGGCTTCAGACGCAGTTCGGCGCGCGTCGCGGCGTAAAGGAAGCCGCCCGCGCACGCGATTGCCACGAGCGCCAGCCACGCACATTCACGCCGCCAACGCCACGCGACGATCGCAACGAACGCGAGCACGCACCACGCGGCCCACGCGCACCAGTCCGGCAACGCAGCCTGTTGCTGCAGGCACCACACGCCCGCCGCGAATCCCAGCAAACCCGCACGCACACATCCTCACTCGTCTTTCGCCATCGAAAACAACGAAAACGATTATGAAGACGCGAGCGCGAGTCGTGGCAGCGCGGCATGCGCATTAGCCGTTGTGCCTAGGGCGAGTTCCTGCTCGCCGATGCCGCGCAATTCCGCGAGCACCGTCGCGATGGCCGGAACCTGATCGGGCGTGTTGCGCCCTTTGTAACGCCATGACGGCGCGATATCCGGCGCATCGGTTTCGAGCACGATCGCATCGAGCGGCAAATCGGTCGCGAGCCGCCTGATCTGCCACGCCCGCTCGAAGGTCAGATTGCCGCCGAAGCCCAGCCGCATGCCTTGCGCGATAAACGCTTCGGCCTGCTGAAAACTGCCGTTGAACGCATGCGCGATGCCGCAATGAATGTCGTGCACGCGCAAGCCCTTGAGCACCTTGTCCTGCGATTTGCGCACATGGCAGATCACCGGCAGGCCGAACGCGCGCGCGAGTTTTAGCTGTTCGTCATAGAAAAAACGCTGACGCGCATCGTCGAGCGTCGGCACGAAATAATCCAGCCCGATTTCGCCGATGCCGACGAAGCGCGAATCGTCGAGACTCGCCTCGATTTCCTCGCGCAGCACGCGCAGATCGTCTTCGGTTGCGCGCGGCGTGAAGAGCGGATGGATGCCGAGCGCATACGCGCCGCCGTCGATACGATGCGCCAGTTCCCGCACCGTCGCGAAGTTCGCGCGCTCGACGCCCGGAATCACGATGCGATCGACGCCCGAACGCCGCGCATCGGTCGCCACGGCGTCGCGGTCGGCGTCGAATTCACCTGCATCGAGATGACAGTGCGTATCGATCCACATGACGCGCTCCGCGGTTGGCGTCGACTTCAGACGGGAACGGACGGCTCTTCGTGCAATACGCCGTCGCGCAGACGCATGATGCGGTCGCAGCGCGCGGCGAGATCGGTGTCGTGCGTGACGATCACGAAGCTCGTCTGCAAGGTCTGCGACAGTTCCAGCATCAGATTGAACACCGTGTCCGCCGTACCGCTGTCGAGGTTGCCGGTCGGCTCGTCTGCGAGCACACAGGCCGGATGGGTGACCAGCGCGCGCGCGATCGCCACGCGCTGACGCTCGCCGCCGGACAGTTCGCCCGGCCGATGCTTCGAGCGATGCCCGACGCCCACGCGATCGAGAATCGCCTGCGCTTCGTGGCGCGCATCCTCTTCCTTCATGCGGCGGATGCGCAGCGGCATCGCCACATTGTCGAGCGCGGTGAATTCCGGCAGCAAATGATGGAACTGATACACGAAGCCGAGCTTCTGGTTACGCAGTTCGTTGCGCTCCTTTTCCTTCAGCTCGGTGAACGGCTTGCCCATCAGCGAGACCTTGCCCGCGCTCGGTTCGTCGAGGCCGCCGAGCACATGCAGCAGCGTACTCTTGCCCGAACCCGACGCGCCGACGATGGCGAGTTTCTCGCCGCGCCGCACATCGAGTTGCGCGTTGTTCAGCACCTGCACGTTGAAGCCGCCCTGCACGAAAGCCTTCGAGATCGACGACGCCTGCAACACGATATCGTTGTTCATATCACTCATAGCGCAGCGCCTCCGCCGGACGCACCTTCGCGCCGCGCCAGCTTGGATAGAGCGTTGCCAGCAACGACAGCAGGAACGCGATCACGCCGATGCGGATCACATCGCTCGCGACGAGTTCGGACGGCAATTCGCTGATGAAATACACGGATGGCGGCAGGAATTGCACACCGAAAAGATGCTCGATCATCGGCACGAGCCACGGAATGCTCCACGCGATCAAACAGCCCAGCGTCACGCCGATCGCCGTGCCGATGAAACCGATCGTCACGCCCTGCACGACGAATATCTTCATGATCGAGCCGGGCTGCGCGCCGAGCGTGCGCAAAATGGCGATATCGGCCTGCTTGTCGGTCACCGTCATCACCAGCGACGACACCAGATTGAACGCCGCCACCGCGATGATCAGCGTCAGGATGATGAACATCATGCGCTTTTCAATCTGCACCGCGGAGAACCACGTCTTGTTCTGCTGCGTCCAGTCGCGGATATAGAGATCGCCGGACAGCGTATGCGACAGTTGCCGCGCGACTTCGGGCGCGCGCTGCATGTCTTTCAGGCGCAGCCGCACGCCGGTCGGCGCGGTCAGCCGGAACAGCGCCTGCGCGTCCTGAATGGAAATGAGCGCGAGCGTCGAGTCGTATTCGTAGTGTCCGGATTCGAAGATGCCGACCACCGTGAACTGCTTGAGGCGCGGCATCATCCCGGCGGGCGTGATCGATCCTTCGGGCGCGACGAGCGTGATCTTGTCGCCGGTCATCACGCCGAGATTGGTCGCGAGATCCGCGCCGAGCACGATGCCGAATTCGCCCGGCTTCAGGTCCGTGAGCTTGCCCGCGCGCATTTCCTTGCCGATGTCGGAGACTTCCGGCTCCAGCGACGACTCCACGCCGCGCAGCGCGACGCCGCTCACCGCGCCCTGCCGCGTCAGCAGCGCCTGCGCCTCGACATACGGTGCCGCGCCGATCACTTCGGGATTACGGCGCGCTTCCTGCGCGGTCACGACCCAGTTGGGCATCGAGCCGGTCGGCGAAAAGATTTCGACGTGCGCGAGCACCGACAACATGCGGTCGCGCACTTCCTTCTGAAAGCCGTTCATCACCGACAGCACGACGATCAGTGCGGCGACGCCGAGCGCGATGCCCGACATCGACACGAGTGCGATGAATGAGATGAAACCGTTGCCTGTCGTGCGTTTGCTGGCGCGCGTATAACGCCAGCCGATCTGCCATTCGTACGGGAGCTTCAAGCGAATCCTTATCTCTGCGGTTGCCGCGCTGTAGTGCCGGCGCGGCGGCGGGGCCTGATCCGTGTGGCCGGAAGGCGCGTTCGGCTTCGTCGGTCGTGCCTGATTCATACGAAGCGCGGCACGACGCGGATGCGGCGCGACAACGGTCGCGGCCGGTCCGAACTCGAATTTTGCGAAAGTTTGCCATACATGCGCGTATCGACGTCGGACGAGACGATTCGCGCACGCTTTTTCGCCGCGAATCGGCGCGGTCGTCGCGTAGCGCTTTGCCCTACAATGCGGAACCATCATGCCCGCACCCGAACTCCATCTCCTGCTTCCGTTCGCCCTGCCTCCGGCCGCCGCTGCCGCCACCGCACTGCACGGACTGGAGAGCGCGGCGTTCGAGCGGCTGGTGTCGCGCGCCACGCTCGTCGAGCGCGTGATCGGCGAGGATTTTCAGCGCACCTTGCCGCACGAACGCTGGATCGCGCGGCGATTCGACGCGGTATCGCCCTCCGATGCCCGCTACGCCGACGACGCCCCGCTCGCGCCCTTCATGCTGCTTGCCGACGGCGGCGATCCCGGCGAGCGGACCTGGGCCTGCATCGAGCCGGTCCATGTCCGGATCGCGCACGATCATCTGGTCCTAATCGATCCGGCCACGCTCGGCGTGCGCACCGAGGAAGCGCGCGCGCTGCTCGAAGCGGCGCGGCCGGTGATCGAAGATCTGGGCGTGAGCTTGCAGACGCCGACGCCATTGCGCTGGTACATCTCGGGCGATGCCTTCGGCGGGCTGGCGGGCGCATCGCCGTTACGCGCAACGGGCCGCAACATCGAAATCTGGCTGCCGCACGAAGCCCGCACCGGCGAGCGTTCGCGTCCGTGGATGAAGCTGCAAAACGAAGTGCAGATGGCGTGGTTCGAGCATCCGCTGAATGTCGAACGCGAGTCGCGCGGCCTGCCCGCGATCAACTCGATCTGGCTGCACGGACAAGGCGCGATGCGTCCGGTCACCGGCACGTTCGCGCACGTCATGTCCGATGCCACCGCCACGCGCGGACTCGCGATGGCATCGGGCGTCGCGCCGTCGACGCCGCCGGAATCGTTCGCCGCGCTGTCGACGGGCTTCACCGAAGGCAGCACACTGGTCGAGCTGGACCCGTTTTCCGCGCCGTTCATCGAACAGGACTGGGCGCGCTGGAACGAGGCGCTGACGGCGCTGGAAACCGCGTGGTTCGCGCCCGCGCTTCAGGCGCTCACCGACGGCGCGCTTGGCAAGCTCGGCCTCACGCTGTGCGGCGACACCGGCTCCGTCACGCTGTCCATCACGCGCGGCGATCTGGGCAAGTTCTGGCGTCGCCGTCCGATTGCGGCATTGTTCATCGAATAAAGGTCTCACGCATGACGCGAATCGTAACGCGCGCCCCTTCCCTCGCCGATGCCGAAGCGCTGGCGCGCCACGGCCTGCATCCCGTGATCGCGCGTTTGTACGCGGCGCGCGGGATCACGTCGCCGGACGAAGTCGAAACGGAACTGAAGCGCCTGCACGCGCCGATCGGCCTGAAAGGTTGCGACGATGCCGCCGTCGTGCTCGCCGACGCGCTCGCCGCAAACAAGCGCATGCTGGTCGTCGCCGACTACGACTGCGACGGCGCGACCGCCTGCGCGGTGGCCGTGCGCGGGCTGCGCATGTTCGGCGCGAAGATCGACTATCTGGTGCCGAACCGCTTCGAATACGGCTACGGCCTGACGCCGGAAATCGTCGATCTGGCCGCGCGCGCGAAGCTCGGGCCGCCAGATCTGCTGATCACGGTCGATAACGGCATCGCTAGCGTCGATGGCGTGGCGGCGGCGAACGCGCTCGGCATCGACGTGCTGGTGACCGATCATCACCTGCCCGGCGACGTGCTGCCGGAGGCGCGCGCGATCGTCAATCCGAATCAGCCGGGCTGCGCGTTTCCGAGCAAGTGCATCGCGGGCGTCGGCGTGATGTTCTACGTGCTGCTGGCGTTGCGCGCGGAGTTGCGGCGGCGCGGCGCGTACGACGAAGCGCATCCCGAACCGCGTCTGGACGGCCTGCTCGATCTCGTCGCGCTCGGCACCGTGGCGGATGTCGTCAAGCTCGATTGCAACAATCGCATTCTCGTCGCGCAGGGTTTGAAGCGGATTCGCTCGGGCCGCATGCAGCCGGGCATTGCCGCGCTGTTCCGCGCCGCCGGCCGCGATGCGCGCGCCGCGTCCGGCTTCGATCTCGGTTTCGCGCTCGGGCCGCGCCTGAACGCGGCGGGACGGCTGGCGGACATGTCGCTCGGGATCGAATGTCTGACGACGGACGATATCGGCCGCGCCTGGGAACTCGCGCAACAGCTCGACGGCATGAACCGCGAACGCCGCGAAATCGAAGCGGGCATGCAGCAGCAGGCGCTGGCCGAACTCTCGTCGATCGATCCCGGCGAGCGCGCGACCCTCACGCTCTACGACGAAAGCTGGCATCAGGGCGTGATCGGCATCGTCGCGGGACGGCTGAAGGAGAAGTTTCACCGGCCGTCGTTCACCTTCGCGCACGCGGACGACAGCGGCACGCTCAGCAAGGGCTCGGGCCGCTCGATTCCGGGCTTTCATCTGCGCGACGCGGTCGATCTCATCAGCAAGCGCGAACCGGGGCTGATCCACAAATTCGGCGGCCACGCGATGGCGGCGGGCCTGACGATCGCCACCGCCGACATTCCGCGCTTCACCGCCGCGTTCGAAGCGGTCGGCCGCGAATGGCTCACGACGGAAGCGCTGTCGCGCACCATCGAAACTGACGGCGAACTCGAGGACGCGTACTTCACGCCGCAATTCGTCGAAATGCTCGACGCCGCCGTGTGGGGACAAGGCTTTCCCGCGCCGACGTTTTCGGGCGAGTTCGAAGTGGCGTCGCAGGCGCTGGTGAAGGACAAGCATCTGAAGCTGTCGCTGTTACGCGGACGGCAGCGCTTCAACGCGATCTGGTTCAATCACGTCGATCCGCTGCCGCAGCACGCAACCGTCGCCTATCGCCTCGTCAGCGACTCGTGGAACGGCGTCGCGCGGGTGCAGCTGATCGTCGAACACGCGGCCTGAGCGGACGCCCGAACGCGCGCGAAACGGCCTCGAACGGCCCGGGATCAACTGGAAAACCCCATCTATCGGCTATAATTGCACCTTTTTACGAAGCCGAAGATCGAGATAATGGAAGCGGAACGTCTCAACGCGATCGAAAGCCTTCTGGCCGACCTGCGCCGTCGCGCGGGCGAGCTACGGGGGTATCTTTGACTACGACGCGAAATCCACGCGTCTAGCCGAAGTCAACAAGGAACTCGAAGACCCGAACGTTTGGAACGACTCGAAGAACGCCCAGGCGCTCGGTCGTGAAAAGAAATTGCTCGACGGCGTGGTGTCCGCGCTGACGGCGCTGGACAACGACCTGCGCGACGCGAGCGACCTGTTCGAGATGGCGCACGAAGAAGAAGACGAAGACACGCTCATCGCGTGCGAGTCCGACGCCGATGCGCTGCGTCTGCGCGTCGAAGACATGGAATTCCGCCGGATGTTCTCGAACCCGGCCGATCCGAACAACTGCTTTATTGACATTCAGGCGGGCGCGGGCGGCACCGAAGCGTGCGACTGGGCCTCCATGCTGCTGCGCCAGTATCTGCGTTACTGCGAGCGCAAGGACTTCAAGACCGAAGTGCTCGAAGAGTCCGAAGGCGATGTCGCCGGCATCAAGAGCGCGACCATCAAGGTAGAAGGCGAATACGCGTACGGCTATCTGCGCACCGAAACGGGCATTCACCGCCTCGTGCGCAAGTCGCCCTTCGATTCGTCGGGCGGACGTCACACGTCGTTCTCGTCGGTGTTCGTGTATCCGGAAATCGACGATTCGATCGAGATCGAAATCAATCCCGCCGACATCCGTACGGACACGTATCGCGCATCGGGCGCGGGCGGCCAGCACATCAACAAGACCGACTCCGCCGTGCGTCTGACGCACGCGCCGACCGGCATCGTCGTGCAGTGCCAGAACGACCGCTCGCAGCACCGCAACCGCGCGGAAGCCATGCAGATGCTGAAGGCGCGTCTCTACGAATTCGAGATGCGCAAGCGCCAGGCCGAACAGGACAAGCTCGAATCGAGCAAGACCGATGTGGGCTGGGGCCATCAGATTCGCTCTTACGTGCTCGACCAGAGCCGCGTGAAGGATCTGCGCACCAACGTGGAAATGAGCAACACGCGCGCCGTGCTCGACGGCGACCTCGACGACTTCATCGGCGCGAGCCTGAAACAGGGCGTCTGATGTCTTGCAGCGGCGTGGCCATTCGGCTGCGCCGCTTTCGTTTCAGGCCACCGCGCATTCTCCGTATCACCAGCCAAGAATCATCATGACCGAACCGACTCAACCGGGCGCCCTGCCCGAGGAAGAGAATCAGATCATCGCGGAGCGTCGCGACAAGCTGCGCGCGCTGCGCGAGCAAGGCGTCGCGTATCCGAACGACTTCCGTCCGACGCATCACGCCGCCGCGCTGCAAAGCGAATACGCCGAGTCCGACAAGGACGCGCTCGAAGCGAATCCGTTCAACGTCGCGCTCGCCGGCCGCATGATGCTCAAACGCGTGATGGGCAAAGCCAGTTTCGCGACGGTTCAGGACGGCAGCGGCCAGATCCAGTTCTTCATCACGCCCGCCGACGTCGGCGCGGAAACGTACGACGCATTCAAGAAGTGGGACCTGGGCGATATCGTCGCGGCCAAGGGCGTGCTGTTCCGCACGAACAAGGGCGAACTGTCGGTGCGTTGCACGGAACTGCGTCTGTTGTCGAAGGCGCTGCGTCCGCTGCCGGACAAGTTCCACGGTCTCGCCGATCAGGAAACGCGTTATCGCCAGCGCTATGTCGATCTGATCGTCACGCCGGAATCGCGCAAGACTTTCCTCGCGCGCACCAAGGCGTTTTCGTCGATCCGCAATTTCATGGCGAAGGCGGACTTCATGGAAGTCGAAACGCCGATGCTGCACCCGATTCCGGGCGGCGCGGGGGCCAAGCCTTTCGTTACGCATCACAACGCGCTCGATATGCAGATGTTTCTGCGTATCGCGCCCGAGCTGTATCTCAAACGGCTGATCGTCGGCGGCTTCGAGCGCGTGTTCGAAATCAACCGTAACTTCCGGAACGAAGGCGTGTCGCCGCGTCACAATCCGGAATTCACGATGATGGAGTTCTACGCCGCGTACACCGATTACGCGTGGCTGATGGACTTCACCGAACAGCTGATCCGCCAGGCCGCCATCGATGCGCTCGGCACCGCGACCATCACGTATCAGGGCCGCGAACTGGATCTGGCGAAGCCCTTCCATCGTCTGACGATCAATCAGGCCATCCAGAAGTACGCGCCGCAATACACCGACGAGCAGCTCAACGACGGCACCTTCATGCGCGCCGAGTTGAAGAAGTTCGGCGTCGACACGACGCAGCCGGCGTTCCACAATGCGGGCATCGGCGCGCTGCAACTCGCGCTGTTCGAAGAGACCGCCGAATCGCAATTGTGGGAGCCGACCTACATCGTCGATTACCCGATCGAAGTGTCGCCGCTCGCGCGTGAATCGGATACGGTCGCGGGCATCACGGAGCGCTTCGAGTTGTTTATCACGGGCCGCGAAATCGCCAACGGTTTCTCGGAGCTGAACGATCCGGAAGATCAGGCCACGCGTTTCCAGAAGCAGGTCGATCAGAAAGACGCCGGCGACGAGGAAGCGATGTACTTCGACGCCGACTATATCCGCGCGCTCGAATACGGCATGCCGCCGACGGGCGGTTGCGGTATCGGCATCGACCGTCTGGTGATGCTGCTGACCGACAGCCCGAGCATTCGCGATGTGATTCTGTTCCCGCATCTGCGTCGCGAAGACTGAACGCAGGTTTGCTCCGAGCGACAAGAAAAGCGCGCCCTTCGAGGCGCGCTTCTTTTGTGCGCCCAGCATGGGCGCACTCTTGCGGGTGCAAGTCGCGCGGCAAGTTGACCACAGCGAGCGAAGTGAAGCGCAACTGCGGAAGGGCGACCGACCGTGGAGAGGAAGCGTGGAGCGAAACT
>NZ_LFJJ01000385.1 GCF_001189365.1 Candidatus Burkholderia verschuerenii | reverse complement strand
AGGAAGGCTCGATGAAAGTGATAGTGATGAGGATCGTGACGAGCGCATCGACCTTTTTAAGGAGCTTCCGGGGCATATTGACGAATCCACAATAAGGGATATCAGAGATGACAACTCTGAGATGAAGTGTGACCCTAATCCTTCCACACCCTGTGCAGACAATGAAAATGAACGACAGATTCCTACCGATGATCCTTCCTCAATACTTCAGGGTGTCCCACATATATCTGAGGGTTTTCGTGATTACTTAATGGCATTGGACATGAGCGAAGTAGATGACATAGCTTGTCCATCGAATTCAGGAAGAGAATACTCCAGTGGTGCCGAGTTGCCTTTACAGCAAGAGGATGTTTCATCGCCACCTATTATTATGCCTTGTTATTCATGTGAAATAGCATGTGCTCCTCAAGTCAAGGCTTGTTTTGGAGTATTGGCATCCAGTTCTTTGAAGGAAAAATCACATGAAGAATCAAGTTGTGAAGAAATAGAGCATGAAGTGGACAGTGAAGTGCAAGAGAGGAATGGCAAAAAGAAACGGCGAGTGGTTGCACAAGTATGGATTCCAAGAGGTACATTGGAGGTCATGAAAGTCTTCAACATGACAAAAATAAATTTGGGGGAAAAATTTTGTGTACCACACAAAGCCAAGAAGAGAAAAAGAAGAAGAAAAGCCTTTAATCCTCAAAGTGGAGTAGGTTGATCTTGAGAAGAAGGTCAAGTCGAGCCGGCGACGTTAAATCCAAGCGCTCCTTGGGAGGCAACCCAAGCAATAAAATATCCTTTTAGTATCCTTTATCTCTTTTGATTCATTTTAATTTCAGTTCTCTTTGCAATTGTTTTTTTTTAAGCATGGCGTGTGTTGGTCTGTGATTGAGTCTATGGTTGGCGGGGTTGGTTGAATTGGTTTGCATCAGCTCACACTTTTATTGAGGTTGCAGTTTATGGTTTGTTGGGTTTGATTCTACTCTTATTCCATATTTTCGTCTCTAGCATGCATGGCATTTAGTTACTTTGTAGTCATGTTTTCATATTTTTCAAAAAAAAAAGAAAAAAAAGAAAAGAAAAGAAAAGAAATTGTTGAGAAGAAAAAAATGATGAAGTGAATTGCTTTGGCTTGAATATGTTGTTTATTCTGATTTGGATCAATGTTGTTATTATTCTACATTATTTGTTTGATCCAAGATTGACAAGAAGAAGTTTTTGAGCTTGGCCTGATATTTATATATGTGAAGGGTGTTTATTGAATGAGTGTGGGGTTATGATATTATGTTGTTCATGGTTGTGAAGGAGCATGTTTCTTATGTGCATTAC
>NZ_LFJJ01000384.1 GCF_001189365.1 Candidatus Burkholderia verschuerenii | reverse complement strand
TCGCGCCCCATCGAGATGCTCTACACCATGCCTATCGCAGTCGATTAACTCATATAGACGTTATTCGAACCGCTAGTCGATGTCCCTTACGTTGGGACTGCCCGGACACGAGCGTGCGTGTCGCACCGTGTCGCACTGAGCGTAGTAGTGTAATGGTCGGCCTGGCTTTAGGCAACCGCACGCCAGTGCGCTTCGGCGGCGCATTCGGGACATCATTTGCGGCCAATAAAGCACGGTCGCTCGATCCCTCGATTACTCCGCCAATTGCTTGCCGCAATGCATCATTGGAAGTACCCTTTGCGCCGTTGCCCGAGGCCCGACCCCACGCGGCCCGACTTCCCCAGATTCTTCGCTCCCGGAGCCCGCTCATGATCGTTTTCGTCACCGGCGCATCCGCCGGATTCGGCGCTGCTATTGCCCGTACTTTCGTAAAGGGCGGTCACCGCGTCATCGCGTCGGCCCGCCGCAAGGAGCGCCTCGTCGCGCTCGCCAACGAACTCGGCGACGCGCTGCTGCCGGTCGAACTCGACGTCCGCGACGAAAACGCCATCTGCTCGGCCGTCGCCGCGCTGCCCGAAGCGTTCTCGCAAATCGACGTGCTCGTCAACAACGCAGGGCTCGCGCTCGGCCTCGAACCCGCGCAACGGGCGAATCTCGACGACTGGAAGAACATGATCGACACGAACTGCACGGGTCTCGTAAACGTCACGCACGCGATCCTGCCGGGCATGGTCGAGCGCAATCGCGGTCACGTGTTCAATATCGGCTCGGTCGCGGGCACCTATCCGTATGCGGGCGGCAACGTCTACGGCGCGACCAAGGCCTTCGTGCGCCAGTTCAGCCTGAATCTGCGCGCGGACGTCGCCGGCACGGCCCTGCGCGTGACCGATATCGAGCCGGGTCTGGTCGGCGGCACCGAATTCTCGAACGTGCGTTTCAAGGGCGACGATGCCAAGGCCGGCTCCGTCTACAACGGCGTGCAGGCCCTGACGCCCGAGGATATTGCCGATGCAATCTACTGGATCGCGACGCGTCCGGCGCACGTGAACGTCAACGCGATCGAGATGATGCCGATCGCCCAAAGCTTCGCACCGTTGCAAATTCACCGCGGCTGAATCCCCGAACGACTGAGGATTTAGCTACGCCGCTTGCGCTTCTTGTAAAATGCCGCGGATGAATATCTGTCAAAAAGCACGCCGGAGCGGGTCGGGAAGCGGACGAATCCGCCCTCTCGCGCGCGGAGCGACGCAAAGGTGAACGATCCGTTGATTTTCGAGTGGCCGATTCGGGTGTATTACGAGGACACCGACGCGGGCGGCATCGTCTTCTACGCGAACTACCTCAAGTACTTCGAGCGCGCGCGCACCGAATGGCTGCGCGCGTGCGGCATCGACCAGCAGCGCCTGGCGGAGTCGGACGGCATCGTGTTCGTGGTCAGAAGGACCGCCGTCGAGTATTCCGCGCCCGCGCGGCGCGACGACATGATTCGCGTCGCGAGCCGTATCGAGCGGCTGGGGCGTGCTTCGGTGGATTTTCATCAGGAAGCGTGGCGCGACGACGTGCTGCTGGCGACCGGCGATATTCGCGTGGCGTCGGTGGATCGCGTGTCGATTCGCCCCGCCGCCGTTCCCGATTTCGTGCTCGACGGTTTGCGACGCGGCCCGCACGCGGCGCAGGCTGCATCGTCGCGCGAGGCAGGAACCAATTGATTAAGACGATGAAAGCTGCGCCCACCCTCTTGCGACGCATTCGCCAGGAGCCCACGCGCGGCTTTCGTTATTTTCACAGCCACATCACAAACAACTGACGCGCCTTTGACCGGACGCCCGAATCAACCGGACGGACCAGCGGACCTTTATGGAAAACACACAAGACCTGTCGATCGTTTCTCTCGTCATTCACGCGAGCCTTCTCGCGCAGGCCGTGATGGCGCTGCTGCTGATTCTCTCGCTGCTGTCGTGGACGTTCATCTTCCGCAAGGCGTTCGCGATTCGCCGCGCGCGCGTGCAAACCGAGCGCTTCGAGCGCGATTTCTGGTCCGGCGGCGACTTGCAGGCGCTGTATCAGAGCGCGGCGAACAACCGGCACACCATCGGCGCGCTGGAGCGTATCTTCGAATCCGGCATGCGCGAATTCCTGAAGGGCAAGGAACGCCGCATCACCGATCCGGGCGCGATTCTCGACGGTTCGCGCCGAGCCATGCGCGCCGCCTTCCAGCGCGAGATGGACGTGCTCGAAGCCAATCTCGCGTTTCTCGCCTCGGTCGGTTCGGTCAGCCCCTATATCGGTCTGTTCGGCACGGTGTGGGGGATCATGAACTCGTTCCGCGGTCTCGCCAACGTGCAGCAGGCGACGCTCGCGAACGTCGCGCCGGGCATTGCGGAAGCGCTGGTCGCCACCGCGATCGGCCTGTTCGCCGCGATTCCGGCAGTCGTCGCGTACAACCGCTACGCGCACGATATCGACCGCCTGGCGATCCGCTTCGAGACTTTCATCGAAGAGTTCTCGAACATTCTGCAGCGCCAGGCGCACTAAGCACAAAGGGAAAAGGAGTCCGCGATGGCAGGCCCGATTCGTTCCAGCATGCGCGGCAGTTCGCGCCGCGCGATGGCCGACATCAACGTCGTGCCGTATATCGACGTGATGCTCGTGCTGCTCGTCATCTTCATGGTGACCGCGCCGCTCGTCTCGCCTTCGATCATCAATCTGCCGACGGTCGGCAACGCGCAGCCGCAGGAGCAACAGCCGCCGCTCGTGATCAACATCAAGGCCGACGGCAGCATGACGATCCGCTACAAGGACGACAGCGGTTCGTCGCAAGAGCAGAAGATGACCAAGGGCGATCTCAACACGTTCGTGCTGAACCGTCAGGAGTCGCATCCTGATCAGCCGGTGGTGATCGCGGCGGACAAGACGGTGAAGTACGAGGCCGTCATGAACGTGATGTCCGATATGAAGGCGCGCGGCGTGAAGCGCGTCGGTTTGCTCGTCAAGTCGCAATGATTGGTTCGCAGAACAAGCAGCATCCGCGTGGGCAGGCGTCCGCGCGACCCGTCCGTCCGCCGCGCGAGCGCGGGACGTGGAAGGCGTTCGGCCTCGCCGCGCTGATGCATCTGCTGCTCATCTGGCTGCTGTATCACGGCATCAACTGGCAGAACAACACGCCCGCCGGCGCCGAAGCGGAAATCTGGACCGAAATTCCCGATACGCC
>NZ_LFJJ01000383.1 GCF_001189365.1 Candidatus Burkholderia verschuerenii | reverse complement strand
GTATATGTGTGGTATTTTTAGAGTACTCTTCAAATCTCTTGATGCTTTGTTCCTCACAAGTCTTCAAGCATTTTTCAAATAGTTTTTAAGATTCTTCTTTGCATCCGTCAGCTCAACTTGAATAAGCTCCCATGTCATTTCCCTTGTTAGATCGATTCTTTTTTCTATTTTATCAATTTTTGCTTCGAATCGATTTCTAAGGTTCATTTCAGAAAGTACCACATTGGTCCACTTAGCACATTGACATGCTTCAACATTATTTAGTGCTTTTACATCCATTTGAGCTTGAAGAGCATCTAACTTTTACATCACCATGTTCTCAAATAAATTTCTCCCTTGTCCTCCATAGGCACTAGGCAATATGCTTGGTGGTGAATCGCATGCCATGTAAAAATCTCCATTTGTATACCCACTCCATTGGTTCGGCATTGATCCGTAGCCTTGTTGATCTTGATAAAAAGTGTCCATTTATTCAAAGCAAACAAAAACTGCAATAAAAAAGTGAAAAAGTGAAACTAAACTCAAAGAAAATTAAAACAAAAGAAATTACTTATGCTACTACACTTAACAACACAAAATCAACTAAAAAGTACTCAACACCGTAAACTTCTCCCCGGCAACGGTGCCATTTTGACGAGCGGTTAACCTAGCAGCTAGTGCAAACACTCAATCAAACAAAATTTATAAACCTAGTGCTAAGCCACTCTAACCTTATCGTAGTATAGCATTAGGATCGTACCCACAGAGAGAAGATACATGTAATGTTGTACAAAATAGTGTCAAAGTGTGTGAGAAGTGTGAGTTGACACAAGCAACTAAAAATGACCAAAAGAGAGTGTAATTTAATCTAGCAACAAAGACAAGCATTAAAACTATAAAAACTAGAAAAGACTAAGAACAAATACTACAAAAGCATTCCTTGGTTTCTATCTCATGGGTGTAAAACTCATGCCGTGGGTACATGTGCTAGGGTTCACATTTGTGGGATTAATCCATTCACCCAATACGCTAATGCCTAATTAGTGTAGTTCTCTCCTCTCAAGTAGACTAGAGTTGTTCTATTGGCCCAAAACCAAAGTCCACTCTCCAATCATATAGCCAATCACATCATAGGAATCATGACCACACTAATTTTGTCACACATCCACAAATATCAAGCAATCAATGAAAGTTGGGTGGTCTTCACACCAAGCTCATTCACAATTAAGTAAACTCAATTACAAATTAGCTTGATCCCAAAGCACTAATGTAGAAATTAAGTGTACCTACACAAGCCCATGCAATATAAACCCACAATCATTCCAGAATCATGAAACCCATAGCACAATTTAA
>NZ_LFJJ01000382.1 GCF_001189365.1 Candidatus Burkholderia verschuerenii | reverse complement strand
GGCGAAGTTCCAAACTCCCAGGAAACCATTCAGATCAATATTGCTTCTGGGAGTTCTGGGAAACACGATCTTCCGGCGGCCCCTTGCCACCCTTGACTTCGACTAATTCTGAAGGGCCGACTCAGTAATGAGCCACCGGGAATGCCATGTTCAAGCGTCGACGTGCTCACTACCCCTCACGGCAGCTTCGCCCGCCAACTCGATCGACCTCACATGGTCGTTCACAAATGCCGCAGGCCGCGTCGCGAGGACAATAACGAACGATCACCGGCAACGCTAGCCAATTATGAAATGAACAGGAAGCGTTCAAACGCTTCAGATCGCGCAGTCGCTCCGCGTGATTAACCGAACGTTTCCAGATACTCTGCCCCTCGTATTTCCATTCTGCCAATCTGTAAAGTTTCCCGCGATTTGACCGTTATACCAGTCTTCCCGACTCTAAAATGGAAAATAGTAATGCGCCTGTTTCTAGCAATCGTCCTGCCTTGGCTACAGTTCTTTACCATCGGCCGTCCTGTCGCAGGCATCATCTGTCTGCTGCTGCAACTCACGATTATCGGCTGGCTTCCGGCCGCAATCTGGTCCGTGTACGCTCTTAGCCAATACAAGACCGACCGCAAGATCGAGCGCGCACTCGGTGCACGCGCTTAAGATCACTCGGACCACGACCACATATCAAGTTCGTCTACGATCGGGCCGCCGTCGCTCGACGGTGGAATCACGAATCCACTGAACAGCAGGTCAGCCGTCGGCTGCGCGGAGCGACCCTGAGGGTCGCTCTCCCGCTGCGTGAAAATCACGTGGAAAGCGATTCTCAGCGCTCGGCGGGATAGTCAACTGGACGCGCGCCCACCAGCGATCGGTTGAAGGCAAGTTTCTGACGAACCACAGCAACTCGGCTTCGTCTGGCGACAGTTCGATGTAGGTGTCGTTGAGAATGGCCATTTGCCAATACACGATGTTGGCGAGTGCCAACGCGCCGTGTTGGTCCGCGATTGCGGCGAGTGTCTCGACAGAGTCCAGCAGCTCCACGTGCAACTGTTGTGCGTCCGCCGCC
Source organism: Candidatus Burkholderia verschuerenii (assembly GCF_001189365.1). Lineage (GTDB taxonomy): Bacteria > Pseudomonadota > Gammaproteobacteria > Burkholderiales > Burkholderiaceae > Caballeronia > Caballeronia verschuerenii. The sequence goes on along the minus strand of NZ_LFJJ01000382.1, from coordinate 308 downwards.
CGGCACAGTGCGCGATCCGCGTCGCCGATTGCCGTCAACACCGCTTTACCTTGCGCTTGCGGGTCTTCGGGGCTGTACTGCGTGGATTGAATCCATCCTCGCACAAGCATGTCGTCCAGAACATTGTCGACGAGGTCAGTGCATGAATAAGCCATTCAAGGCTCCTCGAAAGTGAAAAAGGAGCGCCCTTGTGGGGCGACTCCCCACAAGGGTTGCAGGTAAAAAATGAAATTTCAGGCGACGAGCGCCTGAACATCGATTACCGCGTCAGCTTCGGCCACAAGCTCCGGCGTCTGCGAGATGAAGAA
>NZ_LFJJ01000381.1 GCF_001189365.1 Candidatus Burkholderia verschuerenii | reverse complement strand
ACCAAAATCAATGAACGAAGATCACAACAACACAGAACCTTTTTTCTCTTATTACACAGAACCGAGAACAACAAAGATAAACGCAGTGTAATATTCTTAATCTGTGAACACCTGAAATCAACCAAAGATAACCAGAAATCAACCTAAAAGCAATAAAATCAACTGACAAACAAAATAACTTAAAAGAAACAGAAACTCTTTTTTTTTGAATATTCCTTTAGAACATAAATAACAAACACAATTATACAACTTGACACAAAATCAGATTTCACTCAAAATCAATGAAATTTTTTTTTTTGAAAAGTCGCCAATCCTCGGCAACGGCGCCAAAAACTTGTTTGATGTATTTTATACCCGCAAGCGCACGGTGTCAATCAAGTAATAAAAATGGTAAGACCAAGTATCGTATCCACGGGGATTGGTATGTGAAGTTTCAAAAATCCTTTTCTTTTAGACTCAAGTGCAATATTGAAAATCTGTTCAAGTGAATTTGTAACCAAAGATAGTGGAATGTTTGTGAATTAAACTAGAAAACAACGCAAAGACAATTAAAATAAACTAAACTAACCAACAGAGCAAGACAAGTGTGATGGATTAGACAGTTCAGGATTGGACTGGGTTCTGGATTTTATATTCACTCAGCTAGATTAGTCTTTCTCATGCAATATCCCCTAACCAAGATTGCCGAAATAACCTATGGAACCCTCTCTCGAGTGTATTTCTATAGATTCTAATCAACTAACTGATGGCTAGTTAATTAGGCTTAAAGATCATCTTCTAGTTCACCATTAATCCGCCTCTCTCGAGTGTTCAGATTAACTAATGTGCGATTACTTATTCCTGGTACAGATCAACCCCTCTCGGGTGTAGTAATCCAAACTGAATAATCAATACATAAAATGGCCAGTTCTATGCAAGCATTAAGCGTAGTAATCACAAGGGAACAAATAACATGAGAGTATTAATCATAAATTCAAGCACTGATAAAACCCATAATCCAATCCTCCCCCTCACTGTCTAGGAGGAGTTTAGCTACTCATAAAATCAATAAAAACATAAACTCTCTGATGAATCATGATGGTAGAAATAAAGAGAAAAGAATAAGAAGCAAATCCGATGGTGTAGTGGGATGGATGAACGGCGGCAGCTTCCTCTCTTCCTCTGTCGTCAGCGTGTGTTCCTTGTCCAGTCTCCGTCGTATTCCCCCTTTTACAAATCACGTCCACTATACTTATATAGTCTAGGGTTCAGAAAATATCATCAATTACATCCTTGACCCTTAAAATAAATCCCTCCTTACAAATAAAATATAAATCTCGCAGCCTTCATTTTGCC
>NZ_LFJJ01000380.1 GCF_001189365.1 Candidatus Burkholderia verschuerenii | reverse complement strand
ACCTGAGGGGTCGACAGTGTGGCCACTAGGGTTGTCCTCGGTCTACCCACCTTGCGGACTGCTTTGTGTAGAAGAAGTTATACTCCCGAATTCTGAATCTCCCATTGTAGCTACTATGTCAGATGAACCCGAAATCCTGGTTACGGCCTGGATGATCGCTCCGGCCCCCGATGGACTTTTTTCGTGGTGGATCCAAAACGAGGCAAGGGGCGGGTGCGGAGATAGCACTCAATCTTCTTTTAGAATTACGGAATCTCTCTACATAGAAGCAACCAATCTCCTTCTTGCTAACACCACCCTTTTGATTTGATCAATTACATTTCCGACTGTCTCGCAGCTAGTCTATCTCATCCCAAACTCTTCGCAAAGAGCAAATCTATCACCGGAAGCATAGCCCCTTTATCACACGTTGTCAATAAAACCATGGATTTTTTACTTTTCGTACTGGTTGAGCCAATGGAATGAAAATATGAGACACCAGGTTCAGGCAAATCATACTTGATAGTAGCCAGTCGATACTCGAGAGCAGAGATAAGATCTCTAACTAGCTTTGAGTGTTGGGTTCTCTTTTCATGGACATTGTCTAGCTTGGAATGAACTTTAGGCACAGATTCATTGATTTAAACCAACAGCTTTTTCTGTACCAATTTTGAGTTAAGGAAATTATCATGCTTAGGAGAGCAGGCATCTTTTTCAAAAAGGTAAACACGCGCTGTCACTCATTCAAGCAATTTCTTACTTAAGAAGGCATCTTAAGCAAGAAAAGAAAAGGCGTCAACCGACCCAAAATATTTCACTAAATGACCATCCTCCCTACTATGAATGTGGATTCAATTCAGATCAATTAATTTATGAGAGAAGAGAAAGTCATACCAATTAATCATGTGCCAGGAACCAGATTTGAACTGGTGACACGAGGATTTTCAGTCCTCTGCTCTACCAGCTGAGCTATCCCGACCAGTCGCAACATAGCATCCTCATTTTACTCGAAAATGGGGGCTGTGTCAATTAAAAGAAAGAAAGGGAATTCAAAAGTTTTATTTAGGTACTGAAATTGCTTGACTTGGATCTTAAAAAAGAGGACTTTGGGAGTTTCAGTTCAAGTAATTATATAGATTGTAAATCATTCAAATGGGTATTTCTTGCTCAAGGATGTTCATTTGTATGTATATCATCTAAATGGGATAAGAAAAGGGCATTTCCGCACCGATCAATTCTAAAAAATAAAGTGAATGGATAAGGAATTTTGAACCGATAACAAAACGAAAGATAGATAAATAGATAGTTGGGGAGTCAACTAGTTTATTTGGGGATAGAGG
>NZ_LFJJ01000379.1 GCF_001189365.1 Candidatus Burkholderia verschuerenii | reverse complement strand
GAGAAATGGTGGCTATCCCTCAACAATCACAACAGCAAATACAACCCGCTGATACACATCTATCTTCTCGATTAGAAGAAGCTATTGCTTACTTAAAGAGAGGAGAAGAAAGGGCAGTCAAGCAGGACGCTAGAATGGATGCCTTCGAACGCCAGAATATCAGTACTCAAGCACGACTTTCGGGTCTCGAGAAACAGATCGGAGCAATGGCAAGTCAAATGCAAAATACTCAGGTGCAAGGTCTGCCCAGTGATACTGTTCAGAATCCTAAACATGTGAATGCAATTACACTCAAGGGTGGGAAGCAGTTAGGTGAACCAAAGCCACCTGTGAGAAAAGCCTCACCACCAGAGGCTGAAGAGCAAGAGATTTCGGTCGAAGCGAGAAAGCAAGGTGAGGAAACCGAAATTCAAGAAGAAGAAAAGCAAAAGGAGGATCCAGCTGAGTCGACCTTAGTCCGAAAGGACTATGTACCAGGGAGAATAATTTGTTCTGAAAATCTTCCTGTTTATGTTCCTAAACTCCCATTCCCCCAAAGATTGCAGAAAAAGAAAGATGATGATCAGTTTGTTAAGTTTTTAGACATGCTTAAAAAGTTGCATATTAATATCTCTTTTATTGAAACTCTTGAGCAGATTCCAAAATACGTGAAGTACATGAAGGATGTGCTAACAAGGAAGAAGAAGCTGGAAGACTTGCAAACTGTGGTGGTCACTGAGGAATGTAGCGCGATCATCCAACATAAATTGCCACCGAAGCAAAAGGATCCAGGGAGTTTCACTATTCCTTGCTCAATTAGCAATTTAAATTTTGATAAATGTTTATGTGATCTTGGGGCGAGTATTAATTTAATGCCATATTCAGTGTTTCAGCAGCTAGGTTTAGGTGATTACGAACCGACTGCTATTGTCTTGCAGCTAGCTGACAAATCCACTACAAAAGCCAGGGGAGTTATAGAGGATGTGATGATTAGAGTCGGAAATTTTATCTATCCCGCTGACTTCGTGATCGTGGATATGGAGGTTGACAAGAAAGTACCTCTGATTCTCGGAAGGCCATTCTTGGCAACAGGGAGAGCACTCATTGATGTGGAGCAAGGTAATGTAACTTTGAGGTTTAATGATGAGAAGATTGAGTTTAACATTTTTAAATCCTTAAAGTTGTTTGACGATGAGAAGCATGAGTGTAATCGTGTTGAAGTAATTAACGAATGTGTGCTAGATGTTTTACATGCTTGCATTAGTTCTAACCATCTAGTCCTAGAAATTGTGAAAGAAATTACAGGAATTGAGAACGTGAAAC
>NZ_LFJJ01000378.1 GCF_001189365.1 Candidatus Burkholderia verschuerenii | reverse complement strand
CCCCCCCCCCCCCCCCCCAAAGTCTATACAAGACCAGTATTTGCATCTGGGTCGTCAATCCTAAATGTGAGCCCAAGACTAACTAATAACCAAGGCATCAAATGACTAGCCAATATCTAATTAGCTGGTAGCATAGAATCCTAAACCAACTAAACAATTCACGCTTGGCCTAGACATGTGTATGCAACTTTGAGTGTTTCTTCCCCAAATTCCCTAAGTGCATTGGAGTGGTAGCTCAAATCTCAGCCTAGGAACATCAATTCAAGCATCAAATTTCATCTCATACAAAGCCACATACACATCTTAATTTAGTTTCAAGCACACATGCCTAGTCTCATTCACTTTTGTAGTCTAGATTACAGCCAACACAAGAAAAGAGCATGCAATCCACAAGATTTCATGGTTAATCCTTTGAAACAAGAGTTTCCTCCTAACCTTCATCAAACCCTAAGCAAAGTGAACAATAATATCAACTATTCAATGCAGCTATCACCCAAAAACACGAATTAAAACAACCCATAACAAGAATCAAGCCACATAATCTCGTTCATGCACAAAGCATCTCATAAAATGCATATAAAAGACTTTGATGAAAGCTTTGTTCTTGGTTTTTCAAATGGGGCAAAGTTGGTATCTCTAAGTAGAGCATTCCAAGCCCATTTTGAATCCAGAATATCAAAGCATTTCATCAAGCCAGTAATCAATCCATGCTAGAACAAGATTTTATTAAATGACAGAAAGATAGAAAAAAATAAATGCTCTTCGGAGAAAGTTATTTCATACTTTGTCTCGTCTCTCTCTCCCCAATTCAAACCCTAATTTAAGTATTTATAGTGTGGAATGGATTAGGGTAGAATTGAAAGAGAAATTAAGTACTTACAAACACAAAAAGTGGGATAAAAATCGTGTTTTATACTTGAAAAATTTAACAAAAGCGTTTTAAAAAAAATTGCAGAGCACAATTTGTGCTCTGCATAGGTGGGTTGTCGCGACAACCACCCCATTGTCGTGACAACCATGTTGTTGTCACGTCAATAGGAGGCCTTTCCTCCCTCCATTGCCATTTTGTGTCGCGACAATGGAGGTGTGCTGTCCCAGTCTTGCATTCTTCTTGTATCTTCTACTTCCAGCTCCATCTTGAGGTCCTTCTAGGCAGATTTTGGCTTCGGTTTCTTCACGAAAGTTGCTCCTCTTGCTTTCGCAAATTCGCTGCTTCTCAAATCTTTCGAATCGGAGCACCTTAGATCATCGAACAGATTTCGAAAGTCGCGTCGTTCCTCGTAATGCATACCAACTTTCGATCGAAATCGCCTCGTATTTTTTCATTGAGTTTTTTCTGCATTTTTGACCTGAAAATGAATCAAAA
>NZ_LFJJ01000377.1 GCF_001189365.1 Candidatus Burkholderia verschuerenii | reverse complement strand
TTCTTTAAGCGTATCAAGCATTTTCGTCGCGTCGCCACTCGATATGACAAACTCGCCCACAGCTACCTCACCTTTGTCTCCATCGTGTCTGCCTTCGGGCCGCTCTTAAATGTAAACAGGACCTAGTCCGAATACGCTGCGCGAAAGTCACGGCCGCCGAGCCGCTGATATATTCGACCCACAAATTACGGGGTTTCCGGAGTCGACGCATTGCGTCGTCAAACGTCAGAAAATCGACAATCGACGTCAAGTCTCCGGGATGCAGCGGCCACGCGCCGCGAAGAATAATCGATGGACTTTGCGATCTAAAGAGAACGCCATGCGCAACAAGTTCGCCGTCATCTGGATCTGGCTATTTATTTTTCCGCTCGCTTTCGACTTCAAGGGTGCGGAAACCGCCAGTAAGGCCATTCAAATCCTGCTCGTCGTACCGGCGATCGGGGCATCGTGCGCGTTGCTGCTGATCGCGCCACGTTTCGCGTGCCGCTCGAAGCTGCGCACGACGATCACCTTTCTGCTGCTATTGACGATAGTCGGCAGCATCGCCACGCAAGTGCTGCAGGGCAACGATTCGGGCAACTACATGCGCGTGATCCTGCCGTTCCTGCTGTTGCTGCTCGGCTATTTCGTCGGCTGCCGGCCGTGGGAATCGCAGCGTCTGGAGCAGATCGAACGCGCCATGTACTGGTCGATGATCGCCTCGCTGATCTTCAGCTTCGTGTTCGGTCTCGCGACGTCCGGCGGCGGTCTGGCCGACGTGCGCTTCCGCATCGTGTCCGTGCAGTTTTTGTCGCTGCAGGCGCTGCTGCTGCATGAATTCGTGATCGCGCGGCGCATCACCAAGTTCACCGTGTTGCTGTTCCTCGCGACCATCGTGATCGAATTGCTGTCGGTGACTCGCAGTCTGCTGGTCGGCTCGGTGCTGCTGTTCGCCTACGCGACCTGGCTCGCCGCGCCGTCGGTCCGCCATCTGTTCGCGGCCGGCCTGCGCACGCTCGCCGTCGCCGCACTGCTGGGCGCGATGGTCGCCGGCGCGGCGATCTTCATGCCGAGCGTCGCCGAGCACTGGGAGCAGCGTATGTCGTTCGCGAAGGACACCGAGTCCGGCCGCGATCCGACCACCATCACGCGTCTCGCGGAAATGAAGGACCAGTACGATCAGACCATGTCGTCGGCGCTGTCGATCGCGGTCGGCCAGGGCTACGGACACGACTATCGCTAGTCGGCCCTTCAGAATTAGTCGAAGTCAAGGGTGGCAAGGGGCCGCCGGAAGATCGTGTTTCCCAGAACTCCCAGAAGCAATATTGATCTGAATGGTTTCCTGGGAGTTTGGAACTTCGCCGA
>NZ_LFJJ01000037.1 GCF_001189365.1 Candidatus Burkholderia verschuerenii | reverse complement strand
GCGCCCGCTACCACGGCGGGGGGCTACCGCCGCACCCAACAGTCCCCCGGACTGTTGGGCTTCGGACGGCATGCGCTCGGACGCGTCACAGGTATTCCACGGCCCTAGTTTGGCTTGCAGGGAGGGGCGGTACGCCAGGGCGCACGGCTGCGTCAAGCGGGGTTTCGTTGACGAAAGTTTGAGGGCGAAAAAAGTGTAACAACGAAACAACGATGCTTGTCACAAGTGCCTGTAACAAGTATAATTGATTCATACGGTAAGCAGTTGCCGTATGGGTCGGGGCGGTTGCAGCGGGAACTGTAGCCGCTCTGTTTGAAGGTAAATCGGGAGTTAGCAATGTTTTATATTCTGGCGCTTTTGGTTGTTTTCGTCACTCCTTTCGGGGCTGCATCCGCCTCGGATGCAAGCGCCGTTGTTGGCATCTAAGTCAATCACTTTTCGGAAGGAGTCACGGTCATGAGTCTTAACAAGGTCATTCTCGAAGGGAATATCGGCAAGATCGACGACACGCGCTATATGCCTAACGGCGATCCGGTCGTGAATTTTTCGCTCGCGACCGACGAGGCATACAAGGAGGGTAACGAGTGGAAAACGCGGGCCTGCTGGCACCGCATCGTCGCGTTCGGCGATTCGTTCGCGCGTCGTCTTGAGCACGCGAAGCCGGGCTCGAATGTCGCCATCGTGGGCCGGATTCGCTATCGCCAATGGACGCCGGAGGACGGCGTTAAACGCACCACGGCCGAAGTCGTGCTCGAGGAGTTCAGCTTCGTCGGCGGCAAGCGCCAGTCGAGCTCGTCGAGCGAAGGCGACGCGGCAGAAAGCCACAGCAACGGCCACAGCGACGGCAACGGCCACGACGACGGCGGGGCATTCGAGGAACCGGCCGCGGCATCGGGGGCAGCACCGGCGAAGGGCAAAGGCTCGCGCAGCAGCAAGAGGACGGGTAGCGGCGCAGCAAGTTAAATAACCCCCCTGCCCTGCCGAGTGTTCCCGCGCCCGGCAGGGTTGCAAGGATCACTGATGAAAATCCAGCGAAAGCTAACCCCGGAAGAATTTGAGGCCATCAAACCTCGCTTGAAGCGGATGAGCCAACGGAACGTTGACGCGGCCTATCAGGTCTTGGTGAATGACAAAACGCAGTCTGAAATTGCGCGCGAGCTCGGCGTTACACAGCAAAGCATCGGCGATGCCGTGAATGCCGTTTGGAAGCACTTTCAGAAGCACTACGAGCAGGAATCCGGGCTTGCTATCCCGAGTGACTGGATCAAGGTGAGCGCTCTACTGCCGCCCGAAATGGCGAAGGTCGTCACACAGATGGAGAAGTCGGCGCGCGACAAATTGAGAAAGGATCAGCGATGAAAATCATTGCGTTCGCGAATCAGAAAGGTGGTCAGGCTAAGTCGTTAATCTCGACTCAGTTCGCGTTTTGCCTCGCGGAACTCGCCGAAAAGCGGGTAGCTTTCATCGACGCCGACGAGCAATCGAGCAGCACGTATACGCTGCGCGCGTTCGAAGCAGGCAACCGGGCGTATCAGTTTTTTGGCGGCGAGCCGGTCAAGGTGAACGGCGGCGACAGTCCTATCACGCTGTTTTCTGCGGACAAAGACCACTTGCGCCTGGTCGAGAAGATGGACGACCAAATCAAGATGGACGCCAACCGCAAGGTTATCTTGCCCGAAATGGCGACGAACCTGCGCGCGCGGCTTGACGAGATTTCTGACCGCTTCGATTGGTGCGTGATCGACACGCCGGGCTCAAATAGCAAGGTGCCAAATGCGACGCTGATCGCCGCCGATTATGTTGTCGTGCCCTGCACGATCGACGCCTACGCCCTGCCGGTTGCGAATGAAATGCTCACGCGGATTCGCGCGGTGCAACAGCACCTGAATCCGAAACTCAAGCTGATCGGTCTGTTGCCGGTCAGGTTCAAGGCGAACGACCGCGAAATGGTCAAGCACCTAAAGGAGCTTTTGACGTTCCAGAAGGACACCGTATTGCGCGCAAAGATCGGCGACCGCTCCGCGTTCCCGTATGCCGCCGACCACGGAATTCCGGTCTGGAAGGTTGACAGGAGCGCGGCCCGCGAAGCGGCGAAGGAACTGCGCGAAGTGTTCGATGTGATCGGCAGCAAGGTAGGAGGGTTTTAAGAATGGATCTGACTTCACTCAGTAATCTCGCGACGTTCAACGAGCAGCCGGGCGAGGCTGCGAAGGGCGTGCCGCTCGAAATCCCGCTCGACAAGATCATTCCGGGCAAAAACCCGCGCACGACGTTTCCGCCCGAGAAGATGGAGCGCATTGCCGCGTCGATTCGTGAGCGCCGCGTAAAGTCGCCTATTTCGGTTCACGCGGTCAGTGCCGAAGAAGTTGCGACGCACTTCGAGGCGAAGGGCTTGCCGTTCTACTACGAGAGCAAGGGACTGGCAGCGCCGACCGAGCTCGACGGGTTCTATCAGATCAACCACGGCGAGCGCCGCTATCGCGGTTCGGTCATGGCGGGAAACAAAGAGACGATTCCCGCCGTGCTCGACGACGACCACGACGGCATCGACGCGCTTGTTGAAAACATCCAGCGCGCCGACCTTGACCCGCTCGACATTGCACATTCGATCGACGAGAAGGTTAAGGAGGGCATGAGCAAGAAAGACATTGCGCAAGCCCTTGGTATGTCGCCGAGCTATGTTTCGAACCACCTTCGCCTGTTGAAGTTGCCCGAACCGGTCGCGGCCATGATTCGCGAAGGCAAGTCGCAGGACGTGACCGCCCTGCTCCAGCTTGGTAGCGCCTACGAAGAGTTTCCCGAAGAAATCGCGGCATTCTGCGACGAGAACGAGGAAATCACGCAGGCGCAGGTACGCAAGTACATCGCCGAGCTCAAGGAGCCGCCGACGCCGCCTAGCCCGCCTACGGTATTGCCGACCGTCAGCGGATCGGCGGGCGTAATCGGCGGCAATGGCGGACTGGATGAGTACCCGAGCGAGAGCGGCAGCGCATCGAGCTCGAACGACGATCCGGAGGAACCGGGCGACAACAGCGCGGCGAGCTCGAACGAGAGCGACGACGGCCACGGCAGCGCGGCGAGCATGAACGGCGACGCAGGCGCGGCGGCGCACAAGCCGCCGAAGGCGAAGATTGCGGGCATCGACGTTACCCACGATGGCCGGCCCGCTCGCCTGTTGCTGAAAGTGCCGAGCACGCACGGCCTCGCATGGATCAAGTACGAGGACGACGGCCACGAGACAGAAATCGAGGTCGGCACAATCGAACAGATCGTGTCTGTAGCAGTCGAGTAAGCTAAACTGTCAGGAAGCTATTCCGTCACTCCTGCTAGATTGGTGGAAGCCCAAAAAGCCCGTAGCGTTGCCGCGCTGCGGGCTTTTGCTTTTCCGGGGTGTCCTCCCCTGCCCTACTCCGCGCCTAGCGGCGCTGCGCGCCCCTAGCGGGGCTTGCCGGTCGTTCCGCGTGATCGAGGTAGCTCGTCGGGGTCGGTCGGCCGCTATCGCCCTTAAATCTGCCACACGCCCCGGCTTCTCCGGTCAAGGGGCTTTCGCGGCATATCCTCGCCCGCTGCGCGGACTGCGGTATTCCACGATCCCCTTGACCGCGCCGGTTCGTGCAGCAGATCGGGCTTACCGCGACCGACCGACCCCGACGAGCAGAGCCACCAGGCGCCCTAGCCGTGCTCCACTCCCGAGAGAATGAGACGGTCGCTTGCGCGCCCGTCTAGGCCAAAAGCCACGTCCCGCTCCCAACACTCGCCGCTCGGAGCAGCAGCTTTGATGCCAGAAGGCGAGTAAATATTTTCATTCTTTTCTATTGACCGCTATTGACTTTGAGGCGGGTTTCGCCGATAATACATACATCGAGGCGCTACACAGTACGGCGCAGCGATAACCGGGAACCAAGCGGCGGCAACCGCTCCCGGTTCACTTTCCACCAATCTAGCTAGGAGTCCTTACCATGCAACTCGCTTCCAAGTTTGGCCGCACCGCCCCGGTTCTCCGTTCGCATGTTCCGCTCACGGATGACCAAATCCGCACGGTTGCCCCTTCGATCTTTGCCGAAGAAGCGCACGACAGCCGCTCGGCGCGTTACACCTACATTCCGACCATCGAAGTCTTGACCGGCCTGCGCCGCGAAGGCTTTCAGCCGTTCATGGTTGCACAAACCCGCGTGCGCGATGAAGGCAAGCGCGAGCATACGAAGCATCTGATTCGTCTCCGCCATGCCGACCAAATCATTGGCAAGGAAGCAAACGAAATCATTCTTTTAAACAGCCACGACGGCACTTCCTCATACCAAATGTTGGCGGGCGTGTTTCGCTTTGTCTGCCAAAACGGCATGGTTTGCGGGAAGAACGTCGGCGAGGTGCGCGTGCCGCACAAGGGCGATGTAGTCGGCGATGTGATCGACGGTGCAATCCGCGTCTTGAAGAACTTCGAGGTAGCCGACGAGCAACGCGAAGGCATGCAAGCCCTCACGCTTTCCGAAGGCCAGCAAACGGCATTCGCTCGCGCAGCGCTTGAACTCAAGTGGGATACCGAGGAAGTCGCGGCCCCCGTCACCGAAACGCAGATTCTGCGCCCGCGTCGCATGGATGACGCGCGCCCGGATCTCTGGACAACCTTTAACCGAGTGCAGGAGAACATGACCAAGGGCGGGCTTCGTGGCCGCAACGCGAACGGTCGCCCGACGACCACGCGCGAGGTTGCCGGCATCGACCAAAACGTTAAGTTGAACCGTGCTTTGTGGGTTCTGGCCGACGAAATGCGCAAGCTGATCGCGTAACGCGGCAGGCTACCGGGCGAGGCAACCCGCCCGGTAGTTCCCATCGGGACTCACGGAGCGAACGACATGGACAAGGTTTTTTATATCCCCGGCACGCCGACCGCGATTGATTACGCGCTTGAGCTCAACGACGGCCGAATCGTCACGAACTGGACGCGCGAAACGCTTGAGCAGCTTGCCGAGCGTTACCCCGGTGTCGTGATCGACGACGAAGCGGCGTTTATTGCGCAGCAGGAGCGCGCACTTAGCACGACGCCCGAGGAAATCACCGAGGCGGAATATTACGCCGCGCTGTTCATTCTGCCGCCGCTCGACTGGCGAGGCGGGAACGGGGGGGAGTCGTTCAAGTGGAGCGAATTTGTCGCGGGCAATGTCACGACAATTTTCGTCAAGCGACAGGGCCGCTACTGGCGTTTTAAGGGTGTCGCCACCCTCACCCATCCGGTAATCATGGCGAAGGTGGATCAATGAGCAGCGCACGCGCCGTGCCGTTGACCGGTATTGACCGCAAGCGGATAATTCCGAGCCTCAGACAATCAACCATGCGAACCATCATGGCAGCAGAAAAAATGACGGCGAAGGAGTTCAAGGCGCTTATGCCGCGCCTTAAACGAATGACGGTCGGTAACGTTGAAGTCGCGCGGCGCGTGCTCGTTGACGGGCTTTCACAGGTGGAGGCCGCGAACGAAAGCGGATTGACCAAACAACGGGTTAACTCGCTCGTAAAGAGCGTGCAGGCCATCGCGCGCGAAATCCCGGCAGATTGGGAGCAGGTAGAGGTATGGCTACCGCCCGAGCTCGCGGCCCAGGTGCGCCAGTTGGCAGCAGACGCGAAGGCCCGCATTGACGCGGGCAAGTAAGGAGGGACGCGCTATGTTGGATCGTGAGAGATACGAAGCGCTGCTAGACCTTGGAATTGCAGTGCATCGCATGGGCGACGTGTACGAGACAGACCGCGAAGGCCAGCCGCTCACCGAGGCCGTGCAAAGACAATGGTTTGTCTCTGCGCTCGCAGCGTCTGACCTTGTAGAACCAGTCTGCAAAATCCCCCTTGCCGACACCGAGGGCGAGGCGTGGGAGCTTGCCGCGCAACACCTGCTAGGGTGATCTTACCCGCAAGCACGAACGGCCCCACGCGGGCCGTTTTTCATGTGCCGTCACAGGTAAATACATTTAGCATTTAATATTGACTGATATTGACTTTGGGCCGACGTTCGCCGATAATAGATACATCGAGGCGCACGGCAGTACGGCGCAGCGATAGCCGGAACCAAGCGGCGGCAACCGCTTCCGGCTCGACCCTCAACTAGCAGGAGTGACAGAGCATGAACGCACCTTTCTTTCGGAACATGGACACGCTAAACCCCGTCCTGTTCTACTTCTCATCCGCCGACGACTTGAAGCACTACAGCCTGTTTTTCAAGGACGAGGCACCCATCAGCACGCAGCACGGCACCGTGACCGCGCATCGCGTTATCGGCAGGCGCATCGGTACGGACGCGTTGGAAGTCATCGCCGAGTTTCCTAATCAGCTTTACGCGCAAATCTTCCGCGACATGGCGGAGCGGGCAGCACGCTAAGGGCTAACACGGCCCGGCCTGCAACAGCGCCGGGCCAATTAGGAAGGAGTGCGAAAGATGACGACGATTAAGGATGAACGCGACGAGCGCGAAGCGAAGGCCGAGCAGATCGCAGCGCAGATGCCCGAGGATCGAGGCGGCATTCTTTGCGAGGCAATGGCGGCGATCGACGCGATAGACGCTGCCGTACTGGCGTGCGACGACGGAGCGGCAGAGGCCGCGGCGCTTCGCTATGAGGCGGCAATCTGGAAGCTCAACGGCAAGACCTATTTCGGCTGTATGGCAGGCCCGGACGCGGGCGGTGTGATCGCAAGGAAGGTGTGCAGCGCACCGGACGGCACCGCGCCGAAGTGGGGCCAAGCGGGCGAGTTTGTCGCGACCGTGCAGGGTACGCGGGCACTTGTGAGCGTGAGCGAGGGTTTCGGCGTGCGCAGTACGCATTTCGAGTTTCGCGCGGTTGACCTCGACCGGCCCTTTATCTCGCAGACGGGCTATCGGTCTTGCTTCGCCACGCCGACAGGCGGCGCAACGGTCAAGCAAGCAGCAGAAGCCATGCTCGCCGAGCACATGAGCAACGGCATGTGCATGGTTGGCGACGACTACCGCGTGCGACGCGTGGAGGATGAACGGCCCTGGCTCGCGGAGCTCGCGACGCAGCCGGTCGAAGCGTTCGCCGACGCTACCGGCCAGCTTGGTTTTTCTTTCTAACCGGACGGGAGGAACGATGCGATGCCTTGCTATTACCGCGCTTCAGATTCTTCCGTGCGCCGACGTGGACGGGCTATCAACGCCGCAGTACGACGGCCCCGACGCCCTCACGGCACGTTGGACAGTGTTCGAGCTCTGGAACGATGGACGAAGCATCGAGCACGACAGCTATCGAACCGAGCTCGCCGCCGTTGAGGTTGCGCACGCTCTCGCCGCCGAGTGCCGCGCATACGTCGAGCCGTATCCGTGGGTTATCGCGGTATGTGTCGCGGACGGTTGGGAGGTTGTGCCGTCCGACGCAGGCCGCGCCGAAGCTGAACCGCACTGGCGTTTTCGCCGGGCCAGCAATGGCGATTGTCCGCAGCAGGCCCCACAGCGCACCGTGTTTGATGCGTGGCGCGCGTGCCTGTCGTATGCCTGCGCACACGGCTAAGAGCTAGACGCATCGCGCCGTCTGGACGAGGCGCGGTGCAATGCGCAACAGGTGTTCAACGGCCCGAGTTTGGCTTGCAGAAGGGGGAAGCCGTACCGGGCGGAAAGCCTTGTCGGGCTTGGGTTACAGGCGTTCGGCAAAGTGTAACAGGTGGTTAAAAGCACTTGTTACTAATGCTTGTAACAGGTATAATTGGTTATGTGTGGTCAATAGCCCCGAGGTGCAGCATGAAGATGAAATCCCGCCTTCTGTACGGCCTGGTCAAAGCGCTGTTTTTCGCGCTTCTCTGGCTGCGTCCGCTGGTGCATCTGCCGCTCCAAATCATCTCCTACGCGTCGCTTCTCGCGTTCGTGGTGACGTTGCTTATGTCAGGCTCCGAGCTACATACGCGGCTTCTGCTGGCCGGTGTCGGCATCGGTGCAATCGCGCTTTCGTGGAGCTACGACACGTTGCTATCCGCGATGGCCGGTAACGGCATGATGCTCGTCCGCGAATAGCGACTAGGAGGAACGCATGTGTACGTGCGGCATTTGCGGCAAGCCCCTCACCGATCCTGTTTCGGTACAGTTCGGCGTGGGGCCGGTGTGCCGGATCAATATCAAACTCCGCGAGGCGAAGAACATGACCGAAAGCCTGTTTGGACCGCGTGCCGTTTTCACTTATGAGCTACGAGGCAACGTCGTTTGCATCGTCGATCAAGACGAGGGCCGCAGCGTCACGAATGACGTTGAAAACGTGCTTTCGGACATTGCCCGCGATGGCGTGGAATTGCGCGAGCATCGCGTGATTTACCGGGACACGCTCGGCATATGGGACGAAATTGTGCTGACCAAGGCTGGGCGTTACAAGACGTTCAAGAGCCTCAACGCGCGCGAGCTCGATGACGCGCTCGCAAAAGTTCAAGCACCGCAATGTGCCGATTAGGAGGCCATAACAATGCGTTACGCGTGGGCTGCATTTACCCTTCTGGCGACGCGCTGTATCTCGGCGCGCACCTTTTTTAAGGCACTCCGCGAGAAGCCTATCGCCGTTTGCGGCAAAGGCGGCTCGTATGTTGTCGATCCTGATTTCGAAGTGGGCGACTGATGATGGCGGGAACCAAACACACCAAAGAGCCGGGCGAGCTCGAACTCAACGACGGCCAGCAGGAACAAGTGGCCGCGTATCTGGCAATGCGCCGGTTCAAGCAGCGCCGGTATCCGTGGGTATTGGCAGGCGTGGCGTTCGGGGCCGTTGCATTGCTTGTCCTGCAACAGTTCGCCGCCACCATTGAGCGCGACGCGGCGGGCGCAGCTTGGTCGTCGCCGCTGCCGGGAGTCGCTAAGGCGATCGGCGCGGGCGCGTTCGTGCTTTCGCTCGTTGTTGCATTCATCTACGTCACGCGCATTGAGCGCGTGCTACGAAAAGCTCGCGACGTCTTGCGCCGCGCGGGCCTGCCCGATGACTTTATCTCGTCGCTCGACCGGATCAACCTCACGGAGTTAGACAGGGCACTGACCGAGCGGGCCGAGGCCGACCGCGCACACAAAGAGGGCTGACACATGCAGGATCAACACGACACACCCGAGCTCGAACATCGCGCCGAAGCGTTGGCCGCAGCGGTGCGCCAACTTCGAAAATTCGGTTTCGCACTTGTCTCAGCCGATACCGCTGCCGACGACGGCGCAGCGCGTTACGAGCAAGCTCGCCGCGCCGCGTCCGCGCTGCTTGGCCTCGCCGACGACGGCGTATACGCGCATGCAACGCACGCTGTAGCGCGCGCGTTGCTCGACAACACGGACGCCCTACGGCTGATGCGGCTCGACCCGAACGGCGAGGCCGTCGCCCTGCCCGCCTTCGGTGCGGCAACTACCGTAGGATTCGGCCCGGACAAGCGCGAGCAGATCGACGCCCTTACCGGGTTCCTGCCGCGCCTGGCCGGTGTCGCGCTCGATGTGAGCCAGCAAGACGCGCTGCGCGCCATGCTGACCGCGCTCCCCAAGGGCGCATCCATGCTGTATCTGTTGCAGTGTATTCGGGAGAAGTCGCCCGAGAAAATCGGCATCACGCCCGAGCAATACAGCACGCTTGAGCCCTTGCTCATTGCGCTCGCCAAGGGCTTTCAGTGACAACGCCACAGCCGCTTTCAGAGCGCGCGAAAGCCCGGCTGCGGATCGCAGCCGGGTTTCTCCGTGCTCGCGGCATTGAGTTTCCGAAGGAAGGCGATTTTTACGGGCACGTGCTACGCACGCTCGCCGAGCAGCCCGACAAAGACACCCTGCGCGAGCTTGTCGATTGGGTCGAGCAGTACGACGCCACCGATTCCGCGCTCGCGCCGAGCGGCGGGAGCCGCCCCCGAGGGCAACGCCCTCGCCCCTGAAAGCAGCCTTGCGGGCCTGTTTGCGCGGGAGCGCGAACGAGTGTCCTACTGCGCTTCGAACCTAGCCCCCTTGCACTCGTCGGTTTTGAAGCAGCCCGCCTGAATACTGTTCTTACCCCAAATGTTGTCGCCACAGACCGGACAAGTGTATTTCACGCGGTTGCTGTTATTCGTAACGGCCTCGCCCGCTGTCGCGGGCGACTCACTGTCGAGCGAATCGCTCTCTGCCGGAATATCGAAAGCGCCGAGCGCGACGAGCGCTTCTGCTGATGGATCGCCGGCAAGCTCTTCCGGCGTGCTCACGTGCTCCGGGTGGATCGGAAAGCGATCCATCCACGTAATGCGAAACGCCGTTTGCAGCAGCTTTTCGCACGCGACGATGAACGGCCCGCCCGGCAGCGGATAGTCGGCCATATGCTGGCCGACTTCCTTGCCGCCTGGTTGGCCCGTCGAGGACGGCATGAGCCCGACCGATTTCATTTTGTCGGCGAACTCGCGATTGTGGTAGCCCTTCCGGCTTGGCGTGCCCAAGCGGAATTGCCACACATGCACCATTTCATGCACAAGCGTTTGCAGGATTTCGACGAGTGGCACCGTCGCGAAATACCTGCAATTCATCGCGATTTCGTCTGTCACCTGACCTGATGCCGGATCGAAAAATCGCTCGTTTGCGAAGTAGCCATACGATCGCCGTTCGCGCTGAAACGTGATGAGACACGCAGGAAGCTCGTTCGCGAATACTTCCTCGTTGAAAAAATCGTATGCCTGCTGAAGCTCGGCATACGCTTGCGGAGTCGGTTTCAGGGCGGCGGCATCCATTCAGGCTCTTCCATTCATGTCTGTATTGCGCAATACAGATTGTCGCGCATACGTGTGTATTGCGCAATACAGAGAATGTGTAATGTGCAATACACACGATGCAGCGGCCGTAGCCGTCGAGGGCGAGGCCGCAGCGCGAAGCGCCTACGGCGCTGGCAGACTTTAGTTGACGAAAGTGGCGTGGGAGGTTGTATTCTAAGGCAGGATATGGTTTGTGCTACAATTGCATGTAGCCCAAGGGTGCACTTTCGTTGACGAAAGTGCTTGCTCCCACGCCCCACACTGACTATCTCGACGAAGCCCATGAGCGACGGCGTTGATTATAGGCGGGCACAAAGCGCGGGGGCTCCGAACGCGACTTTCGTTGACGAAAGTTTTCGCGCGTCGAAGCCGGTTAAGAAGGATCGCCAAATGCCAAGAAAGCCGTCGCTGCAAACCTATGTCTCGGAAGAGACCAAGGCGAAATTCGCAGCCGCCGCGAAAAAACACGGCTACGCCAACGAGGCGCAATTGCTGCGTGTCGTGATTGATCGCGTGATCGGGGACGAGCCGGCACCGCCCCCGCGTCCGGTACGCGAGGCGAAGCCGAAGCGCGAGCAAATCAATATCGGGTTGACGCCCGACGAGCACTATCAAGTCGAATCACGCGCGAAACAGCAGGGCGTGAATCGCACTACCTGGATCGTCAATCTCATCCGCGCGCACGTTCTACGTGAGCCGCAGTTTTCGACTGCCGAGCTAGATACGCTGATGGAGTCCAACAGGCAGATAGCCGCAGTTGGCCGGAATCTGAATCAGATCGCGCGGAACATCAACATGGATCCAAACGCCATGCGTAGCGTTACGCTCGAAGCGATCGAAACGCTTGTCGCCGACCTGAAACAGCACCGGGCGCATGTTGCGCGCGTCATGGACACGAACTTGGATCGTTGGGGGCTCGACAAATGACCAGCACGACGCCACTCGAATCGCTCTTCGACTCGCTCGGAATGTTCGACTCGCTCGAAGAGTTCGTACACGGCCCCGCAGGCGGCAAGTCACCGCCCGGGGATCAGGTGCGGCCGGGCCTGCCTGGTCGATCTAATTCGGCGAGCAATGGCAGGGCGAGACGCGCGAAAAACACGATCGCCCGCGTGACGCGCAAGGTTCCCGAAGTCATGGTGAAGGTGAGCAGTGTCGGGAAGCAAACGGGCCGGGTGTGGGCGCACCTTACCTACATCACGCGGAACGGGCAGATCGAGGCAGAGAACGAAGAGGGCGAGATTCTTTCGGGGCTCGAAGAGTTGAAGGAGCTTCACGAACACTGGTCGCAGCAGATCGGCAAGCGTCGCGCGAATGGCAAGCAGACCGTTAACATGGTCTTGTCGATGCCAGTCGGCACCAATCCTGAACGCTTGAAGGAGGCCGCGCGCGAATTCGCCAAGCAGGCATTCTCGAACCACGAATACGTGTTCGTGCTTCATACGCCCGAAACCGACCCGGACGAAGATGCGCCCCCGCACCCGCACGTTCACATGGCCGTGAAGGCGCGAGGCAAGGACGGGCGCAGGATCGTCCACGGTCGCCCCGAGTTGCAGGAGTGGCGCGAAATGTTCGCCGAGCAGTTGCGCGCCCGAGGTATCGAAGCGGCGGCAACGCCCCGCAACGTGCGCGGCATCGTAAAGAAGGCGACGCGGCAGCCGGTTTATCAGGCGGCGAAGGAAAACCGATCGACGGTCAAGGAGTCGGCCATTCGCGAGGCTGCACGCGTCGTACTCGACAATCGCACCGACGCGCGACCGTGGGAGCAGCGCATCGCCGATCGGCAGACGACGATTCGCGCTGGCTGGACAGCGCTCGCCGACGTGCTCGACAAGAGCGCAGAGCCGGGCGACGCGGAGCTCGCGCGCCAAGTGCGTGCCTTCGTGCGCGACATGCCTGCACCGCTCACGCAACAGCAAGAGCTTGAGCAGCGTATGCGGGACGTTGTGCGCAAGCGTGCGGCGCAGGCCGAGAAGCAGGCCGGAAACGAGCAAGGCGCACAGAGTCCGACCGCACCGAAGCCGACGACGAAGCCGCAGCCGCGCCCGGACAAGGACTACGACCGCGATTAGTCACGCGCCTAGAGAGGGCAACCCGATGAACTACAAGAACAGGGCGGCAGCGCCGGCCCATTTGCGTACCAAGACGGAGTTGAAACAGGAGCGGTTGAAGCCCGCACCGAAGCAAGGCGCGGCCGGCTTCTATTGGCAAGGCCACGGCTACGTGACGCTCTACGATCCAGCCGAGGCGATACCGATGCGCCCGCGTCGCGAGTTGTCGTCCGCGCAGGCGGCGGCGCTGTCCATCGGCCGCACGCTTGTAGGAACCGCACTATGCGCGGTGTGTGGCATGCGCACGGACAAGTTTGAGCTCGATCGCAATCGCGGCCGCTGCTATGAGTGCGAGGCGCGAGACGAGCGCGAGCAATGGGAAGAAGAGAAGCGGGCGATATGCTCGTATGCGGCTGACCTGCTTACGCGGTCGCCGCTTTTTTTTGACACCGAGACAACCGGGCTCGATGAGCACGCCGAGATTATCGAGGTTGCCATTCTCGACCACGACGGGACGGTACTGCTGAATACGCTAGTCAAGCCGACGCAACCCATACCCGCTGAATCGACGGCTATCAACGGCATTACCGAGCAGGACGTAGCGAACGCGCCGGCATGGTCGGACGTTTGCGAGCACGTCGCGCGGCTTCTCGCCGGGAGGCTCGTTGTCGCTCACCATGCCGACTTCGACAAACGCATGATGCGGCAAACGAGCCTTCGATACGGCGTCGCGCTCGCGGTCTTTCAGGCCGAATGCACGATGGAATTATTGACCGGGCTGAATGCGGGGCGCTGGCCGAGTCTCGGCACCGCGATAGGAATTGCCGGCGCTACAGTGCCGGCGAGCGATACCGCGCACCGGGCAAGAAGCGACGCCGAGGCGTGTCGTCAGGTCGTTCTCGGACTCGCGCGCCAAGCGCAAAACGTTTCAGCGGGTTTGGGGGCGGAGCTAAAGCGAGCTTGATTCAACTATGTTCGCGTGCCGCTCCATTGCAATGTCCGAAGATGGAAACGAGCCTTCGGAGCGAAATCCACATTGAAGCGTCCAGACGGGCTTGCCCCTGATAATTCGATTTTTGATTGTCCATCCTGTCGGGTGGACAAATTCATATGGGCCGACGCGTTGCCAGCCGCTGGCAATCATATGCCCCGTACTTTCATTACACATCGTTTCCTCTTGTGTGGGTGCTCCTTGTTAACGGCATTTGGCGAGCACTTTCGCACCGAGATAATGTGCGCAAATAAAAGGGCTTTTTGGCCCAATTCGGCAGACTGATTCGCGGTGATTCTCGTACTATGTAGTTCTCTCAGGTTCGTGCCAACCCTCGGAACGGCCGGACATTCAACCGGCGCATGCGCCGGTTTTTTTTGCGAAGCTGGATACGCGAAAAAAAGGACCGCCGAAGCGGTCCAAAGATTCCGGCCCAAATTCCGAGGGCCATGCGAGCCGGAATGAGCTACCGAGGTCGTTACGTGTGCGTCGATTGCGGTACGAGCTCCGCGTGCCGACCGATTGCCTTTTCAAGCGTGGCGAAACGGCCCTGCGTTTCTCCACCGTGCCAGAGCATGAAGATTTCCTCGCCGTTCTGGAGATAGCGGCCGATTTCCCATCCGCTCGGATGCGACCAGCCGTATGCGCTGTTCTGCTTCCACTCACCCATGATTCACCTACGCTCGACGGCTACCGGCCGCAACGGGGCGCGCACGCGCCGGGAAAATTAGCTATCGCTGCGACGCGCTTTCGGGTTCGCCGGAATCCAGCGAAGCGGATCGCTACGCTTGCGATCCTCCGATCCTCACCGTCAGGCGTATTCCAGTGAACGCCGGTCTTTTCACATACAAGCCCGTCACGAACCGAGCCAAGTGAATACGCCTCGTTCTTGAAGTAGCAGAACGAGAACGGGTCTTGGGAGGGCGCGCGAGCGGCCAGCTCGCCGACGACTTGCTGCAAGTCCTGATGAAGAATCGACAGTTGGGCCTGCGTGAATTGTTGTGCTGCGTCAGGGGCCGGCGCTGCCGGCGTTACGGGTTGAGTTTGCGCGAGGACGAGGCCGGAGGTTGCCAGCGCT
Source organism: Candidatus Burkholderia verschuerenii (assembly GCF_001189365.1). Classification (GTDB taxonomy): domain Bacteria; phylum Pseudomonadota; class Gammaproteobacteria; order Burkholderiales; family Burkholderiaceae; genus Caballeronia; species Caballeronia verschuerenii. The sequence continues at coordinate 19,519 of NZ_LFJJ01000037.1, read as the reverse complement.
GCGACGGCGAGAATGATTTTCTTCATTGCATATACCTAAGTCGGCTTCCGGCCGGTACGGGGCGCGTGCGCGCCGTTCGACTTCACAGGGCGCGCACGCGCCGGGGAGACACCGCCACGCCGCACCGATTCGACGAGCTCGGCGAGTGCATCGCCAGTTACGAGCTCGATCGGCTTGCCAGCCGCAAACGTGGCGGCGTCGCGAGTGAATTTGCCAGTGCAGACAATCGCGACGGCTGTTGCCTTGTGGTGCGCCATCAAGCCGAACATTTCACGCACCACAGATGCGCCGATGCTTGTCGATTGCCACTGTTTGCATTGGACGATGACCTTTTCCGCGCCGCGCGTGAGGATGAGATCGACGCCGCCATCGGCACCGCCCTGGCCGGTCACGCGCACGCGATAACCAAGGCGGCGGTACGCTTCCGCGACAAGGCGCTCGAACTGTCGCCAGTCGAGCGCCTTGAGGCTATTTAGGTCGCGCTGCACGTCGAGCAGCTTCGCTCGATCGCGACCACGCAGCGCGGCCACGATCGAAGCGCCGAAGAAAAGCAGGGCAAGCACGATCGCAAGTAACGCGACCGGCTTGGACTGGACGACGGCAAGGGCAACACCGAGCGGGCCGGTGCGTGCCGAGACAGAGGCCGCGAGCGCTTCGGCGGCAAGGATCGCCGTGGCGATCGACGCGCCGAACCACCACGGCCCGCGAGAGGCGAGCGTAAGTAGGCCGGGGCGGGTTTTCTTGCGACGGCTCATACGCGCCCCATGTTGACTTCGCGGATGCCCTTGCGGTCGCGCAGGGCGATCGCTGCGCGGTTCAGGTCAGAGCGCAGGGCTTTCGGCATCCGGCAGGCCGGCGAGACGCCAGCGCGGTGCGTCTGAATCGCTCGTCGCCACGATGACCGTGCCGACACCGAAAGGACGCTCCCACCACGGATGAAACGAGGTCACATGCTGGATGCGAAACAGTTCGAGGCTCGACACTTCCTTGTTCAAGATGCCTTGCCGGTACGTGATGCGCTCAACGTCGATCCTGATTTCGACGAACGCCGTTTGCAGGCAGACGAAGAGCGCGCGCAGAACGAGCAGGAGCGCAGGCACGAGGCCGACAAGCGGCGTAATGTGCCAGCGCAACTCCGCGAAGTGCGCCGCGACGAGCACCACAACCGCCGCGAGCACGTTGCCTATCATCGTCGGCAGATTGACCACTTGCGAGGGTGAGCCTTCGAAAATTACTCTTGGCTCGTCCATCGTCGGCATGGCTTCAATCAGGTTGCGATTCATCGCTCGGCCTCGTTCTCGCGCGTGAGTGAATGTGCGCGAGCTCGACCAAGCAGGTAGTCGATGCGCTTCGTTTCCCCAAGGGCCGGCACCTTGTTGAAATCGAAGCGGTCAAGATCGTGCCGCACGACCTTCGTGCCGACCGACTGGAATACGTGCCGATCGTCTTTGTGGACGACGGCACCGACGTAGCTTTCGCCGCCCTTGATGACAGCCGGCGACGCCGTATCGAGGCGATACGCGCCACTCGGGACGCCGCGCGGCGGCAGTGAGTGAAGCGTTACGCGCTCGCCACGGCCCGGCATCGGGCCATCGAGGTTGCGCGAGCCGTTCGCGACCGTTACGTGCGTGATATGCCCGCTGCGGGTTTTCGGTTCCGGCCGCTCCGTCGTTTGCGCTTTCGGTTGAGGTTTCGTCGTTGCCATATTCTCGTCTCCCGATTACCGTTCGGCCTCACGGCCACGCGACGGGGTGCGCTCCGATCGTTCCTGCGCCGGCGACGGGCGTTGCTGTTGCTTCGGTTCCTGCCGTTGCTCGACCTTGGTCGAGCTCACCTTCGGCGGCGTAATCGGCTCGTTGCGCTCGATGCGCTGCGCGAGTCCTTCGCGGAACCGCTCTTCAATCTTGCCGGCCATGTTCGGATATTTGTTCGCCAGCGCCTTGACGGTCGTTGCCATCGTGGCATGTGCGCCGAGCAGATCGGGATGCTTGGCGAGCGAGTGCGACGCATCGAGCGTGCGGAAGTCGCGCGCTTTCTCAACGCTCCATCCGTTGAGTACAGCATCCTTCGCGCGCGAGCCGACCACTGCGCCCTTGTCGTCGCGTACCGCTTCCTTGACGACAACCGGCTCTTGCCCGGTGCGCTTCAACGTCACGTTGTCGCCCACGTCCGCTCTCGCATCACGCATCGCGCGCTTGAGGTCTTTGCCCCACACCTCGCGCTCTTTGCCGTCCGCCATTTCGAGGCGCACGAAATAGCTTTCGTCATTGCGCTCGTCATGCTGATAGCGTGCCGCACCGTGAGCCAACACCCGGCCCGCGACAACGCCCGCTGCGGCGGTCGCGAGCTCTTCTGCGGCTTCCGGTGTCGCCCGCTTCTTGCCGGCCGCTCCTACGGGCTTCTCGCCGGGTTTCTCCAGTTCGGCGCCTGCGGGCTCAACTGCATTCAGATCCACGTGCGCGCGCTGCGCGGCCTCGCGCTTCGGCATCCCGCGCTCTTCGAGTTTGCGCTCGAGCATTTCCTTGTCGGCTTCGGTCGGGTCATAGCCCACGACTTCCGCGCCCGCGAGCTCGGCCGCGAGCCACACTTCGCGACGGAAATCCTTCGAGCCTTTCACGCGAAGCGTTTCCCACCCGCGCGCCATCGCAATCTCGACGAGCGATTCGGCGACGACGGGCGACGCGTCTTTCGTTTCCAGACGCAAGCCCCTGTCCACGAAAGCGAGTTTTTGCCGTTGCTGATCGAAGAAATACTGATTCTTGTTGCCTTGCGCGAAGCGCCGGGCAATATGCGACGGAACCGGCGTCATCAGTTTTTCGCGCTGGACGCGCTTGTACTGCGGCACGTTGGCGTCGCCGGCATCGAGCGTCGAATTCACGTCCGCGACCGAGTTCGAGGACTCGGCTGCAAACGGATCGTCATTGACCGGCGCGGCCGGCGCAGACGAGCGCTCGCCCCATCGCTTCTCGACCCACTGCTTCACGTCCTTATCGAGCTCGCGATCGGGCTCGATGGTGTTGTCGTTGGCCGCATTCTTCGCGTTCGCCTCGTTGGCCGCTGCTGCGGCCGTCACGTTGGCGGCAGGGGAGGCCGGCATACCTGCGGGCGTGAACTGCGAGGGTTGCATCGGATTCAGGCTATCGCCCTTGAGTACGCCCGAAGTCTCGCCGTGCGGATCAGGCGCAAGTGCGTTCATCGCGCGAAAATTCTCATCGCCGAGCAGCTTCGCCGTCGCCTCAGACGAGAGGCGTTCGGCGCGATCGACGATCCTGCGACCGTCGAAAAACCGGAGGTTGTACGTCGGCGTCGAGCCGTCCGGGCTCATGCTTCGCTCGAAGCGAATCGAGGTAACGCGATTGCCGTTGTGTTCGATCGAATCTGCCATTTGCGTGACTCCTTATGCTTCGGCTTCCGCCAAAAAGAGATTGACGAGCTCATCGACTTCTTCTTCGCTCGCAATCGTTTCGGGTAGTTGCTCCTTGAGCTCGTCGGGGAGCTCAAGATCGTTGAGGCTGATCGTGTGCGACTCGGCCATGATCTTGTCGAGGTTGTCGAGCGTGACTTCGACGTACTCGGGTTGACCTGCCTCGGCATCGGCCGCGGCTTCTGCGGCTTCTGCCTCTTCGCGCTGCGCCTTGTACTGCGCCTGCAACTCGTCCTGCCGCGCCTGCACGCCCGACAGATCGAGCACCGGCACCGTTGCCGCTGGCAACAGACGCGACTTGAAATTGCGATCCTTGTAGTACCGCACCTTGTCGCACCACAGCGGGTTATCCATTTCCTCGTAGAAGATGATTTGATGCTTCGTGCCGAGCTTGCGGAGCTCTTGCGCGAGCATGAGCGCGCGCCCCTGCTGCGACGTACTGTTCGACCCACCTTTGCCGCCCAAGTGCGGGCGACTCTTCGAGGTAACGTCGATCGTCTTAGTCCCCAGGTTCTCCGAAATTTCCTTCGCGATTTTCTTGTTCTTCGGCCGGAACAGGATTTCGAGCGCGTGGTTATCGAAGAAACTCTCGGCATCGTCGGCACCATAGACGGAGCGGATTTGCGCCGGGCTCTGACAGATCGTGAGCAGGCGCAGATTGAAGCCGGCGATGTACGCGTTTGCCTTCGCCACGATGCTGATCTTGCCGATGGCGGGAAACTCGTCGTTGACGAAAAGCACCTGATACTTGAGCTCGGGATTGTCTTCGGGCATCTGTTCGGTGTTCAGGTTGAACACCTGCTGATAGAACAGGTTGATGACCGGAGCGAGCATTTCAAGCTGCGCAGGTTTCAGGCTCAGGAACACGCTCATGCGACGCTTGCGAAGGTCGCGCAAGTCGAAATCGTTCTCGCTCGTCGCCGCGTCGATTGTCGGGTTCGCCCACAGTTCCAGCGTGGACGTGAGCGATTCCTTGACGCCCGAACGGGTTTTCTCCGACTCGATGCCGATGAAGCTGATGAGCGCTTGCGTACAAGCGAAACTAAGCTCGTTGTCGGAGCCTTCGCGCTCGTTGATGATGCGGGCGAAGTAGCTCGCCGTATCTTCGGCCGTCGAAAGCTGCCGCAGCAATTCGCCGAGCGTCACCGGCACGCCCGGCGTTTCGAGCATGTACAGCACGACGCCGAGGAACAGCTTGCGAGGCGTGGCCGTCCAGATCGGATCGACGCCCGGACGATCGGGAACCAGCATATTTGCAATCTGCTGAATGTCCGTGATGCGCCTGTTTCGATCGTCCGAAATGTAGTACAGCGGATTCCAGCGATGCGTATTCGGCGAGAGCGGCGAGAACTGGTAGCACTCGTGCCCATGCTTGCGACGGAAGCCCGACGCGATACGCCAGAGCTCGGGCTTAATGTCGAGCACGACCAGCGAATCAGGCCAGTTCAGACAGTTCGGCACCACGACGCCGACGCCCTTGCCGGATCGCGTAGGCGCATAGAGCAGCACGAACTGTTGGCCGTCGAACGTCAGATACCGGCCCTTGTACTTGCCGACGATGATGCCGCGCTCGCCGAGCAGGCCGGATTCCTGCACTTCTTGCGGCGTCGCCCATTTAGCATCGCCGAACAGTTTTTCGCCGGTCAGCAGCTTGCGAATCACCACTGCGATCATGCCAACGATCGGCATGACCACTATGAGGCCGGCGATAGCCCACGATACGATCAAACGCCACTTCACGGCGTTGTCAGTCCAGTAGTAGCGCGCATACTCGAACGTTCGCAGCAAGCCGACCTGATGCACGTCGAACTTGAGCGTGTACAGCAGTACGAAAAGCGCGCTCGACAGATAGCCGAACATGAGGCCCAGGAAGAGGGCCGTTAGAACGATGCCGGCCAGTATGCGGAGAGCTTTAGCCACGGATCGCCATCCTCTTCTTGAACGGATCGAAATAGATGCCAGTGCAGACGCGCTTGCGCTTCACGGTGTCAAACTTGAAGTGCGCGACGACATCGACCAGCGCGTGCAGCAGCGCATAAATCTCTGTATTCGTCATGCCGCCACCACTGCGGCTATCCTTGATGAGCAGCAGCAATTGCGTGAACGTGAGCGGCGCGGAATCAGCGTGAATCGTCGTGATCGAGCCGGGATGCCCGCTATTCACGTTGCGCAGGTAGTAATACGCCTCATCCGATCGGAGCTCGGAAAGCAGGATGCGATCGGGCTTCATCCGCAGGCAGTTTTCGAGCAGGTCTTTCGCCGTGACCTTGGAAACGCCCTGATCGCCTTTGCTGTAGAACAGGTGGACGCGGTGCGGATGCACCGGCAGATCCATTTCAGGCGTGTCCTCGATCGTGATAAGGCGTTCGTTCGCAGGGATTAAGTCGGCGATCGCTTTACCGATCGTCGTCTTGCCGCTACCCGTTGCGCCGGAGGCGATGAAGTTCTTTCGGTAGACAGCGACAGCGCGTTCGATGAACTCCACAAAGCGCCGCTTAATGAAGAGATCCCACAGTTCGTACTCTTCGGGCGCGAGGCGGATTTGCTTCTGTTGCTCTTCGGTCGTGTCGTACTCGCAGATCGTATCTTCGAATGCACCGCCCGCCTCAATCTCCTTGATCGACAGCCGGCGACGCGAAGGCTTGCGGATCGAAATGGACACTTCGCCGGCAGGCGTTGCGGGCGGCAGCGCGATTGCTACGCGTTCGCCATTCGGCAACGTGCCGCCGAGCAGCGGCTTTTCCTCGCTGATTTTTTGCTTGCGATAGCTCGCGAGCGCATACGCGATGTTGCGGCACCAGTGCTCGGTAATGTTCTCGCGCTTGTGAAAAATCCAGCCGTCCGACGCGAGCGTGCCGACCATACCGGGATAGTCGATCGTAATGTCGGTTATCTCAGGATCGTCCATGAACTCGCCGAGCCCTTCGCCGAGATACGTCAGCAGCGACGTTGCGCGCTCATCCTTCGCGGGACGCGCCTCGCCGTACTCCATCGGCATTTTCGACAGGACGCCAGAATCGACGCCGTTCGTTCCATTGTGGTGTTGCGGTTGCATAGCATGGCCCTCAAAGAAAAACTCCCCGGAGCTCACCGGGGAGTGCTCGCGTTACTGCTGTTCCGCGAGGCCGTACACACTTCGGAAGTCAAGGTCACGCGCGATATACAGCTTGATATGCGCGCCTTGGTTATGTTCGAGTGTCGGCGGGATGTTGACGGAGTTTTGAAGCGCAACGTCGGCCGCGCTGCTTGTGCTTTGCGTCGTGTTGTTGACGCTGAACTGACTGCCGCTTGACATGGCCCGGTTTGTGACCGCTTGCCCGAGGTCGCCGACCAAGCCGACCATGATTGCGCCGCCGAAGCGTTGCCAAAAGTGCGTGTTGATCGTGCCAGTGAGGCCAGCGCGACCGAGTGCGTCGGTAACGGGCGAGTCGAGGTCGATCGACACATTCTGCGGCGTATCGGCACGGCTCGCGAGCATGAAAATCCGGTCTTGTCCCTGATTCAAGCCGCGCTGATACTCGACGTGATAGACCGTGCCGCGATCGAGCAGGATCACGCGATTGCTCTTGCTATACACGTCGTCGGAGCCGAGGCAATTCAACATGCCCGGCTGCGTCGTGTTGATAGCAGACTGCGCGATACAGTCGATAACCGTGCCCTTCTGGACGAGGTAATCAGGGTCGGGCAGCATCGTCGCGACAGCCATCGGCGTGCGCGTGCTCGTCAGCATCGAGCCGAGCCCGTTTTGCTGCGAGTTCCCATTGCCGCCGAGCAGAGCACCACCACCAGCGCCACCGCCGGGAGGCGGTTGCACAGGCTGCGCAGACTCACCACTACCGTACATCATGCCCTTTTCCCGCTTGCGTTCAGCGGGCGTGAGAGGCGCTTTCTGCTGGCCCTGTACGCGCACCGGCTGCGTGGCCTGTGCGGGTTGCGACGCCGCTGCGGGCGCAGATGCCGCCTGCGCGAATCCTGCCGGCTGGGAGGCCGGCAGCGACGGCTTAGCCTTGGACAAGTCGAGCGGCGAGCCATTGCCGAGCTCGTCGCGCTTCTTCGGCGTAGCTTGTGCCGGGGATTCAGCCGGCGCGAGGTACTTCTTGTACAGCGTCCACCCCGATACGGCGAGCAGCGCGAGTGCGAACAGGAACAGCACGCCTGCAAACAAGCGCGTCAGGAGCGAGGAACGGCGCTTCGTGTTGACCGAAGGAATGCCGCGATCGCCTTCGACGTGCGCCGGTTCGCCGCCCAACTGATTCGCTGCGGCATCCGGCTCCGCCTGGTCGCGTTTGAAGCGATCGAAGATACTCATTGCGGGCTCCCCTTGATCGTGCGGACTACGCTCTTCGAAATCGTGCCGGTAGGCGAGCCACGGCCCGGCCCGGTATAGCCCTTGTTGAACACACACGCAACGAGCTTGTCACCGCGCCGAAGAACGATTTTCTTGACGAGGTAGGGCAGCGACAGCACGCCCGTATTCGGATCGACGGACGGATTGGCGATTACTTCGTCGCCGTCGTCGCCGACCGTATACATGGCGGGCAACTGCGCGCCGGCCGGGAATTCGATGTACGTGAAACGCCCGTCATCCCATGCGCGCGAGGGCGTGAGCTCTTCCGAGCCCTGCACCCAATAGTTTGTGTTGTCGCCGGGCTTCGGCTCGCTGCCGGCGCTCGCGGCGTCAAGCGTCGATTGCGCACGCTTGGCGTCAGCCTTTGCCTTGAGCTCATCCGGGTACACGTACAGCAGATCGGCGTAGTAGGTTGCTTTCGAGCCGACGACGAGATTCAGGTTGTACGTGTGCTTGTTCGTCACGACGACCAAGTTGGTTTGCGGAAACTTATCGACCGGCTTAAGGAACAAGTGATTCTTGATGTTCTTCTCCGGGCCAACGTCCCAAGCCGCATCGTCGCCGGTCGAAACATACGTCACGACCTCACCAGCGCCGAACTCGATGTGCGTGCGCTGGCCGTAGGCCACCACCAAGCGCACCGCGTCGGCACGGTCATACTTGACCACGCGGATATGCGAATCTTCGGGGCTCGCCATCGGAATCGACTCGGCACAGGCGAGGCTCGGAACGACAGCCGCAGCAATCAGCAGCGCGGCCAAGAGGGCAGGGAAGCGTTTCATTGCAGTGCCCCTCCTTGGTCGGGGTCGCGGCGATAGTCAATCACTTGGAAGCCCAAGGGATTGATCGAGCGAACCTTCGGGTTAGCCGGCGTGCCGACGTATTTGTACGTGATCGTCGAAATCCAGTTGACGGGCTTCGCCGGGAGGCTTCCATCCTTCGGCGTCACAATCTGGCGCCAACGGTACGTTGCGATCGTGATGCCAGTGTGCTTGTTGAAATCCTGCGTCACAGGCGGGCTATTCTCGTCGAGCGTCACATCGAAGCGGTTCGAATACTTCGCCGAGGGCGATTCAGCGTTATCCGGGTCGGACTGCGCCTTGTAGACCTTCTGCTGTTCCGGCGAGTTGAACAACTGCGCCGTGTTGTACAGCGTCTGCGCCTGCGAGTAGTTGTAGTTCTCGCGCGCGGCCACGGCCTGCCGGATGAAATACTGGTTGAGCGCTTCCTGATACGTCGATTGCGAGTTCGAGAGCAGGTCGGTCGTTTCCGTCGTGCCGTCCGCGTGCTGGACGATCAGGAACGGATAGACCTTGCGGGCAGCGGCCAACACGATGCAGAGCACAACAAGCAGCACCATGAAAATCCACTGCCAGCGCGCAACAGTCCATGCACGCTTTTCGCTCGCTTCCGCTTTTGTCACGCGGTCTACGTCCCACGTGCGAGCTTGAGCGAAATACTCGCGCTCTTCTTCGGGCGTCATCGGTTGCATTACGTCACTCCGTCAGTTCAAGGATGAGCGGCCGACGCAGCCGAAGCCGGCGCAGCCGAAGAAACGTCAGCCTTCGGCTGGTACTGCACCGAGTAGCCGGGATTAATCGGGCGAAGGTTGGAACCGTCGCACGTGACCGGCTTTGCCGGGCCTGATGCGCAGGCCGCAAGCAGCAGCGCAAGCAAAGCGAGGATGGTGTAGCGCATGGTTTGGACTCCCAGGAACTAGATGATCGATAATCAAGATAGCACGTTTTGATTTATCAAAACAGTAGTTTTTGATGTGGTAGGGCGCAGAAAAAGCAGCGGGCGGAAACCCGCCGCTTTGTCCCGATGGTCAGATCGCTAAAGCCCCTTGACGCTGTTCATGCGGAATCGACTCGTTGCGGCGCGAGCCGCAGCCTTCGCGCCGAGGCCCGCTTTGCCGCCCGACCACTTCGCACCTTGGCCGAGCTTGCCGGCGAGCACGCGCGAAGCGCCGCCCGTTGCCGTCGAGACGACCCAATTGCCGAAGCCAGTACCAACCGGCGAGCCACCCGCGAGGCTCGATGCGACATGCGGCACGCCCATGATGATGAGAATGTCGATGATCGCGATAACGAGCAGGCCGAGCGCACCGCCAAGGCCCGATTCCGAGGTCATCGCCGAAAGGTATTGCTGGAAGGCGACGAACGTGAACGACACGATCGTTACCGCGAACACGTTGACGAAGATGTAATTGACGATGAGGCCGAGCCACGCATCGAAAAAACGTTTGGTCACGTCGAAGATGAGACAACCGACGAAGATCGGGCCGAAGGCGAGCAACACGGTCAGCATCCCCTTTGATAGCAGGATGAGGTACGCGGCGTAGACAGTCATGATGATGCCGGCGAGATAGAACACGATGCCCGCGAGGTAGTACGAAAACCCGCTCGACGACGTGATGCCACCTTGCGACATTGCGTCGTTCCCCATGTCCATCGCCTTGCCAAGCTGCTGATCGAGGATCGACGGCCCGGCAACCGAGTCGGCCGTTTGCCCGGTTACAACGGTCGTTAGATCGTTCGGCAGATTCAGGACAGGATTGAGCACGTATGTACCGTAGCCGGCGACCGAAAAGCCAATGCTCAGAATGAGAACGAGCTTGATCGTGCGCGCGACCATATCGTTACCCCAGTCCTGCACCTTGCCCCGAATCCCGGCCCAAGCGTACAGGATGAAGTAGATACCCAAGCACGTTGTGGCGACCGGGAGAAACGCGCTGATGGTGCGCGAGATTCCCGCATTCAGGAACGCGTCAATCGCGGCCTGATAGTGCGTGAATATGTTTTGGAACAGAGTGATATTCATGGGGCCGTGCCTTCGTTAGAACTTCGGGATATTGCCCTTCGTGAACTGCGCTTCCGCCGACTTGGCCGCGTTGATGCAGTTCGGGTCTTGGCCGAGCTCGCCCGGATTCTCGTGGCAGGCGTCGAGCACGCGCTTGCGCATGTCGGCCTGCTGCGTGAACTCGTCAACGGTCAAGACCCGATCCAAGAACGGGATCGCAGTCGGTTTCGTGTTGCACGCCGCAAGTGCGGCGCACAACGCGAAACCCGCGACAATCTTCAATTGCGTGTTTCGGCGCATGGGTGTACGGCTCCTTAGAAAGCAGGGGGTGCGGTGTTGGTGAAGCCCACCGCGCGCTCACGATCGGCCTGCATTTGCACTTGCTGTTGCTGCGTGCTCGCAGCGCTCATCGCTGCGAGGCGTGCATTCTCGTTTTGCATCATGACGTTTTCGGCCTGAATCCGGGCCTGCAAGTCCTGAATCGCCTTCGGATCGGTTTCGCCGTCGATCGAGTCAATCAGCGTTTGCAGCGTCGTAAAGCGTTGGGTCGCGGCCGAGAATGCCGACTGCGACGCCGCCGAGAGCGACGCATTCTGATTACGTGCTGCCGCGATCAACTGCTGATTGGCCGGGCTCAGTGCCGCAAGCTGGCTCGAATTCAGCACCGAGTTATTCGAGAGGATCTGTTTCGCCAGGCCGGACAGATCGCCGCTGCCGGTGCTGATGCCGCTCAGAACGCCTTGAAAATCGGACGGAAGATACTGACGTGCGGCCGGGTTGTTGATGAGGCTGCTAAGGCCACGGCTGCCGACCGTCGAGTTGTACGTCGTCTGCAACTGCGAGTAGGTTTGCTGCGCCTGCTGGAAACTTTGGACGAGCGTGAGGAACGACGTATTGTCGTAAACCGGGATGCCCTGCGCGAAGGCCGAACCGGAAGTCAGTGCCGCCAAGAGGGCAGCGGTAATAACAAGGCGTTTCATGCTGCATTTCTCCTTTGATAGAACACCGGAAGCCACGCATCCGGGTTGGACGTGCCGAGCTCGGCGACAATGGATTCGTAGAGACGCACGTTTTCTTTCGTGCCCGAGAGGATCGAGAGCGAATCCGCGAAAGACGGCGCGCTCAGATCGAGCTCCACGACGACGCTCGAATGACCCTGTTTGACCAGATAACGATTGCTGCCGACCGGCATGCCGCTCACCACAATCTGGAACTCCGTTTCCGTCAGTTTGAGCCCGTCCACGTATGCCTTGCGATCGCCCTTCGGGTTCGGGCACAGAATCATGGTCGCGGTCTGCTGGATAATCGTGCTGCTGATCGGCGAGTTCACAATGTCCTCGGCCTCCTGCGTACCCATCACCAGCAGGCCGTTTTTCTTGCGGATCGTTTTGAGCTCATCCTTTGCGATGTAGCTCAGTTCCTCGTCTTGCAGGCTCTTCCAGAACTCATCCCAAAACCAAACGAACGGCGAGCCCGTAATCATTTCGTGCCGCACGCGATGCGCGAGATACATGATGATCGGCGAGCGCAGTTCGGGGATTTCGAGGAAGTCCGTAATGTCGAACCCGACGAGCTTCGCGCCGAGCGAGATATGATCGCGCTCGCCGTCGAACACCCATGCGTGGTCGCCGTCATACACCCACTGTTCGAGGCGGGCTTTCGCGCCTTCGCTCGAATCGCTCGGAATCAGGTCATACACCTGACGCAGCCGTCGTTCGGAAGCCGGGCGCTTCATCACTTCACGCGCGGCGTAAGTGATCGAATTCGATTCCTGCATCGAGAGCGTTTGGCCGGCCGGCGCGCACAGCTTGCGAACGAGGCGAATCACCAATGCGGTGTTCGCTTCGTTGGTCACCATTTGAAGCGGAGCCATGCCCGAATAGCGAGCGTTGCCGCGCTCATCGGTTTCGTGCTTGATCGACAGGTACGTCCCACCGTTGGCAACGACCATGAGCTTCATGCCCTCGTCCTTGTCGAGCACGGCAATCCGCATCGCCGGAATCTTCGTGCTAAACGTCGCGAGCACACCTTGCATCACGGTTTTACCGCTACCGGCCGGCCCAATGATAATCATGTTGCCGAGGTTCGCGACCATTTGCTTTTTCACAGCCGCCTGAATTTCAGGCGTGCGCTTCGCAAACGGAGCGTCGCGGAATGGCCCTTCACTTTCGTCAACGAAAGCGGTCGGCGGCACGTCGTCGTCGAGATATTCTTCCTCGTCCTTCGCGACCTGCAATGCCGTCACTTGCTGTTCCGCGATCGACGCGTACACATCGCGCGCGTTGCGGCGCTCTTCTTCCGACGCGTTCTCTTCGGTAGCCGTCACAGTCGCGTCGTAATCAAGCGACGCGCTGTTACGGATGAGCTTCTGAATCGCTGCCTTCGAGTGGTGATAGTTGAAGAAGTAGGGCGAGCCCGCCGTAGTACGCATCATCACGATCGCGTCGCCCCACTGGTTATTCTCCTTCTGCCCGGTCGGGTAGTTGTGGAATGCCGACAGTGCAGCGAAATTGCGCGAGTCGAGGCCGCTCAGGCGCGGACGCTCGCGGAAGTTGCCCGGCAACTGCGCGAGGAACGCTTCGACCAGCGCATCATCTTCGCGTGCCACATTGCAACCGACGCTGCCGAGCGCCGTTTGCGCGACCGCGACGGCGTTGCGCAACGTCTTTTGATCCTTGCCGAAAACGTTGAGCGACAGATGATGCCCGCCGTACACGATTTCGCCGTTGTTGAGCATCCGAATCTTGTCGTCAATGTCCGCGATTTGCTCTTCGACGAGATTGCCGCTGCCGGCGAGCTTGTTTCGCTCTTTCTGCAACGATTCTTGCGCGCTAGTGCGATCCATGAATTGGTAGCTCTGCGTGAGCACGTAGCTAAACGGCTCCGTGAGCAGGCCATCGAGCAAGCCGGGGTAAGTGCTGCCCGGATACGTCTGGAAGGCCAGAAAAACGCCGTAGCGCGTTTCTACCGGCCCGCGCAGTTCGTAGGCATCCACACCCCAAATCGGGCGCGCAGTCGGCAGGTACGTCGAAATATCAGCCGGGAGAACCGGCACGCGCTGCCAGTACCCATTCACCAGATAGCCGAAGAATTCCAGCACTTCGGAAAACAGGCTACCGCGATGGCGGTACGTCTTGAGTTGGACAGGGTTGTACCGCGCGAGCATCCGCGAGAGCGTGCGAACGGCGTCCGTGAGCTTGTCGCGTGCTTCGGTGTGGACTTCCGCGAGCTCGTCGGCCGCGCGCTTGTTCGTGTTCTTGCGAAGCAGCACCGCACGTTCAGCCTTTTCGACGATCGGCCGATAGACGAGCGTGATATAGATCCTGCTCGACATGAGGCGCGTGCCGCTCACGTCGGCGCGATATACGTCGTTGAACTTCGTCGCGAACGTGGTCGGAAAAGAGCCGTCCACATAGGTCTTTTCCTCGTCGTGGACGGTATGCGTCCAGATCGACAGGTGCGGACTGGCGAGGTTGCGCAGGATGATGTTCAATGTTTCGTGCGCGATATTGACGTCGCCAATGTCGGACGTCTGGAAGGTGACGCCATCGACGGAAAGCACCGTCACATAGTCGCCCGCCTGCGTGCTCAAGAATTCGTGCGTCGCATGAACCTTGTACGGGATTTGACTCGGCAGGAAACCCGAGTTTTCAAGCAGGTATTGTCGGTCAGCCAGATTCATAGTGCTCTCTGCTATCGGAGTAAGTGCCGCACGGCGACGGCTCCGAGGATCAGGCTCACGCCAATCCCCAACATCGCCGCAAAGTCATGCCCGTGCATCGCCGCGCCGACCATTCGATAGACCGCGCTGCGGACTACCGAATCAATGATGAGATCGACAATGCCGTGCGCCCCATGACCACCGGAGTACGCACCGAAACGCGGAATTGCATGAGCAACGAACGGTGTCATCACGTGCCCCCCTTATCGCCAAACCTTGCTCTTGCGAAAGCGGAGCGGGCTCAACGTCGTTGCGCCCCAACGGCGACGCGCACGGTTAAACCAGCGCGTGCGTGCCGCTGCCGCCATGAGCTCGATGAAGCGCTCTTCAACCCGAGCACGGATGCGAGCCATGCCATACAGCGGCAGACCCACCAGACCGAAAAACGGGTTCTTGAAGAACAGGAAGCCGAAGAGAACGAGCTCGGCGCTAAACGCGAAGATGATCGCGAGAGCGGAAATCGGAATGCCGCCCTTCATGACCGGCTTCGTCATCCCGAGCGCGACTTTCTCGACCGTGATGAGTTCTTCCCTGTCGTCGGAATTGGCCATGTGAGCACCCGAGCTCAAACGGCCAGCGAAGCGGCGTATGTTGCGAGAGCGAGGCCACCGCCACCCGCGACGATCCAGCCGATGATGTTCAGCAGTCGCGTCCATTGCGCGAAGCCGAAAATACCCGCGATCGTGCAGAAGATCACGCCGATACCGGCGATGATCGCGAAGCCTGCCGAAATGATTTGCAAGATGCTTTGGGCCGGCGAAGCAATGCTCACCTGCGCAAAGCACAGAGCCGGCAGCAGCGCGCCGGCCGTGACAGCGCCGCGCGCCATCGCCAGATGGACGCGCTTGCGCGCGAGAAGGTCAGTCAGGTACTTCGCCAGCGTCGGGCGGTTCAGGTCGGCCGTTTGCAAGTGCATTTGCTTCACTCTCAGAAAAATGTCGAAGGAATATGGTCGGGATCGGCCCGAACGTCTTGTCGAGGTAATCGACGAGGCTATCGAGGCTCGACCATGTACGGGGCTTCTTACGTTGTGTGATTAGTTGCACCTCGCTTTCCTGCCACATGAAGCGGCAATGGAGTTCGTATTTCCTGTCAACCTCAATAACCCTGAAACTCACTAGCTGCCCCAGGGATTCGCGCTCTTTCAGCGCCACTTCGTTGATCGTGTCCATCCTCGTGTTTGTCTCGTAAGGTGAGGGACACAATTCTATCCACATACGAGCCTTGAGCATCAAAATTACTCGTTTTGATAATTCAGATCATAGGGTGTCAGAAATCAAAAGGCAATGAATTGATTTATCAATTTAGTGCTTTTTGAGAAGAGCGAGCCCGCCTTTCTTTGCCGGTGGCTTCTTCCCGCCGACCTGAACCCCTCCGGGCTTCTTGTTCATCGCGGCGGCATAGTCAGGCTTGCCGTTCTTGTTCGGATATGTCTGCGAACACGTACCGCGATCGCTGCACCCCCAAAAGTCGTAACCTTTCGTATCGCCCGAGGCTGCGCGTTTCAGGTGAATCAGCGGCTTGCCGCAACGGCACTTGTGGGCCGAGAGGGCAGGGCCAGCCGCAGCGCCCGGCTTGCCGTTGGCATCCGGCCGCGTCGTCTTGCAATCGTCCGGGTAGCCCGAGCAGCCCCAAAACGGCTCTTTGTCGTCGGGCTCAATCCGGTGCATCGGACGCCCACACGTCGGGCACGGAAAGCGCGGCTTCACGTCGGTCAGGAACCGCGCGACTTCCGCATCAATGTCGCTCTCGAATGACGCGACCGTATCGACATACTTCGCGCGGCCTTCGGCAATCTCGTCGAGACGTGCTTCCATGTCGTGCGTGTAGTCGAAATCCATAAAGCCGAAACGGCCGTTCAGCGCCTGATAGACGTAGGTGCCGAGCTCCGTTGCAAATAGGCGCATATCGCTCGTCTGCGTGGCGTAGCCCCGGTCAAGTAGCGTCTTGACCATGCTCTGAAACGTCGAGGGCCGACCGATGCCGCGCTCGTCGAGGATCTTGATGAGCGACGCGTCAGTGAGGCGCGCAGGCGCACGCGTTTTCTTCGCGACGACCTCGCCTGCGGGCGTGAGCGCCGAGCCTTTCGAGAGCTTCGGAATCGGATTGGCGACTTCGGCCTCTTGCTCTTCGGCCTGATCGCCTTTCGTCAACGAAAGCCAGCCCGGTTCGAGCAGCGTGCGGCCCTTCGCCGTGAACGTGACCGGCTTGCCGTCGAGCTCACCACCCGACAGGACTGCCGTGCGCGTTGCGTACTTCGCTTCGGCCATTTGCGAGGCAACTGCCCGTTGCCAGATGAGCCGATACAGAGCCCGCTCTTGCGGCGTGTCGCCCGCTTCCAGCACTTCAAACTCAGTGGGCCGCGTCGCTTCGTGACCCTCTTGCGCACTCTCGCGAGCCTTGAACTGGCGATGCTTCTCGGCGCGCGGCAGGCCGGCCGCGTCGCAGTAGGCGAAGATCGCCGCGACTGCATCGGCCGACAGGTTCGGGCTATCGGTACGATGGTAGGTAATCAGCCCTTTCTCGAAGAGCTTTTGCGCCGTATCCATCGCGTCGGCAGTTTTCATCTTGAGCGACACCGACGCGGCCTGCTGCATCGTTGACGTGGTGAACGGCGCGGGCGGCGAACGCGTCGCGCGGCCTTCGTCGAACTGCGCGACCGTGACCGAGGCAAGCGCCGCGATGCGCGTCGCGAGCTCGCGATCGAGCACATACGGCGACTCTTCGGAAACGAACGCCTTCGTGTCCCATTCTGCGAACCACTCACCAAAATCGAGCTTGACGCCGAAGTGATCGGTCGGCTTGAAAAATTTGATGGCGAGCTCGCGCTCGACGACGATGCGATTCGCGATGCTTTGCACGCGACCGGCCGACAGCTTCATGCCGCCAATCTGGCTCAATGCCGGGCTGACCTTGTAGCCAAGAAACCGATCCTCAACGCGCCGCGTTTCCTGCGCCAACACGCGCTGATTGTCGATCTTGTCGGGCTTCGCGATGACCTTGCGAACGTAGTCTGCCGTCAACTCATTGAAGCGCACGCGCTTGTACTCCGTGATGCCGCACGCGTCTTTGATGTGCCACGAAATAGACTCGCCCTCGCGATCCGGGTCGGTTCCGAGGTAGATTTCGTCGGCGCTCGCCATCGCCTTCTTTATGGCGGCAACCTGCCGCGCACCGCGTTCGCTCAACACGTACTGCGGCCGATACGTCGGCGCACTTACGCCCATTTCGTCATCCGGCAGATCGCGGATATGGCCGTAAGTCGCGATGATTTTCCAGTCGTCGCCCAAAATCTCTTGCAACGTGTGGATCTTGTTCGGCGATTCAATCAGCAGGAGTTTTGTCACCGTCATCCTCCGTGGCTTCGTATTTAAGACCCCCGCCTTTTTCGGCACCCGCGTCCACCGCACGCACCGCCCAAGCAGGGGCAGGGCGTTCGGCCGGTGCGATGCGCCGCGCGCGCAGCACAACCGCGCCCGAGCTCGCGTTCGCCGGCGCAGCCGGGGACGCGTTCTTATCAATCGCCGGCACAACCGGGATTGCGTTCGGATCGTCGGATGCCGCGAGCACAACCTTTTGCACGTAACCTTGTCGGAACCCGGTCACGTAGTTACCGCTGTAGTAGCAGCTAAACGCCGCGCGAAGTGCCTGCTGATCGTTCCGATAGATCGGCTTCGCACGCGCAAAGCAGTCCTGAAGAATGGCAGCACCGGCCCGAAGGTTCCGGCACAGATCGAAAATCGTGTCGTAGGTTTCGCCGTACTTGGCGAGGTTGTAGCGGTTCACCTGAACCGCTCCGAGGCTAAAGTTATAGCCGAGGCGTTCGAGCTCGCGCGCCGTCGCAACGGCTTCTGCCTTACTGCGCGGCTGACGTTCGAGCTTCCCGCCAACGACGCCGATCGCATACGGATTGAATGACGATTCGACGTGAGCCACCGCGGCGAGTGTTTGCGGCGCGACTGTCGGCGCACACTGTTGGGCGATTGCGATGAAATCAAGCATCGCGACCGCCTTCGTCCACGAAGAACGAAACGAGCGACGCTGCAAGCGGACCCGCTTGCAGGAGCATCACGAACGCCATAACGGCGAAAACAAGCCAAGTGCCGAGAGCGGCCGGTGAATGCAAGGCGTTCACCGTCAGCAGGCCGGCGTTCTGCACTGCGCTCGCAACGGCGTAGAACATCAGCGCCACGATGGCAAGCCACACGCCGAACGTGAGCGCTTTTTCGGAAAGGAGGCGATCGAGCAGAGCACGGAGTTTCATCGCGCCCTCGCTTACCAGTGAACCCGGTTATACATCTTGCCGTTCACGTACACGTCGATCGCACGCGGCGACTTGTACTGTTGCCACTGCACCTGATCGTAAACCGTGATCGTCTGCTGATCGCCGTCGTTGTAGTTGCCGATCGTGTACGTGCCGACAGTGTTCCCGACGCACGCCTGCGGGCCTGCGGGTTGCCCTTGGCTTTGCGGCTCGGACATTTGCGGCTGGCCGACGAGCGTGTATTGGTCAGCGCCGCCGTAGTACCAGCTTTGCTTCTGCGTCGAGTTGCGCGAGCCCTGCACGACGTAGCTGCCCTGCGCGGCAGGTTTCAGCGGGTCGGGGCAGGGGTCATACGGTGCGTACAGTTGTTGAGCGTAATTGCCCGGTTGGTTGCCGTCCGACTGATCGCACGACGGGAAGGGCCGGCCGTGGTCAAGATCGTCCCACAGGCGCGTAATCGGCGGCACGCACTCGGAATACTTCGTCGGACTGCCCGGCGTCGCCAGGCACAGCAACACCTGACAACCGTAGGTGCTCGCGTGTGCCGCTTGCGGCACCGTCCACGAACTCATCATCAACGCCAACACCGCGAGAGGCTTACCGAGTTTCATACCGCGCTCCTTGATCGGGCAGAAGAGAAGCGCGCCTCGAAATCTGCTAACGCGCTCGTCAAAAACCGTTAAATTGACTAATCAAAATGGTATGTTTTGATTGTCGAATCATAAGCTGAAATCGTTCGTAAGACAAGGAAATTCGCATTTCACAGTAAGAGCAAACGTTATGCGTTCTGGATATTGCATCTGGTGCAATGTGTGGGGCATGGTTCGCAAACTTTGGGGCTTCCCGCGCCCTGCGGGCACGGTCGGGCTGTTGTGCCGCAACCGAGCTCGCGGCGTGCGCCGCGACCGTGGGCGGCATCGAGCCGCGCTGCGCGAGTCTCGACCCATTCGGGCTGTCATC
>NZ_LFJJ01000004.1 GCF_001189365.1 Candidatus Burkholderia verschuerenii | reverse complement strand
CCAGCGGACGCACGTCCGCCGCGAGTGCGCCGTCGCTGCGCGCGACCAGCACGACGTCATATTCGGCGGCCATGCCGGCCATCACCTGCGAGATGCGCGGGTCCTTGCCGCGCGCCATCTGCTCGACGCGTTCGAGCAGCTTCACCTTGGCGTTGGCATCGAGCGAATTGAGCGGATCGGCGGGCAGATACAGATCGCGGCCCGACACGCCGGTCAGCGTGCTCGCCGGTTTGATCTTGTGCTTGCCGCCGCCGGATTTGGCGATCGCGCGCGTGGCGAGCGCGGCCTGACGGATCGATTT
The DNA here is from genome assembly GCF_001189365.1 of Candidatus Burkholderia verschuerenii. Classification (GTDB taxonomy): domain Bacteria; phylum Pseudomonadota; class Gammaproteobacteria; order Burkholderiales; family Burkholderiaceae; genus Caballeronia; species Caballeronia verschuerenii. The sequence continues at coordinate 80,766 of NZ_LFJJ01000004.1, read as the reverse complement.
GGCCGACAGGTCGTCGGAATAGGCGAACGCCGTGCGCTCGCCGGACACGGCGCGCACGCCGACGCCCTGATCGATGCTGAAGCTGCCCGACTTGACGATGCCTTCCTCGAGACTCCACGTCTCGCTGCGGGTGGACTGAAAATACAGATCGGCGTAATCGACGCGATGCGTGAAGATATCCGCGAGCGTGCGCGTGATGAGTCCTTCGTCGAGTCCGTAGGGCGTCAGCAGCACGTCCTTCGCCGTGACCAGATTACGAATACCGGGTTCGATGATGTTCATGCGGTGCCTGTTGCAAAGTTCGGGGTCATAGTTCGGATTATTCTAATCTCTGGCGCGATGTCGCCATGTGCGGCGCACAAGCGGCCACTTCAAGCCGTCAGCCGATAACGCGATGCCGATACGCCGGCAAACTCGCCCGCACGGCCGCGATGCGTTGCAAATCGATGCCGCCCGCCACGACGCCCGCGCCTTCGTCCTTCACGGCGACAATTTCGCCCCACGGATTGATCAGCATGCTGTGGCCCCACGTCTTGCGGCCATTCTCGTGCGTGCCGCCTTGCGCCGCCGCCAGCACGTAGCACTGATTCTCGACGGCGCGCGCCTTGAGCAGCGTCTCCCAGTGCGCGCGGCCGGTCGTGTACGTGAACGCGGACGGCACGACCATCAGCGCGCAATCGCCGAGCTTGCGATACAACTCCGGAAAACGCAGGTCGTAGCAGACCGACAAACCGACGCGTCCGAACGGCGCATCGAAGGTCTGCACGTCGCTGCCGGGACAAATGGTGCGCGCTTCGTCGAACGATTCCTCGCCGCGCTCGAAATTGAACAGATGAATCTTGTCGTAACGCGCGATCTGCTTGCCCGCCGGATCGAACACGAGCGTCGTGTTGAGCACGCGATTCGCTTCCGGCGACTGCAACGGCAGCGTCCCGCCGATGATCCACACGCGATGTTCGCGCGCGGCGTCGGAGAGAAAGCGCTGGATCGGGCCGTCGCCGGGCATCTCGCGGATGGCGAGCTTGTCGGTGTCCTTGTAGCCCATGAAGCAGAAGTATTCGGGGAGCAGCACGAGTTGCGCGCCGCCGCGCGCGGCTTCGGCGATCAGCCGTCCGGCGTCGGCCAGATTGCGATCGCGATCCGGCGTGCTGACCATTTGCAGCGCGGCGACCTGAAACGGCGCGGCCGACGCGCTTTCGCTCGATTTTTCGCTCATGTTTCTCGCTGAGATTGCAAAAAGGTGACGAAAATAGGGCGGAGTCCGGCCACGACGCTTTTATTGAGCCACTGACGGAATAGGCGTGGCGGCAGGTGTTTCGATCTTACCCTGATCGCCGTGCAGTCGCTGGACGACCGGTTTTTGCCACGAACCGGTGATCGAATAGTCGATTTCGAAGGCCTTCTGGATCGACTTCGACAGCGCGACATCGGCCGCGAGCGCGCCGAGTCCGAGCAGCGGATTGATTACCGCCGCGCCGATCGCGAGCGTCCCCGCGCCGACGGTCGGGATCACCTTCACGTTCAGATCCTGCGTCTGCTTCGGCAGATCGACGAGGCCTTGCATCCGCACGCGCGCGGGCGAGGTGATCATCGTGAAGTCGTCGGTGCGGCCGATGCCGTTGTCGATCTTCGCGTGGCCGGTGATCTTCTCGAACGGCAACCCCTTGCCGACCACATCCTCGAAATGCAGCGTCAGCAGATTCGCGAGGCTGCGCAGGCTGAAAATGCCGAGCCACTTCGCCGCGCCCGGGGCGCGCAGAATCTGCCCGTGTTTGAGCTCGACATCGGCGTTGCCGTCGAGCGTCGTCATGTCGATATTGGTCGGGCCGCCGTTCCAGCCCGCGTGGCCCGTCACCGTGCCGCTGCCGCCCTTGACCGTGCGCGGCAGGCCGAAGAGATCCATCAACTGGCCGCCGTTCTTCACGTCGAGTTTGAAATCGAGCGACGTGCGGCGCGGAATGTCGTCGTCGGTGTCGTAGGGCATGGTTTCCTGCTGGGCGGCGCGCATCACGGTCGCGCCCGGCAGATCGCGCCAGGTCGCGTTGGCGGAGAGCGTCGCGTCGTCGTTGGCGAGTTCGAACTTGTCGAGCGTCCAGACCGGATCGTCGGTGACGAAATCGTTGTGCGCGTCGACTTCGAGGCGGCCCAGATCGCGGTTGCGATACACCAGTTCGTTGACGATCAGATCGATCGACGGCATGTTGCGCGGCGGCTTGCGCACCACCCGGCCGAGCAGATCGTCCTCGGTTTTCTCGGGAATCACGACCTTGGCGAAACGCGCCTGCAATGCGCCGGGACTTTGCGGCGTCGGTCCCGGCGTCCACGCGAGATAGCCCGACACCTGATTCGATGCCACGTTCGCCTGCCACTTTCGATCGGTTTCGGTCGCGCCGATCGCGACGTTTTCCCAGCGGCGATTGGCGAGCTTGAGCGTCGTGAAGTGGATCGCGGCGCGTTTGGGCAGGAACTGGCGCACGGTCTCCGGGATCGGCGGACGCGGCGCATTGACGTCGGCGGCGGGCGACTGGGCTTGCGCGTCGGCGCTGATATAGGCGAACACCTTGCGCCACGCGTCGGCATCGAGCTCGTTCAGATCGACGACGGCCGCCACGCCTTGCGACGGCAAATCCGCCGGCTTGTTCACCGCGATCGCGCCGCGCACGACCTTCAGGCGCGCGCGCAGGTCCATCGGCTGCGCGGGATTTTGCGGATCGACATTGACGCGCGCCTGCCCGATCTGCTGCAACAGGTAATGCGCCTGCAACGGGCCGAGCGTCAGACGCGCGTCGTGCAGATTGTCCTGATCGTTCGGCGCGTTGGGATCGTCGGAACCTTGCGGCAAGGGTTTGAAGGTGAACGAAAAGGGCATCGGCTCGCCTTGCGCCTTGCCAAACGGCGCGGGCAGATCGAAGCCGATGCCGGTCAGATCCGAACTGGCCTGCACGACTGGCAGCGCCTTTTTGATGCCATGCACATGCAGTTCATACGGCGCGGTCCCGGTGATGCGTTGCAGGAACGCCTTGGTCTGCGGCGTGATGCGCGCCTCGAGCCGCTGAGCCAGATCCGCGCCGACGCGGCCGTTGACATCGAAGGTATAGCTGCCGTCGGGCTTCACGCCGCCTTTCGCGCGCACGTCGCCGCCGAGCAGTTGCGCGGTGAGGGCATCGAGCGTGACGGTTTTTTCGGCGAAATCCGCGCGGCCGTGCAGATGCGTGAGCGGCGGCAGATTGCCGTAGCGGATTTCGTCGTCGGCGAAGGTGAGCGAGCCTTTGTAGTCGGTCTTGATCGGCGACAGCGGCGCGGGCGGCCGGTAACGCGGAATGCCGAGCGTGAGCGCCAGCGCGGCGTCGCCCTTCGTGTCGATCTTGCGCGTCGCATGCTTGGCCATGATGCCGAGCGAGCTCTCGTCGACGTAATGCAGCATGTCGGCGAGCGGCCCGTGCGCGCGGCCGTCGATCCACAGCTTGCCTTCGCGATTGCCGAGATCGTCGATACGTCCCGTCACCGTCGATACGCGCACGCCGCGATAGTGTCCGCGCTGGATATCGAAGCCGAGCTTGTTCTGCGCCAGATGAAACGTGCCGTCGATGCCGTCGAAGCCCGGCCAGATTTGCGGCGTGCCGTTCATCATCTTGCGCGGCGGGAAGGGCGTCGGATCGAATCGGCCGCCCGTGAACGGCGCGACGATTTTGAACTGACCCGCGTCGGGGAATTTCGAGTACGGGAATTTGGTGAGATCGCCGTGCACTTCGATCGTGCCGTGACGCGCCGTGCCCGCCTGCAACGCGTGGCCGATATAGGTCCGCACGCGCTCGTTGAGGCTCGTCGGCAGATAGCGCACGAGGCTCGTCACCTTCAGATGATCGATATTCGCCTTCAGATCGAGATTGCCGCGTCCCGAGCCCTGGTTCCAGTATGTCGCGGTCGCTTCGGCTTCGGTGTCGGCGTTCTTCACGCGCAGCGTATCGAGCTGGATCGTGAAGGCGCGGCGCAACTGGCCGGGCGCGATCGCATCGGCGACGGTCCAGCTCGCGTGACCCTGGATCGAATCGAAGGTCAGGCGCGGATCGTCGAAGGCACCGGGAATCGTAACGGCCGCGTTCTTCGTGTCGATATCGATGGAACCCTTCGCTTCGTTGGCATCGACCGAACCCCACAGATTCTCGATGCCCGGAATGCCCGGCCGCGGATGATTGTTGATCGTGAGTCCCGGCGGCGGCTCCTGCGCCTGCACGCTGATGCCTTCGAGCTTGCCCTTGAACGCGTAATGCAGCAGCGGCACGTCGCCTTTTTCGCGCTGACGTTGTGCTTCCTCGTCGGTCTTCGGCGCGGCGCGTTCGGTGTAGATCGTATAGTCGGCGATCTGGCCGTGCGGGTTGTAGCGCACCAGTTCGTTGAGCACGCGCGACGGCAACGGCAGCGCGCGCAGAAAGTCCGCGAGAATGCCGAGGTCGACGCGATCGCCCGACACGCGGAACATTTGGCCCTTGCCGACGGCGGCCGGCCGATACACGCCTTCCAGCGTATGCGAGGCCAGCAGACGTGATACGGGCGTGCCATCGGCGGCGGGCGGCTGGCCGAGTTCGGCGTAGACATCGGACAGCGACAGCGTGTACGTGCCTTCCTGGTGACCGATCGTCCAGTTCATGTGCGCGACCGGCATGTCGAGACGCGGCTGCGTCGCGCGCACGCGCAGGCCGACATCCGCGCCCGTCAGTTGACCGGACGCGCTCTGCAATTGCCCGCGCGCGAAGTCGAGCCAGATGCGGTTATCGACGCGTCCGCCGTACATCGTGAACGGCAGCTTCACATAGCGCGCGAGGGTCGGCAGATCGAGCGGGCCGGTGGACAGATAGAGACGGCCGGTCCAGTTGGCGGGCGCGCCCATCGCGGTGAAGGGCTCGTGGCGGAAGTCCGCGCGAAAGTCGAGCGGGCCGTGCAGCAGATCGCCGTCGGCGGGCGCTTTCAAGGCGAGCCGATGCCGCGTGCCGTCGTTTTCGATCGCGAGTTGCAGGCGTTTGAACGCGACTTCGGGCGCGGCGTGCTGGGCATCGCGCCAGCGCAGCGTGCCGTCGCGCAGCACGATATGTTGCTGCCCGAGCAGCCACGACGTGAACGCATTCGAGTTCGAACGATGCGCCGGAATCGGCACGCCCGCGACGCTGATCTGCCCGTGCGTATCGCGCGCGATGATCACATCGGGACCATCGACGGTGAGATCGGCGAGGCGCGGCTGAAGATGCAACAGCGACGACCACGCGACGCGCGCGCTCGCGTGCGGCACGGCGAGTCCGGGCGAACCGTCGGCGGCATCGATACGCAGATTGTCGATATCGAGCGTCGGCTGGAGTCCCGACCATCGCGTGGAAATGCGGCCGATATGCAGCTGCGCGTGAATCTTCGACGACACCATCTGCTCGATGCGCGGACGAAACGCATCGGCTTGCGGCAGCACGACGAAGCGCAGCACGATATAAATGCCCGCCACCGCGAAGTAAATCACGGCGGCGATGACGAGCAGGATTTTCAGGACACGCGACAGGACGCGCTCGGCGTTGCCGCTGGGCTTGGCTTGTCCAACTTCGGTCGGGTCGACGGATCGTCTGCTGTCGGACATGCTGCGGCGTTCGGGCGATATGGTAGTTTTGTGTGATTGACGTTGCAATGTAACACGGTGTCAAAAGCGTGACGGCGGTTTGCGCGGGGACACTGGACATCGAGCAGCGACATTGAGCAATGTGCGAGCCCAACCTTTCATGACTGATACGACTCTCCTCAGTTCCGACTATTCCAACTATGCAGCGCGCGCTTACTCGGCGCGTCCCGAACTGGCGACGAACGTCGCGCAATGGCGCGAGGCGCCGGTCACGCGCGCGTGGATCGAAGCGCGTCTCGACGAACACTGCGCGCAGTGCGTGACGGCCGGCGCGCTCGACGAAGCCACGCTCAAGACCGCGCTGCGCCGTTTGCGCACCGAAGTGTTCTGCACGGTGATGGAACGCGACCTCGCCGGGTCCGCGAGTGTAGCCGAGGTCACCGGCGCGATGACCGATCTCGCCGAAGTGACGATCCAGCGCGCCATCGCGGTGTTGTCCGCCGACCTCGAAGCGATCTTCGGCGAGCCGCGCGGGCCCGAAGGCGAACGGCTGACGCTCGGTGTCGTCGGGATGGGGAAGCTGGGCGGGCGCGAGCTGAATGCGTCGTCGGATATCGATCTGATCTTCGTCTACGAAGACGATGGCGAGACCGCGGGCGGCAAACGCTCGCCGCTCACGACGCAGGAATTCTTCACACGTCTCGGACGCCGGCTGATCGGCGCGCTCGCCGAAATCACGCAGGACGGTTACGTGTTCCGCGTCGACATGCGGCTGCGGCCGAACGGCGATTCGGGTCCGCTGGTGTGCAGCCTCGGCATGCTCGAAGAGTATTTCTACGTGCAGGGCCGCGAGTGGGAGCGCTATGCGTGGATCAAGGGGCGCATCGTGTCGGAGACCGCGAGCGACTCGGCGCAGCGACTCGTCAAGCAGCTCGAAGCGATCGCGACGCCGTTTATCTATCGGCGCTATCTCGACTACGGCGTGATTTCGGCGATTCGTTCGCTGCATCAGCAGATTCGGCAGGAAGCGCGGCGGCGCGTCAGCATGCGACCCGACAAGGCCGACGACATCAAGCTCGGGCGCGGCGGTATTCGCGAAATCGAGTTCAGCGCGCAGGTATTTCAGTTGATTCGCGGCGGGCAGGCAGCGGATTTTCGCGTGCGGCCGACGCTCGCCGTGCTCGAACGCGCCGCCGTGCACGGTCTGCTCGCGCGTTCCGTGTGCGATGCGCTGCACGCGGCTTATCTGTTTTTGCGCACGATCGAGCATCGGCTGCAATATCGCAACGATGCGCAGACGCACGCGATGCCCGTCGCCGATGACGAGCGCGCGCTGCTCGTGAAGTCGCTCGGCTTTGCCGACTACGCGGCCCTGATGGAAACGCTGGACGCGCATCGCGAGTTCGTCGAGCAACAGTTCGACGAGATTTTCGCGGACAAGATCGGCGGCGAAAACGGCTGCGGCGTCGCCGACGATTCGGCGGCATCGCAGATCTGGAGCAGCGCGCTCGCCGACGATTCCGCTCAGGACGACTTGAGCGCGCGGCTCGTCGAACTCGGCTTCGCGGACCCGGCGCCGGCGCGCGCGCGCCTGACCGGCGTGTGGAATTCGTCGCGCTACGCGAGCTTGCCGGAGCCGAACCGCGAGCGCTTCGACGTGGTCGCGCAGCGCGCGCTCGAAGCCGCGCAGTCGATCGACGCGGCGCGGCGCGGCGAGACCATCGCGCGCCTGTTCGATCTGCTCGAAGCGGTCGGGCGGCGCGGCGCGTATCTCGCGCTGCTGACGGAATATCCGGCGGCGCTGGAGCGCGTGTTGTCGGTGTTGTCGGGCTCGCGCTGGGCGTCGGGCTATCTGATCCGCCATCCGCAATTGCTCGACGAATTGCTCGACGACGAAGCCATCGCCAGCCCGTTCGACTGGGAAGCGTTCAAGCGTTCGCTGACTCATCGCCTCGATGTCACCGAGGACGCGGAACATCAGATGGATTTGCTGCGGCACGCGCATCAGGCCGAAGTGTTCCGCATTCTGCTGATCGATCTCGCTGGGCATCTCACGGTCGAGCATGTCAGCGATCGCCTGTCCGAACTCGCCGATGCCGTGCTCGACGTCACCGTGCGGACCGTGTGGAAGCAGTTCCCGAAGCGCCATCAGGACGTGGCGCGTTTCTCGGTGATCGCGTACGGCAAGCTCGGCGGCAAGGAACTGGGTTACGCGTCCGACCTCGATCTGATTTTCCTCTTCGACGATCCGCATCCCGATGCATCCGATATCTACACGACCTTCACGCGCCGTCTGATCACCTGGCTCACGGCCGCGACCGGCGCGGGCACGCTGTTCGACGTCGACTTGCGTCTGCGTCCGAACGGCGAATCGGGGATGCTGGTGACGAGTCTCGATTCGTTCCGTCAGTACCAGATTCGCGAGAGCAGCGCGTCGGCGAATACGGCTTGGGTGTGGGAGTATCAGGCGCTGTCGCGCGCGCGTTTCTGCGCCGGCGATGCGGAGATCGGCGCGCAGTTCGAAGCCATCCGCGCCGATGTGCTCGTGATGGAACGCGATGCGGCGGCGCTGGCGCGCGAGATCGTCGCGATGCGTGAACGCGTCTATACGGGGCATCCGAATCGCAGCGATCTGTTCGATCTGAAGCACGATCGCGGCGGGATGGTCGATATCGAGTTCATCGTGCAGTACTGGGTGCTGCTGCATTCGCGGGAGCATCGCGAGTTCGTACGGAACGCGGGGAATATCACGCTGCTGAAGATCGCGGCGAAGAGCGGGCTGATCGCGGAAGAAGAGGCGGATGCAATCGGCGCGGTGTACCGGCATTACCGCAAGCTGCAGCACACGCTGCGGCTGGACGGGATGGAGAAGGCGCGGGTTCAGCCCGATCAGGTGCGCGAGCGGGAGCTGGTGACGGCGTTGTGGGAGCGGGTGTTTTCGGTGGGTTGATCCACGTCACGCCGCCAACATCTCCTTCGCATGCTTGCGCGTGGTCGCGGTAATCTCCAGCCCGCCGAGCATGCGCGCCACTTCCTCGACGCGCTTGGCACGGCTCAATGCGGTGACGGTGCTGACCGTGCCGCCCGCATCGTCCGATGACTTCGCGACCTGGAAGTGCTGATCGCCGCGCGCCGCGACTTGCGGCAAGTGCGTGACGCACAGCACTTGGCGATCGCGTCCGAGCTGATGCAGCAGACGCCCGACCACTTCCGCCACGCCACCGCCGATACCCGTGTCCACTTCGTCGAAGATCAGCGTCGGTGTCGGGCTCGCGGCGCTGGCGATCACGGCGAGCGCGAGACTGATCCGCGCCAGTTCGCCGCCCGATGCAACTTTCGCGAGCGGCCTGAGCGCCACGCCTGCGTGACCCGCAACGCGGAATTCGATCTGCTCCAGCCCGTTCGCGCCGCCATCGGCGAGCGGCACGAGCGCGACGTCGAAGCTGCCGCCCGCCATCGACAACTCCTGCATGCCTTCGGTGACGGCTTTCGACAACGCCTTTGCCGCCTTGGCGCGCGCCTTCGACAACACCTTCGCCTGATCGAAGTACGCGCCTTTGGCTTTTTCGACAGCCGCGTTCAGCGCATCGAGGTCCGCGGCAGCATCGAGTTCGGCCAGTTGACGGCGACGCGCCTCGTGTTCCTCCGGCAGCGTTTCCGGCAGAAGGCGGAATTTGCGCGCCGTCGAATGCAACTGTTCCATGCGCTTTTCGACCTGCGCGAGCCGGTCCGGATCGAGTTCCAGCCGCTGCGCATAGTGCGACAGCGAATACGACGCTTCCTGCAACTGGATTTCCGCCGGTTCGAGCGCGGCGAGCGCATCGTTCAGTTCGGGATCGATATCGGCGAGACCGCGCAGCTTCGAGATGATCGAGCCGAGCTGCGAGATCATCGCGTCGTCGGATTCGGACAAGGCGCCGAGCGCGCCTTGCACGTCGTCGATCAGACTCGCCGAATGCGACAACCGATGATGCTCCGCGCTCACTTCTTCCCATTCGCCCGGTTGCGACGCGAGCTTGTCGAATTCGCTCAACTGCCAGGCAAGACGCTCGCGCTCCAGTTGCAATTCGCGATCGCGGCTTTGCGCTTCGTCGATGGCGTGCTGCGCATCGCGCCACGCCCGCCACGCGCGATTCACGCCGGCGGCGCTATCGGTCAAACCGGCATGCGTATCGAACAGTTCGCGCTGCGCGTCCGGACGCATCAATAACTGATGCGCGTGCTGGCCGTGGATATCGACGAGCATCTCGCCCACTTCGCGCAACTGCGTGAGCGTCGCGGGCGTGCCGTTGATGAACGCCCGCGAGCGCCCGCCTGCGTCGATCACGCGGCGCAGCATCACCACGTCGCCGTCCTGACCGAGCGCGTGTTCTTCCAGCCAGCGCGCGACTTGCGGATAGGCATCGAATTCGGCGATGATATCGGCGCGCGATTCGCCGGTGCGGATCACGCTGGCGTCGGCGCGCGCCCCGAGCGTGAGGGCGAGGGCGTCGATGAGAATCGACTTGCCCGCGCCGGTTTCACCCGAAAAAACCGTGAAGCCGGAATCGAACTCGATATCCAGCGTGGCGACGATGACGAAGTCTCGAATGGACAGATGACGGAGCATGGACGCTTCGGGGAAGGGGGTCGGGCGGATCAGACGGCGTCCTGCGACGGATGCTCGTTCCAGTGCAGCTTCTTGCGCAGCGTGGCGAAACTGCTGTAGCCGACCGGATGCAGCACCGGCACGGTATGCCGCGAGCGCCGCACTTCGATCGAATCGTTCAGCTCGACAGCGGTGAACGACTGCATGTCGAAATTCACGTTCACATCTCGCCCGCCGATGATCTGGATGACGACCTTGGAATCGTCCGGCAGCACGATCGGTCGATTCGACAGCGAGTGCGGCGCGATCGGCACCAGCACGAAGCCCTGCAACTGCGGATGCAGAATCGGCCCCGACGACGACAACGCGTACGCGGTCGAGCCGGTCGGCGTCGCGACGATCAGACCGTCCGAACGCTGGTTGTACATGAAGTGGCCGTCGACCGACACGCGCAGTTCCGCCATGCCCGAGAAGCCGCTTCGATTCACTACGACGTCGTTGAACGCGAGCGCGTGGTAGATCGGCTTGTCGTTACGGACGATGCGCGCCTCCAGCAGGCTGCGCTCCTCGCGCTCGAACTGGCCGGCCAGCATCTGCGGCACGAGTTCGCGCATGTCCGTGAGCGGAATATCGGTGATGAAGCCGAGCCGCCCGTGATTCACGCCGATGAGCGGCGTCTTGTACGGCGCGAGCTGCCGGCCGACGCCGAGCATCGTGCCGTCGCCGCCGAGCACGACGGCAACGTCCGCGCGCGCGCCGATTTCGGCGATCGAAAGCGCCGGGTATTCCGTCACGCCGACGTCTTTCGCGGTGCCCGCCTCGAAGACGACTTCGAAGCCTTGCTTCGCGATCAGATCGGCGAGCGATCGCAACGGCGTCTCGATGCCGGGCGTGTTGGTGCGTCCCACGAGGGCGACGGTCTTGAACTGTCCAATTTCCATGCCGGCATTACACCATAGGTACAAGGCGAAAAGAACCGTGTGCGCGGCGCCCGCACGTCATAACAGAGTCATGTACGGCGTTCGGTTGGCAGGCGCGCGGAGCAGACGCACGGTTTGTCGTTAGAATGGAGCAAACATTGAACAGTGCATGAGCCGGTCCCGAATGTGTTGGCGCGTCGCGCGCCGCCGTGCGGTGCGCCGCGTGACAATCCCTTGCGCTAGAATTTGCCCATGCTAGACCCACGTGCACAAACCCTCCTGAAGACGTTGATCGAGCGCTACATCGCCGAAGGTCAGCCGGTCGGTTCGCGCACGTTATCACGCCACTCCGGCCTGGAGCTGAGTCCCGCGACGATCCGTAACGTCATGTCGGATCTCGAAGACCTCGGGCTGGTTGCCAGTCCGCACACGTCGGCGGGGCGCATTCCCACGCCGCGCGGCTACCGGCTGTTCGTCGACACCATGCTGACCGTCGAAGTGCCGCAGGACGAGGCGATGACCACCGCCGTCAAGACGCGTCTGCAGGGCGAGGAGCCGCAGAAGATCGTCGCGGCCGCCGCCAGCGTGCTGTCCAGTCTGTCGTCGTTCGCCGGGGTCATTCTCACGCCGCGCCGCAGTCACATGTTCAAGCAGATCGAGTTCATGCGGCTGTCGGACAAGCGCATTCTGCTGATCATCGTCACGCCCGAGGGCGACGTGCAGAACCGTATCGTCGCGACGCAGCGCGATTATTCGCCTGCGCAACTCATCGAGGCGTCGAACTATATCAACGCGCATTTCGCGGGCCTGTCCTTCGACGAGGTACGCCGCCGACTGCGCGAGGAAATCGATCAACTGCGCGGCGACATGACCACGCTGATGCACGCGGCCGTCGTCGCGAGCACGGCCGAGACCGATCCCAACGACACCGTGCTGATTTCCGGCGAGCGCAACCTGCTCGAAGTGGCGGACCTCTCGTCCGACATGGCGCGGCTGCGCAAACTGTTCGATTTGTTCGATCAAAAGACCAACCTCCTGCAATTGCTGGATGTGTCGAGTCACGCTCAGGGCGTGCAAATTTTTATTGGCGGCGAATCGAATCTCGTGCCGATCGAGGAAATGAGCGTCGTCACCGCGCCGTATGAAGTGAACGGCAAGATCGTCGGCACGCTCGGGGTGATCGGCCCGACGCGCATGGCCTACAACCGCGTGATTCCCATCGTCGATATCACCGCGCGCCTGCTGTCGATGTCGCTCAGTCAACAGTGACATCTTGCGCCGGCGCCGCGCGCGCCGCTATTCGGCCATTCGTCATAGGCCGAGCCGTAAAACCCGCATCCGACTAGGCCATTCGGCTAGTGATGCGCTTCGGAACGCGCCGCTATAATGGGTTTCAACTTTACGACGACCTTTATCGCGGCCATTCCCTATGCGTTTCGACCTCGAGTTGCCTTCGCAGCCTAGCGCTTCGCATCGTGTCGCGGTGCTGCTGATCAATCTCGGCACGCCGGACGCGCCCACGCCGCGAGCGGTCCGCAAATATCTCGCGCAGTTCCTATCCGACCCGCGCGTGGTCGAAATCCCGGCGCTCGTTTGGCAGATCATTCTGCGCGGCGCAATCTTGCCGTTTCGCAGCCGAGCATCGGCGAAGAAGTATGCGCAGGTGTGGATGGCCGAAGGCTCGCCCTTGCGTGTGTATACAGAGCGGCAGGTCGACGGCTTGCGGCGGCTGTTCGCGGCGAACGACTATCAGGTGATCGTCGAATACGCGATGCGTTACGGCACGCCGGGCATCGGCACCATGCTGAATCAGCTGAAGCTCGAAGGCGCGGACCGCATTCTGATCGTGCCGATGTACCCGCAGTATTCGTCGTCCACGACCGCCACCGCATTCGACGACGCCTTCGCCGCGCTCAAGCGTGTGCGCAATCAGCCCGAAATCCGCACCATTCGGCATTACGCGGATCATCCGGCGTATATTGGCGCGCTCGCGGAACAGGTGCGCGATTACTGGCGGCATCACGGCGCGCCGGATTTTGCCGCCGGCGACAAGCTCGTGCTGAGCTTCCATGGCGTGCCGAAGCGCACGATGGACCTCGGCGATCCGTATCACGATCAATGTCAGCAGACCGGCGCGTTGCTGGCGTCGGCGCTCGGCCTCACGCCGGTCGAATGCCGCGTGACGTTCCAGTCGCGATTCGGCCGCGCGGAGTGGCTTCAGCCTTATACCGCGCCCACGCTCGCCGAACTCGGCGCGGGTGGGGTGTCGCGCGTGGACGTGTTTTGCCCGGGCTTCACGGCGGATTGTCTGGAGACGATCGAGGAAATCGGCATCGAGGTGCGCGACGAATTTTTGAAGGCGGGCGGCAAGCATTTCCACCGCATTCCCTGCCTGAACGCATCGCCGGCCTGGATCAAGGCGCTCGGCGAGATCGCGGCGCAGCACTTGCAGGGCTGGCCAGTGCAGGTGCCGCAGCCGCTGTCGGCGGTCGCGTGACGCATTTTTGAAGCTTTGACGCATGAACTACAAGATTTCGACGGAACCCGGCGCGCGTTTGCGCATCGATAAATGGTTGTGGGTGGCGCGTTTCTTCAAGACGCGGTCGCTTGCGAGCGATGCGGTCGAAAAAGGCCGCGTGAAGATCGGCGGCGCGAACGTGAAGCCGTCGAAGGACGTGCGCGTGGGCGATCTCGTGGAGATCGATATCGAGCGGGTCGTCTGGCAAGTCGAAGTGCTGGGCCTGTGCGACGTGCGCGGGCCCGCGCCGGTGGCGCAGACGCTTTATGCGGAAACGGCGGAAGGCCGCGCCAGGCGCACGGCCGAAACCGAGCGCCGCAAGAACTTCCGCGAACCGGCGGCCAATGCAGGGCAGGCCGACGAAACGCGACCGGCGCGTCATCGACAAGCTTTCGGGTCTGGATTGACGAACGCCTCGATGGTCGCGTGAATGCCGCCGTACTCGGAGTTGTTGTCCGTGACGGCGCCCGAAGCGCAGATGGTGGTCGTTCCCGCAACCAGTACCAGGGCGACCACTCCAATGGCAATAGTCAGTTTCATGCTACCCCCGGAAATGGGCGAATCCGGCGCGGGGCCGGCTCAGGAAACGGGCAAAGACTGGGAGGTGTGAAGTTTCGTAAGATTAGGGTTAACCTGTTCCTGCGACACTTGTTCGAAGTGTAGGCGGGCGCGTCGATTCCCTCAATCTGAATTTTCGCACTGCGGCAAGTTGCTAGTTACTGATTGTTTTAGCGTTCAAATGCAGCCATTTTGTGGCCATCCGGCGGATAGGCCGGTTGACGTCAAGGTCAATCGTCCGGCGGCCGATATCGTCCGAAAAATTGCTCCGGAAAGCTTGAAAACCGCATCGCCGCCCATATTTCCGCGCCTAGTGCGATAAAACGCAGAGTTCGACGTCGCGCGCTGCCAGAATCCAGGCTGACGCGTCCGACCGTCCGGATTGCACTTCGCATCCGATTTCACCTTCAGCAGATATTCAGCGACATGGAAAACACGCAAGACAATTCAGCGAGCCAGAACCCGACGCCCGCCGACGAGACCGCGCGCCAGGCCGCAGACCCGACTCAGGCCGCCGCCGCGGCGGATGACGCGCAAGGCGCGCATCCGGCCGAAGCCGCGCTCGCCGACGCGCAAGCCAAGATCGTCCAGCTTCAGGAGGACTTCCTGCGCGCCAAGGCGGAAACCGAAAACGTGCGTCGCCGCAGTCAGGAAGACGTATCGAAGGCGCATAAATTCGCCATCGAAAACTTTGCGGAAAACCTTCTGCCCGTGCTCGACAGCTTGGAAGCGGCGTTGGCCGATCAGTCGTCGGATCTGGCCAAGGTGCGCGAGGGCGTCGAACTGACGCTGCGCCAGTTGACCGGCGCGCTGGAAAAGGGCCGCGTCGTCGCCCTGAATCCGGTCGGCGAGAAGTTTGACCCGCATCGCCATCAGGCCATATCGATGGTGCCGGCGGAGCAGGATGCCAACACGATCGTCACGGTGCTGCAGAAGGGTTACGTCATCGCCGATCGCGTGCTGCGTCCGGCGCTGGTGACCGTCGCCGCGCCGAAGTAAGGCCGACGCCAAGGTTCACGAACGCATCATGAGCCAGGTTCCCGTCGATTCGACCGCTTTCGGCGTCTTCGACATGCAGGAACTCGACGCCGCTGGTTTCGACGCCGCGCTGGCGTCGGCGGGGGACGAACTGGCCGTGGTGTTTTTCTGGGGCCTCGACTGCTTCAACTGCGAAGTCGCCAAGAAGGCGATGCTCGCGAAGCCCGACGAAATCCGCGCGTTGAATCTGAAGTGGTTCCACAGCAACGTCTACGAACAGCGCGAACTGGCGCGCCGCTTCGTGCTGCACGGCGTGCCGACGTGGTTCTTCTTCCATCGCGGCAGGCGTCTGGGCCGGGCGACCGGCTGGCATGGCCTCGCGCAGTTCGAAGCAGCCGTCGCGGCGGCGCGCGAAAAGATCGATATCGCGCGAATTTGAGGTGTTTGGCGCAAAAAACGCCACGCCTGATGCAAAAAAGATATAGACACGCATCGTGTTCAGGGTCTTGAAAACGAAAGCGGCGTTCTTATCTTGCAGACAGATATGAATTTTGGGCGTTCGGCCCGGTAACTCGGCGGCACCAGCCGGCGCAATCCCGCCGCAACGCCACTGCGATCAAAAGTTAGGAGAGTGATAACAAATGGGCAAAATCATCGGTATCGACCTCGGCACCACGAACTCGTGCGTGGCGCTGATGGAAGGCAATCAGGTCAAGGTCATCGAAAACGCTGAAGGCGCGCGCACCACGCCGTCGATCATCGCGTACATGGACGACAACGAAATTCTCGTCGGCGCGCCGGCGAAGCGTCAGTCGGTCACCAACCCGCGCAACACGCTGTACGCGGTCAAGCGCCTGATCGGCCGCCGTTTCGAAGAGAAGGAAGTGCAGAAGGACATCGGCCTGATGCCCTACAAGATCGTCAAGCACGACAACGGCGATGCATGGGTCGAAGCGCACGGCGAAAAGCTCGCGCCGTCGCAAGTGTCGGCCGAAGTGCTGCGCAAGATGAAGAAGACCGCTGAAGACTACCTCGGCGAGCCGGTGACGGACGCCGTCATCACGGTTCCGGCGTACTTCAACGACAGCCAGCGTCAGGCAACCAAGGACGCGGGCCGCATCGCCGGTCTGGAAGTCAAGCGCATCATCAACGAGCCGACGGCGGCAGCGCTGGCGTTCGGTCTCGACAAGGCCGAAAAGGGCGACCGCAAGATCGCCGTGTTCGACCTGGGCGGCGGCACTTTCGACATTTCGATCATCGAAATCGCGGACGTCGACGGCGAAATGCAGTTCGAAGTGCTCTCGACCAACGGCGATACGTTCCTCGGCGGCGAAGACTTCGACCAGCGCATCATCGATTACATCATCGGTGAGTTCAAGAAGGAGCAGGGCGTCGATCTGTCGAAGGACGTGCTCGCGCTGCAACGCCTGAAGGAAGCCGCTGAAAAGGCCAAGATCGAACTGTCGTCGACGGCTCAGACCGACATCAACCTGCCGTACATCACGGCGGACGCATCGGGCCCGAAGCACTTGAACCTCAAGTTCACGCGCGCCAAGCTCGAAGCGCTGGTCGAGGAACTGGTCGACCGCACGATCGAACCGTGCCGCACCGCCATCAAGGATGCGGGCGTGAAGGTCGGCGACATCGACGACGTGATTCTCGTCGGCGGCATGACGCGTATGCCGAAGGTGCAGGAAAAGGTGAAGGAGTTCTTCGGCAAGGACCCGCGCCGTGACGTGAACCCGGACGAAGCCGTTGCAGTCGGCGCCGCGATTCAAGGTCAGGTGCTGTCGGGCGACCGCAAGGACGTGCTGCTGCTGGACGTGACGCCGCTTTCGCTCGGTATCGAGACGCTCGGCGGCGTGATGACGAAGATGATCAACAAGAACACCACGATCCCGACGAAGCACTCGCAAGTGTATTCGACGGCGGACGACAATCAGTTGGCCGTGACGATCAAGGTGTTCCAGGGCGAGCGCGAAATGGCGTCGGGCAACAAGCTGCTCGGCGAGTTCAACCTCGAAGGCATTCCGCCCGCACCGCGCGGCATGCCGCAGATCGAAGTGACCTTC
Source organism: Candidatus Burkholderia verschuerenii (assembly GCF_001189365.1). Lineage (GTDB taxonomy): Bacteria > Pseudomonadota > Gammaproteobacteria > Burkholderiales > Burkholderiaceae > Caballeronia > Caballeronia verschuerenii. The sequence continues at coordinate 63,536 of NZ_LFJJ01000004.1, read as the reverse complement.
GACATCGACGCGAACGGCATTCTGCACGTCGGCGCGAAGGACAAGGCGACCGGCAAGGAAAACAAGATCACCATCAAGGCGAACTCGGGCCTGACGGACGCCGAAATCGAAAAGATGGTGAAGGACGCCGAAGCGAACGCGGAAGAGGATCACAAGCTGCGTGAGCTGGCCGACGCGCGCAACCAGGGCGACGCACTGGTTCACAGCACGAAGAAGGCCGTCGCCGAATACGGCGACAAGGTGGACGCGGACGAGAAGGAAAAGATCGAAGCGGCGTTGAAGGAACTGGAAGATGCGTTGAAGGACAACGGATCGGACAAGGCCACGCTGGAAGGCAAGATCGAAGCGCTGTCGCAAGTGTCGCAAAAGCTCGGCGAGAAGATGTACGTCGACATGGCGGCACAGCAAGGCGCGGCTGCGGGTGCGGCGGGCGCGGGTGCATCGGCGGAAGCGGGCGCTAGCCAGCAGCACGACGATGTCGTCGACGCCGACTTCAAGGAAGTGAAGAAGGACTAAGCCGGCGGGCGCGCGAAGGGCAACTTTCGCGCGCCCTCGGTTTTTTACCGGGACGCGGACGCGTCTGACGTGGAACGCGCCTGGCGAGCCTGACGGCTCCCCGGGCACGTTGTTTTTTTGAGGCGTTATGTTCGACAGCATCTTCGGGCGTGACGCACGAGGTATCAGCACGGGTCATTCGACTCGTCGCATCTGACAGGAACCGCTTGCGCTCAAGCGCGGCGGCATCGAACCGACATGGCGAAACGGGATTACTACGAGGTTCTGGGCGTCGCGAAAAACGCGAGCGACGACGAGATCAAGAAGGCGTATCGCAAGCTCGCGATGAAGTATCACCCTGACCGCAATCCGGACAACAAGAAGGCGGAAGAGAGTTTCAAGGAGGTCAAAGAGGCCTACGAAATGCTCTCCGACCAGCAGAAGCGCGCCGCTTATGACCAATACGGTCATGCGGGCGTCGATCCGAACATGGCGGGCGCGGGCGCACAGGGCTTTGGCGGTTTCGCCGATGCATTCGGCGACATCTTCGGCGACATCTTCGGTCAGGCGGCCGGAGCGGGCGCCGGCGCCGGTCGCGGCGGACGCGGCGGCCCGCAGGTGTATCGCGGCGCGGACTTGCGCTACAGCATGGAAATCACGCTGGAGCAGGCCGCGCACGGCTACGACACGCAAATCCGCGTGCCGAGCTGGGTGAACTGCGGCGTCTGTAAAGGCTCGGGCGCGAAGCCCGGCACCAAGCCCGAAACCTGCCCGACGTGTCACGGTCAGGGCCAGGTGCGCATGTCGCAGGGCTTTTTCAGCATTCAGCAAACGTGTCCGAAGTGCCACGGCACCGGCACCTACGTTCCCGATCCGTGCACGAACTGCCACGGTCAGGGCAAGGTGAAGGAAACCAAGACGCTGGAAGTGAAGATTCCGGCGGGCATCGACGACGGCATGCGGATCCGTTCGGCTGGCAACGGCGAGCCGGGCATCAACGGCGGTCCGAGCGGCGACTTGTACGTGGAAATCCACATCAAGCAGCATTCGGTCTTCGAACGCGACGGCGACGATCTGCATTGCCAGATGCCGATTCCGTTCACCACGGCGGCGCTCGGCGGCGAAATCGAAGTGCCGACGCTGGCGGGCCGCGCGAGCTTCACGGTGCCGGAAGGCACGCAGTCGGGCAAGACGTTCCGTCTGCGCGGCAAGGGCATCAAGGGTTTGCGTTCCAGCATTCCGGGCGATCTGTATGTGCATGTGCAGGTGGAAACGCCGGTCAAGCTCACCGACAATCAGCGCGAACTGCTCAAGCAATTCGAGAAGTCCTTGTCGGAAGGCGGCGCGCGGCATAGTCCGCAAAGCATGAGCTGGTTCGACCGCGTGAAGAGCTTCTTCGATTGATGCGGTCGTTGTTCGACGTCGTGCGGGCATGACGATGAAAACCGAAGCACGCGGCGCGATTGTCGCGCTGCTCGACGATTGCAACTCGACCGCCGAAAGGCGGTCGAGTCGTTTGTACACCGGATTCGTGCGCGAACGGGTGTGCTTTGGCGCGTCCGGGCTGGATCGCGTCTGCGATGAAATCGCGCGCGATCTGCAAGACGGACTGCATGCAGTTGTCGTCGCGGATTACGAGTTCGGGCGCAATCTGCAATTTGACACGATCGGACGCGGCGGCGACCAGGTGTTTCGCGTGCTGATGTTCCGCGATTGCGCGCTGTTGTCGCACGACGAAGCGAGCGCGTGGCTCGCATCGCAGGACGCGACGAACGAGGCGGCGGGCATCGCTGGCATCGCCGGCATCGCCGGCATCGAACCTAGCGTCACGCGCGATGCGTTCGATCGCGCCATCGCGCAAGTGCAGGACGCGTTGCGCGAAGGCGAGTCGTATCAGATCAACTACACGTATCGGCTGAATTTCGATGTGTTCGGCGCGCCGGTCGCGCTGTATCGGCGCTTGCGGGAACGGCAGGCGGTGCGCTATGGCGCGTTTATCGCGTTGCCGGACGGGCGCGCCGTCGTGTCGTGTTCGCCGGAGTTGTTCGTCGAAAAGCACGGCGACGTGTTGCGCGCGCGGCCGATGAAAGGCACCGCGCCGCGCGAGACCGATCCACAAGCGCTGCACGACGATCCGAAGAACCGCGCCGAAAACGTGATGATCGTCGACTTGCTGCGCAACGACATGTCGCGCGTCGCGGCGACCGGTTCGGTGAAAGTGCCGGCGCTGTTTTCGGTCGAGGCGTATGCGTCGGTGTGGCAGTTGACGTCGACGATCGAGGCGCGCGTGATGTCCGGCACGTCGTTCGCGGATATCGTGCGCGCGTTGTTCCCGTGCGGTTCGATCACCGGCGCGCCGAAGTATCGGACGATGCAACTGATCGACGCGCTCGAAACCACGCCGCGCGGTTTGTACACCGGCGCGATCGGCTGGCTCGATGCGAGCGGCGACTTCTGTCTGTCGGTCGCGATTCGCACGCTGGTAATCGATGCATCGGGCGCGCGCGGCGAGCTCGGGATCGGCGCGGGCATCGTGCTCGATAGCGTCGCGGCGGACGAATACGAGGAGTGTCGCTTGAAGGCGCGTTTTCTGACCGGCGCGGATCCGGGCATCGAGCTATTCGAGACGTGTTACGCCACGTGCGATGAAGGCGTGCGCCACTACGCGCGTCACGTTGCGCGCTTGAAATCGAGCGCGGCGTATCTCGGTTTCGCGTTCGATGAATCCGCTCTCGATAAGCTGATCGCGCAGCATGGCGCGACACTCGCGACCGGCCAGGCGCACAGAATCCGCGTCGCGCTGAACAAGGACGGACGCATCGCGATCACGAGCGCACCGCTCGCGCCGTTGTCGTCCGATAGCGTCGATGTGTTGCTCGCGTCCGAGCACGGTTTCGAAGCACAGACTTCGAGCGATCCGTTGCTCAGACACAAGACCACGCGTCGCGCGGACTACGATCGCGCGTGGAAAGCCGCCGAAGCCGCAGGCGCGTTCGACATGCTGTTCACCAACGAGCGCGGCGAACTCACCGAAGGCGGCCGTTCGAGCGTGTTCGTCAAGCTCGATGGCGCGTGGTTCACGCCGCCCATCGACGCGGGCGTGCTGCCAGGCGTCATGCGCGCCGTGCTGATCGAAGCACTCGATGCGCAAACGCGCGCGCTGACATCGCACGATCTCGATCGCGCTGAAGACCTGATGATCAGCAACGCGTTGCGCGGCGGCGTGAAAGCGCGGCTCGTTCGCATCTAAGTCATTCCTGCTTTTCCATTATCCCCACGGCTTTTTGCAGCGTATGTTCTTGCAGCGCTGACGCGAGCCGACCATCTCCGCTGCGAATCTCGATTGTTGTGGCGGCATCGTGTCGCATCGCCCGGAATACCGTGGACGCGCCCGGCGTTTTGACCTTTAATCGCTCGGAGCGCGACGGCCGCGGTTGGCCATCGGCTCAGTCAGGAAATCGGCAGTCACTCAACCGAAGCAATTGCTCAAGCGAAGACGATGGTTCAAACCAGGCAATGAGTATTCAGGATGACGAAGCAAATATTGACGGGATCGCAGAATTGGGACCCGAAAGGCTGCTGCGATCCAGCCGACACGATTTAGTATGCATTCGGCGTGGTTCCCGCCGGCACGCACTACAGCGATCTGGCCAACTCGGACGGCACGGTCGATGTCAGCAAACTGATCGGCGGCGTGCTACTGGTCGTCGGCGCGGATCAACTGGAGCTTGCGCTCGCGCCCGGCGATTACTGGCTGTACGAATTCGTGATCGGCCGCAACGACGACGGTTCGCTACGATACACGCGGCGAAACGGCTGGGACTTTACGGCCGAAATCGACGGCAGAAGCACGGCGCCGCTCGACGACTCGGATGGCGCCGTGCCTTTCACGATTGCGTTGAGCGACACGATTCTGACGGTGGTCGGGTTCAACAAATCGGTGTGCGTGGAGATCGAAAAGCAGTTCAGCGGCGGAAAAGGGCGCAAGGAAGGCGTGCTGTTTCTCGGCACGGATGCGTGGCTCAATTTCACGGACCCGACCAATCCGGACCGCAGGCTCGACGGCATCACACGGCTCGGGGTCACGGATGCGAACGGACGCGTGCGGCTCGACGGCTTTACGTCGGGCAACAACGTCTTCATCCATGAACTGGTGCCGAAAGCGGATTATCTGGCTGGCGTGCGTCCGTCGAAGATGAACGTGTACAACATCGACGGCTCGTTCTGGAACAGTTACGGCTTTCCCGTTTCGCACGAAGTCACGCAGGGCGAAATCGACTTGTTGCTCGCCAATCAGAAGTTCACGCCGGCCGGGCACGATATCATCCGCGAGCATATGCATGCGGGCGACTGGCTGTTCTCGAATCAGGATAACTACTTCTTCCAGCGGCAGGGCGTGATGCGCTGCGAGGTCATCAACGACAACGGCCCGAAAGGCAAAATGATGCTGTCGAAGAAGATCTGGTCGGGCGTCGCGGGCCCGGGCGGCGCGAGCGCATAGCGCAGTTTCGATACCGCAAGTCGAGGGCGGCCGAACCGCCCTCGCACGATTCACGCGTGCATCACCATTCGGCGACGCTGCCGTCCGCGTGCCGCCACACGGGATTGCGCCAGCGATGCCCGACCTTCGCCATCTCGCGCACTTTCTCCTCGTTCACTTCGATACCCAGTCCCGGCCCTTGCGGGATCGACACCATGCCGTCGTCGTACTTGAAGACTTCAGGATTCCTGATGTAATCGAGAAGATCGTTGCCCTTGTTGTAGTGGATGCCGAGGCTCTGCTCCTGAATGAACGCGTTGTAGCTCACCGCGTCGATTTGCAGACACGTCGCGAGCGCGATCGGGCCGAGCGGGCAGTGCAGCGCCAGCGCGACGTCGTAGGCTTCGGCCATCGTCGCGATCTTGCGGCATTCGGTCAGACCGCCCGCATGCGATGCGTCCGGCTGAATGATATCGACGTAACCGCCCGCCAGAATGTGCTTGAAATCCCAGCGCGAATACAGCCGTTCGCCAAGCGCGATCGGCGTGCTGGTCTGATTGACGATATCGCGCAGCGCTTCGACGTTCTCCGACAGCACCGGCTCTTCGATGAACATCAGCTTGAACGGATCGAGCTCTTTCGCGAGCACCTTCGCCATCGGCTTGTGCACGCGGCCATGAAAGTCCACGCCGATGCCCACGTTCGGACCGACCGCCTCGCGCACCGCGCGCACGTTGTCGATCACGCCCTGCACCTTGTCGAAGGTATCGATGATCTGCAGCTCTTCCGAGCCGTTCATCTTCACGGCCTTGAAGCCGCGATCGACCACGGCGCGCGCGTTGTTCGCGACATCGCTCGGACGGTCGCCGCCGATCCACGAATACACCTTGATCTTGTCGCGCACCTGGCCGCCGAGCAGCGCATGCACCGGCACGCCGTGGAACTTGCCGAGAATGTCCCACAACGCCTGATCGACGCCCGCGATCGCGCTCATGCCGATCGGGCCGCCGCGATAGAAGCCGGCGCGGTACATCACCTGCCAGAGATCTTCGATATGACGCGGATCTTTGCCGACGAGGTAATCCGCGAGTTCGTCGACGGCGGCGGCGACCGTATGCGCGCGGCCTTCCACGACGGGTTCGCCCCAGCCCGTGATGTCCTCGTCGGTTTCGATCTTGAGGAAGCACCAGCGCGGCGGAACGATGAAAGTTTCGAGTTTCGTGATTTTCATGCGATGTCTCCTGACAGGAACGCTCATACTAGCAGACGCGATATCTAGTGCTATTAATAGTATTATTTGAAGTAACAGCCGCCTTTCGGATCGACAGGTCGATGGCTGATAATCGTGCCGAATCAACTCAGGAGACCGCCATCCTTCGCGATCTGCACGGCCGCGTGGCCTACGAACTCGGCACCGCCATTTTGCGCGGCGACTTTGCGCCGCAAACGCCGCTTCCCCGCGAAGCCGAATTGATGGAGCGCTTCGGCGTCAGCCGCACGGTGCTGCGCGAGGCGTTGCGCACGCTGACATCGAAAGGGCTGATCGAATCGCGGCCCAAGGTCGGCACGCGCGTGCGCACCAAAGACGCGTGGAATCTGCTCGATGGCGATGTGCTCGAATGGTATTCGAGCGTCGCCGCGCCGATGCACTTCGCGCTCAAGCTTCAGGAAATGCGCGAGATGATCGAGCCTTACGCGGCGGCGCTCGCGGCCGATAACCACGAAACCGCCACACGCGAGCGTCTGACGAAAGCGCATGCCGCGATAGCCGCGGCGCAGAACGTCGACGAATGGGTGCGCGCCGATCTCGACTTCCATCTGTGCGTGCTGGCGGCGTGCAGCAACGAATTGCTGATTCCGCTCGGCACGCTGATCGATCGCACGCTGGAGGCGCAATTGCGTCTGAACGCGAAGCGCGCCGATGTGTTCAACGCGTCGCTGGCGGAGCATACGGCGGTGTTCGACGCCATCGTCGCGCGCGATGCCGAAGCCGCCCGCCGCGCGATGTCCGATCTGCTCGGCGTGACGCGCAAACGCATCGAAGCCTAGATCGAGTTCAGCGGAATCTTGAGGAAGGTCGTGCCGTTGCCCGCTGCATCGGGAAACTGTCCCGCGCGGATATTCACCTGAATCGCCGGAAGGATCAGCGTCGGCACGCCGAGCGTCGCGTCGCGGGCTTCGCGCATCGCGACGAATTCGTCCTCGCTCTTGCCGCCGCCCACGTGAACATTCTGCGCGCGTTGCTCGCGCACCGAACTTTGCCATTGCGGGCCGCGCGTGTCGGGCGGGTAATCGTGGCAGACGAAGACGCGCGTGTCGGGATCGAGTGCGAGCAGGCGCTGAATCGAGCGATACGTCGCGCGGGCGTCGCCGCCGGGGAAATCGCAGCGCGCGGTGCCGAGATCGGGCATGAACAGCGTATCGCCGACGAACAGCGCATCGCCGATGCGGTAGGCCATGTCGGCGGGCGTGTGGCCCGGCACGTAGATCGCGGACGCATCGAATGCGCCGATGCGGAACGCTTCGCCATCCGCGAACAGATGATCGAACTGCGAGCCGTCGAGGCGGAATTCCGGTTCCAGATCGAAGATCTTCTTGAACACGCCCTGCACCGTGCGAATCGATTCGCCGATGGCGATCTTGCCGCCGAGCTCGCGCCGCAAATACGGCGCCGCCGACAGATGATCCGCGTGCGCATGCGTCTCCAGAATCCACTCGACGGACAAACGCTGCTCGCGCACGAACGCGATGACGGCATCGGCGGACTGCGTGGACGTGCGCGCGGCCTTCGGATCGTGGATCGACCACGGCGGCGGCCGAACCCGCGCGCTCGTAGACCACGTGGTCATCGTGCCGGTGTTGAGGTCGTAGAAAGGCTGAACGGTGGGTGTCACGCGAATCTCCCGGATAACGCACGCGTCGGTCTGTTTTCGTTGGAGTCCGGCAGACGGCGCGCGTTCACAAGACGGCGAATCGTGCAACGGTGGCCGCCGCTGCTGCCGATATCGATCCAGTGTAATCTCTGATGTCCGGCGCGGCACGTCCTGCGTTGTCCACCCGTCTTCGAAACCCGTCAGGCTCATCAAGGAAAGCAATGCCGCACGTCCCGACTTCGCTGGCCTCGTCGTGGGGCGCGTGGGCCGTGTTCGTCAGCGTGCTCGCGACGCAGCTGGGCGTGCCGGTGCCCGCCGCGCCGATGCTGATCCTCGCCGGCACATTGATCGCGCAGGGCACGGTGCCGTTCTGGCAGATGCTGCTCGCCGCCGTCCTCGCCGTGCTGATCGCGGATTCATTGTGGTTCGCGGCCGGGCGTCTGTACGGACGGCAATTTCTCAATTCCCTTGTGCGCTTTTCGCTATCGATCGATTCGACCTTGCGCACCGCGCGCGCCTGGTTCGAGCGTTTCGGCGTGCCGCTGCTTGCGTTGTCGAAATTCGTGCCGGGCTTGGGACCCGTGTCCGCGCCGCTGCTCGGCACGACGCAGATCGAAGTGCGCGTCTTCGTGCTGTGGGACCTGATCGGCGCGACCGCGTGGGCGAGCGCGTGGATGCTCGGAGGCGCGGCGCTTCAGGAGCAGATCGGCCGTCTGTTCGCGCTCGTGCGCGCGAACGGCGCGACGGTCGTCGATGTGCTCGTGCTGGCGTGCATCGGCTTCGTTTTATATCGATGGATTCGCCGCGTGCAGTTCCGGCAGTGGCTCGCGACCCATCGCATCACGCCCGATCAACTCGACGCGATGATGCGTTCCGACTCGCCGCCCGTCATCTACGATGCGCGTCCCGCCGAGATTCGCCGCGAGGAGCCGTATCGGATCAAGGGCGCGGTGGCGCTCGATCTCGATTCGCCGGATCGCGTCGATCAGTTGTTGTCGGAGCACGAGGTCGTCGTGTATTGCGTGTGCCCGAACGAGGCGACGGCGAAGCCTATCGCGCGGCGTCTGCACGCGAAAGGCTTCCGGCATGTGCGTCCGCTGAAGGGCGGGCTGGACGCGTGGGAGAAGCACGGTTATCCCGTCGAATCGATTCCGCTCGACCCGACGCACGCGCGGCACGAGCGCGACGAAATGGGCGGCGACGTTGGTGGCAAAATCAGCGGCGATACCATCACGATCCGCGTGACCGCGCCGGAATAACGGCGTCGGCGTTCAGGCCGAAGCAGCCGTGCGCGTCGGACGATTGACCAGCGCGATGCCCGCCAGCACCATTGCGGCGGCGATCATGAAGCGCGCCGAGAACGCCTCGCCGAGCAACAGCACGCCGAAGGTCACACCGAAGATCGGCGTGAGAAACGAAAACACCGACAGCCGCGACGCCATATAGCGCGTGAGCAGCCAGAACCACATCAGATAGCTGATAAACGCGACGACGATCGCCTGATACGCGAGGCTGGCGAGCGCGAGCGGCGGCAGCGCGTCGATATGCGTCTGACCCGCGCCCGCCGCCAGCGCGAGCAGCAATACCGCCGATACCGCCAGTTGATAGAACAGCGTCTTGCTCGCGCTCGCATGTGCCAGCGACGAGCCGCGCACCAGCACCGTCGTCGAGCCCCACAGCAGGCCGGCGAGCACGCCGAGCGCATCGCTCGCGACGCCTTGCCAGGTCGACGATGCGGCGCTGCCTTGCAGAAAGCCATCGGCGAAGGCGAGCGCGATGCCGCAAAACGCCAGCACGATGCCGCTCCACTGCACGCGCGACAGACGCTCGCCCGCGACGAACCAGTGCAGCCCGAGCGCGGTAAAACACGGCGCGGTGTACAGAAACACGGCCATGCGCGTCGCGGTCGTGAGACTCAGGCCGAAGAAAATGCAGGCGATTTCGCCGCCGAACAGCACACCGGCCATCAGCCCGGCGGGCAGCGTGTCGTCGCGTTGAAACAGCGCGATGCCGCGCGTGCGCGTCCAGATCCATACGAGCAATGTCGCGATCAGCGAGCGAATGCCGGCTTGCAAAATCGGCGGAATCGACGCATTCGCTTCCTTGATGGCGACTTGCTGAAAGCCCCACGCGCCGCATAGCAGGATCATCGCGACGACGGCGGTGGTGTCGGGGGCGCGGCGCAGGGCGAGGGTGCTCATCGTGGGCGATCGGTCTCGGCGGAATCGACGAAGGATACCGATGACGTGATGCGCTCACCCATCGGCGATGCACTGATTTGGAGCGTCGATTATGCCAGCGAAAGCGCGGCGTGACGAGAAAACCGCAGTCGATGGAAGGTGTTTGCGCGCCGCATCGAACGTGCGGCGCGCGGAGGATGCGTTCAGCGGATCACGAATGCTTTTCGATCAGTTCGACCTTGTAGCCGTCCGGATCTTCGACGAAGGCGATCACCGTCGTGCCGCCCTTGACCGGACCCGCTTCGCGCGTGACCTTGCCGCCGGCCTGACGAATGCGTTCGCAGGCGTCGGCGGCGTCGTCGACTTCCAGCGCGATATGACCGTACGCCGTGCCCAGATCGTACTTTTCGGTACCCCAGTTGTAGGTCAGTTCGAGCACGCTGTTCTCGCTTTCCGGGCCGTAGCCGACGAAGGCGAGCGTGTATTTGTACTCGGTGTTTTCGCTTTGACGCAGCACTTTCATGCCGAGAATGCGCGTGTAGAAATCGATGGAGCGCTGCAGGTCGCCGACGCGCAGCATGGTGTGGAGGAGTCGCATGAGGGGGCCTTTTGTATGAAGCGCCCGCGCGGCGGTGTCGCGGGTGGTCGTGCCCAAAATTGTACCGTTCGCGCTTTTCGCGCGCTGACGCTGCGTTCAGAGCGCCGGCAGCAAGTCGGGCGGATGATGCTTGAGCGTGTGCCGCGCTTCGCGGAACTCGGGGAAGATGGACTCGACCGTCTGCCAGAAACGCGGGCTGTGATTCATCTCGCGCAGATGCGCGAGCTCATGCGCGACCACGTAATCGATGATCGACATCGGAAAATGGATCAGCCGCCAGTTCAGGCGAATCTTGCCGTCGCTCGAACAACTGCCCCAACGCGTCGCCGCCGACGACAGCGCGTGCGAACGGAACTCCACGCCGAGCTTTTGCGCATAGACCACTAGCCGCTCGCCGAAAATGCGCTTCGCTTTCGATTGCAGCCAGCCTTGAACGCGATCCTTGATCTGCTGCGCATCGGCGAGCGCGGGCAGCGGCAGCGACAGCACGTTCGTTTGTTGATCGAAGGAAAGCGTGCTCGCGCCCGCCAGCGACACGCGAATGGTCTTGCCGAGAAACGGAAACTCCGCGCCTTCCTTCCACTCGATGCGCGGCAGCGCGCGCTGCTCGACGCGCGTCTGCCATTTGGTCAGCTTGCGGAAAATCCAGTTCTGTTTGTCGCCGATGGCGCTTTCGATATCGGCGATCGTCACCCAGCGCGGCGCGGTGATCGACAAACCCGTTCCGTCGATGCAAAAGCCGATGGTGCGTCGCGACGAACGCTTCAGCCGGTAATCGAGCGCGCGTGCGCCCAGCACGATGCGCCGCTGACGCGTGCCGTCGGGCAGCGGTTTCGATACGGGCGAAGGCGGCGCGGCGGGCTCGGTCGGCGGCACGTCGCCGCGCAGCGGGGCGGGCGAGGAGAACACCGGCGCATGCTCGAACGGAAGATCGAGTTGCGAATTGTCGAGCGCGACGGCGGGACGCTGCCGCGAAGGAGGCTTCTGCATCGGTTCGGCTTTGCGCTCACGGCGCAGGAATGACGAGAAGAACGAGTACGGCACGCGCTAGCTCGCTACATCGATCGATGCGGACAGCGAAACTCCCCGCATCAGCGACTCGCGCTCGCCGCGTCGGCCCGGCCCGGTGATGTGTTCGGCGCGCCGTAAGCGCGTGGATCGATGCGACGCATTTCGGCTTCGATCCACTGCTCGACGAGCGCGTTCACTTCCTCGGGCGTGCGGCCGGCAGTCTCGATCGGCGTGCCGATCGACACCGTGACTATACCCGGATATTTGATGAACGAATTACGCGGCCACACATGACCCGCGTTGTGCGCGATCGGCACGACGGGCGCGCCGGTCGCAACCGCAAAGCGCGCGCCACCCGTCTTATACTTGCCCTGCGTGCCCACGCGCGTGCGCGTGCCTTCGGGAAACATGATGACCCACGCGCCTTCGTCCATGCGCGCGCGGCCCTGACGCGTGACGGAAACGAACGCATCGCGGCCTTGCTTGCGGTCGATGTGCACCATCTTCAAGAGACCGAGCGCCCAGCCGAAGAACGGCACGTAGAGCAGTTCGCGCTTGAAGACATAGCAGAGCGGCCGCGGCATCAGCGCGGGAAACGCCAGCGTTTCCCAGGCCGATTGATGCTTCGACAACAGCACCGCCGGACCATTCGGCAGATTCTCCATGCCCTGAATCGTGTAACGGATGCCGATCAGATGCCGCAACACGACGATGGTCGACTTGCACCAGCCTGCCGCCATCCAGTAGCGCTTGTCAGCGCGCATGAACGGAAACGCGATAAAACAGGCGATCGCGTACGGTACCGTGTACACGACGAAATAAAACATCAACAGCAACGAACGGATGAAGCGCATGGTGTCGGTCGGGCTCGCGGTCAGTCGTGTTGTCGCGCGAGGAAGTTGAGTGCGAACGCGCGCAGGTCTTTATGCACGACGGTGCCTTCGGGCAGATTGCCTTCCGCGAGGGTTTTTTCGCCTTTGCCGGTGAGCACGAGATGCGCGGGAAAACCGAGCGCCGCGCCCGCCTGCAGATCGCGCAGCGAATCGCCGACGACCGGCGTATCTTCCGGATCGATCTCGAAACGGTCGATGATCTGCTGCAACATGGCGGGCCGCGGCTTGCGGCATTCGCATTGATCCTCGGCCGTATGCGGACAGAAGAACACCGCGTCGATGCGACCGCCCACGGCGGCCACCGCGCGATTCATCTTCTGATGCATCGCGTTCAACGCGGCCATGTCAAACAGACCGCGCCCGATGCCCGATTGATTCGACGCGATGGCCACGCGATAGCTCGCCTGATTCAGCCGCGCGATGGCTTCGAGACTGCCGGGAATGGCGACCCATTCGTCCGGCGACTTGATGAACGCATCGGAATCGACGTTGATGACGCCGTCGCGATCGAGGATGACGAGTTTTCTGTTCGTGACCATGAGTTCGCTTTTATGCGGCGAGCTTGGAGATATCCGCGACGCAGTTCATCTGCTGATGCAATGCATTGAGCAGCGCGAGACGATTGTTGCGCAGCGCGGGATCCTCGGCGTTCACCATCACGTCGTTGAAGAAGGTGTCGACGGACTCGCGCAACGCGGCCAGTGCCGTGAGCGCTTCCGTGTAATTGCGTGCGGCGAGCGTGCTCTGCACGCGCGGCGTGACGGCTTCGATCTGCGCGTACAGGTTTTTCTCGGTGGCTTCGACGAGCAATTCCTTGTTCACCGATGCAGGCGCGCCTTGCTCCGACTTCTTTAGGATATTCGAAATACGCTTGTTCGCCGCCGCAAGCGCCGCCGCTTCCGGCAGCGTCGCGAATTCGCGCACCGCGTCGAGGCGCGCGACGATATCGTCGAGACGCGTCGGGTTCAGGCTCAGCACGGCTTCGATATCGTTCGCTTCGAAACCGCGTTCGCGCAGCAGACCGCGCAGGCGATCCATGAAGAACGCGTACACGGCTTCCTGCGAATCCGCGACTTGCGGGACGTTCGCAAACTGACGCTGCGCCGCCGCGACGAGTTCGCGCAGATCGACCGGCAGCTTCTTTTCCAGCAGGATGCGCAGCACGCCGAGCGCGTGACGGCGCAACGCGAACGGATCTTTTTCGCCCGTCGGCGACAGGCCGATGCCCCAGATGCCGACGATCGTTTCCAGCTTGTCCGCGAGCGCGACCGCCGCGCCGACGCCGGTCGACGGTGTGTCGTCGCCCGAGAAGCGCGGCTGATAGTGCTCGGAGCACGCGAGCGCGACGTCTTCCGGCTCGCCGTCGTGACGCGCGTAGTACGTGCCCATCGTGCCTTGCAGTTCGGGGAACTCGCCGACCATGTCGGTCAGCAAATCGGCCTTCGCGAGACGCGCGGCGCGGCGCGTGAGCGCGGCATCGACGCCGACCATCGGCGCGATTTCGCCCGCGAGCGCTTCGAGACGCTCGACGCGTTGCAAGGCTGAGCCGAGCTTGTTGTGATAGACGACGTTCGCGAGCAGCGGCACGCGATCTTCGAGGCGCTTCTTCTTGTCCTGCGTGAAGAAGAACTTCGCATCGGCGAGACGCGGACGCACCACGCGCTGATTGCCTTCGACGATCTCGCCCGGCGTCTTCGTATCGATATTCGACACGATCAGGAAGCGCGAACGCAGCTTGCCGTTCTGATCGGTCAGTGCGAAATATTTCTGGTTGGTCTGCATCGTGAGGATCAGACATTCCTGCGGCACTTGCAGGAATTCCTCGTCGAAGCGGCATTCGTAGACGACCGGCCATTCGACCAGCGCGTTCACTTCGTCCAGCAGCGATTCGGGCATCACGACGCGATCTTCGCCCGCGAACGCCTGCAGTTGCGTGCGGATCGATTCGCGGCGATCGTCGAAATTCGCGACGACGCGACCCTTGTCGCGCAGCGTGTCGGCGTAGTCATCGGCGTTCGCAATCGCGATAAAGCCTTCCGACATGAAACGATGGCCGACGGTGGTATCGCCCGAATCGACGCCGAGCGCGCTGACCGGCACGACAGTGCGGCCGTGCATGGCGATCAGACGCTGCACCGGACGCACGAACTGCACGCTGGTGCCGTCCGGACGCTGATACGTCATGACCTTCGGAATGGGCAGCTTGGCGAGCGTTTCGTCGAGCGCAGCTTGCAGACCTTCGGCGAGCATCGCGCCCGGTGCTGCGTAACGCAGGAAGAAGGCTTCGGCCTTGCCGTCCTGCGCGCGTTCCAGTTCTTCGAGCGGAAAGTCGGGGAAACCGAGCGCAGCGAGCTTCTTGGCGAGCGGTGGCGTGGGCTTGCCTTCCTTGTCGAGCGCGACGGAAACGGGCAGCACTTTTTCGCGCACCTGCTTTTCCGGCGCGACATCGCGCACGTTTTTGATGAGCACGGCGAAGCGGCGCGGCGTCGCGTACTTTTCGAAGGCGGGCGCGCCGTCGATCAGATCGCGCGCGGCCAGACGCTCGACGATGCCATCGGCGAAAGCGGTGCCGAGACGCGCGAGCGCCTTCGGCGGCAATTCTTCGGTCAGAAGCTCGACGAGGAGCGATGCATGGGTGGATTGCGTCATTGTTCTATCGGGCCTCGTCAAACCTGTTCGTTGTTGCTGCGTTCGCCGGGCGGCGTGCTTTCCGGCTTGAGCGGCGGCGCCCATGCGGGACGCGCGGCTTCTTCCTGAGCGGTGACGAGATCGCGATCGCCCTTGACCGGATTGCCGAGCATCGGGAAGCCGAGCGCTTCGCGCGATTCGTAGTAAGTCTGCGCGACGAGCCGCGACAACGTGCGAATGCGGCCGATATACGCCGCACGCTCCGTCACGGAGATCGCGCCGCGCGCATCGAGCAGATTGAACGTGTGGCCGGCCTTGAGCACGAGTTCGTAGGCGGGCAGCGCGAGCTTCGCGTCGATCATCTTCTTCGCTTCTTCTTCGTAGCTCTTGAAGAAGGTGAAGAGCAGATCGACGTTGGCGTGTTCGAAGTTGTATGTCGACTGTTCGACTTCGTTCTGGTGATAGACGTCGCCATAGGTCAGCCGGCGCAGCACCTTGCCGTTCGGGCCGTTTTCTTCCCACTCGGTCCAGATCAGGTCGTAGACGTTCTCGACCTTTTGCAGATACATCGCGAGACGTTCGAGACCGTAGGTGATTTCGCCGAGCACCGGTTTGCAGTCGAGACCGCCCGCCTGCTGGAAGTACGTGAACTGCGTCACTTCCATGCCGTTCAGCCACACTTCCCAGCCGAGACCCCACGCGCCGAGCGTCGGATTTTCCCAGTCGTCTTCGACGAAGCGCACGTCGTTCTGCTTCAGGTCGAAGCCGAGCGCTTCGAGCGAGCCGAGATACAGATCGAGGATGTTCTCAGGCGCGGGCTTGAGCACGACCTGATACTGGTAGTAATGCTGCAGACGGTTCGGGTTCTCGCCGTAACGGCCGTCCTTCGGGCGGCGCGACGGCTGGACATAGGCGGCGCGCCACGGCTCGGGACCGATTGCGCGCAGGAACGTGTGGACGTGCGAAGTGCCCGCGCCGACTTCCATGTCGATCGGCTGGAGGAGGGCACAGCCCTTTTCGTTCCAGTAGGACTGCAGCGTCAGAATGATTTGCTGGAAAGTAAGCATGATGGCCTTGAATGCGGACCGGAGCGCGTGTGTCTTCTCGAGCGATGACGGACGCGGCTCCGAGGCAGGGCGGAGGTGCTGAAACCCCTCATTCTAGCGTATGGCGCGGGGAGAGGCGGCTGGCGGGGTGGGCGTGGTTCGGGATCGGGCCGTCCATGCATTTTGACGATCGGAGTATGCTTCCGATGACAGAATGCGCGACGTTCTTTCCGTCGCGATGGATTCATCGAATCATGCAAGCTGCACAAGTCCGCTATAGCGCTGCGGTCGCTCATTATCATGAGGGCCGGTTCGAACATGCCTTGTCCGAGCTTGCGCCCGATTTAAACGCGCCGGACGCTCACGCCGATGTGCTGAATCTGGCTGCAATTTGCGCGCTCAAGCTCGATCGACCTCATGAAGCGCGGGCGCTATGGCATCGTGCCATGATCGCCCGTCCGTACGACGCCGGCATTCCGAGCAACCTCGGCAATCTGCTTACGCGCCTGAACGAATATGAGGAAGCGCAGACGGCGTATCGCCGGGCAATCGAGATTCAGCCGAGCTCCGTCGAAGCGCGATTCAACCTGTCCTTGCTGTACGTGCGACAGGAACGCTGGGCGGAAGCAGAAGCCGAACTGGCGCGGACGATCGAACTGTCCGGCGATCACGCCGATGCACATCGGCATCGCGGCAAGGCGCTCGAGGCGCTGGAACGTCCGCCGATGCGCTGGTGTGCTACGAGCATGTCGTTCGTCTGCGTCCGGAGGACGAGACGGCGCTCTGGAAACTCATCGAAATCGCGGGAGAGTTGCGCGATGGGGGCGCGTCGAGCAAACATGCCGTGATGCTATGAAGCGTCATCCCGATCTGGGCTGGCTCCGTTTCAAATTGGGTTTTGCGCTGGAGCGGCAAGATGCGTTCGATGGCGCAATCGAGGCATACAAAAACGCGGTTGCACTCAATTCCGAAATCGTCGAGGCACACAACAACCTTGGCAATCTGTTGCTCAGGATGATTCGACCGGTCGAAGCGGAATCGGCATTGAGAGCGGCCGTGGCGCTGCGGCCCGGTGAAGCGTCGTTATTGTGCAATCTGGCGAATGTGCTGTCGGCGCAAGACAGGCTCGAGGAAAGCGAGGCGATGTATCGTCGGGCGCTCGCGTCGGACGGGCGCCACGCCAACGCGCGATTCCATCTGGCCTTGTTGCTGCTGAGCCAGGGACGCTGTGAAGAAGGCTGGCAGCTTCACGAATCGCGGCTCGATCCAACGTTGCCATATCAGGATATTCGACTGCCGGAGTTGACGTATCCGCAATGGCAGGGCGAGTCGTTGCAGGGCAAGCGAATTGTCGTGATCGTCGAGCAGGGCCTGGGCGATGGTATCCAGTTCAGCCGCTACTTTCCGTTGCTCAAGGCGCGGGGCGCGGCACGCGTGACGCTGGTCTGTTGGCGTCCGCTGATTCGGCTGTTCTCGAACATGTCGGGCGTCGATCAGTGTGTCGACATGAACGACGGCATCGCGCCGCATGACTACTGGTGTTGCTCCTTGAGTCTTCCGCTTTGCTTCGGAACGACGTTCGACTCGATTCCTTCCTCGATGCCGTATCTTGCGCCGCTGCCGGGCGATGTCGCGATCTGGCCACGGCGTCTTCCGGAGAGTGCGCCGAAGGTCGGTCTGGTGTGGGCGGGCGATCCGCGTGCATCGTCGCCCCAACTGAATGAAGTGGATCGACTCCGTTCGATGCGCGCTGTCGACTTCTTGCCGCTACTGTCGATTCCCGGCATTACGTTCATCAGCTTGCAGAAGGGTGACGCGGCCAACGTGCAACTCGCCGAACTGCCGGCTGCCATGCGGCCGTTCGATCCGATGCCAGACGTGACCGACTTCGCCGATAAGGCCGCTATCATTGCATCGCTCGATCTCGTGATCAGCGTCGACACGTCGACGGCGCATCTCGCTGGCGCGATGAACATGCCCGTTTGGATTTTGTCGCGCCATGACGGATGTTGGCGCTGGCTTCGCGATCGCGACGACTCGCCGTGGTATCCGTCGGCGCGGTTGTTCCGGCAGCGCGTGCCGGGGAATTGGGGCGAGGTGATAGAGCGCGTCGTGGATGAGTTGCGGAAATGGGCGGCCACGAAGAGCCAATCGTGTTAGGCAATACCCTTCGCGATGTTGCCTGTCTTTCTAATTAGCTCTCCCTGGCAAACTACCGCTTCCGCCTTGGCGCAAACGCAAACCCGAACGCCAGCAACAACAACGACACCGCGATCACCGTCATATTCCCGCTCGTCACATAAGGCGTCCTGCCCGACGTCCCCTGCACGCGCGCTTCGAGCGATCCGGTCGTAAAGGTCGGCAGCTTCGACACGACATCGCCGTTCGCCGCGATCACCGCCGTCATGCCGGTGTTGGTGGCGCGCAGCATCGGACGGCCGGTTTCGATGGAGCGCATCCGCGCGATCTGCAAGTGTTGATCGAGCGCGATCGTATTGCCGAACCACGCGAGATTCGTCGAGTTGACCAGAATGCCGGCGGGCGTTTCCTGATCGCGGATCGTGCGCGCGATCTCCTCGCCGAAGATGTCCTCGTAGCAGATGTCGACGGCGATCGGCTGGTTCTTCACGAAGAACGCCTTCTGCGCGATCGGGCCGCGCGAGAGATCGCCGAGCGGAATGCCCATCATCCGCACGAACCAGTGGAAGCCCGTCGGCACGAACTCGCCGAACGGCACCAGATGATGCTTGTCGTAGCGATAAATATCCGCGATGCCCGGCGTCATGCCGAACAGGCTGTTGGTGTAATCGGCGGCGCGGCCGTCCGGCAGCAGCGTCACGCCGACCGCGCCGAACAGGATCGACGAACCGGTGCGATCGGAAAACTCGCGCATCGCTTTGGCAAAATCGCGCGGCACTTGCACCGACAGCACGGGCAACGCGGTTTCGGGCGTGACGATCAGATCGGCCGGCTTTTCGGTGATCAGCCGCTTGTACAGCGCCAGCGATTCATCGATTCCCGCCTGCTCGAACTTCATCTCCTGCTTCACATTTCCCTGCAGCAGCCGCACGGTGAGCGGCGCGTTGGCGGGCGTGGTCCATTGCACGAGCGAGAGCAGCATGCCCGCGACGACGACCACGACCGCCTTCGCCGCCGGAATCAACGCGCGCGTGGACACAGCCTGCACGATGAGTGCCGCGACCAGCGCGAGCACCCACGCGACGCCGTACACGCCGACCACCGAGCCGAAACCGGACAACGGGCCGTCGACTTGCGCATAGCCGCTCGCGAGCCACGGAAAGCCGGTGAAGACGAGTCCACGCAACCACTCGCCGAGCGCCCACGCGCTCGCGAAGGCGAACGCGCCGTGCCAGGTCGGCGCGAAGCGCGGCGCGGCGTCGATATCGCGCGCGGTGGCGGCGTCTTCGTCGCCGAAGCGCGCGCGGCCCGCGACCAGCGACCACACCGCGCTCGCGAGTGCCGGATAGATCGCCAGATAGAGCGAGAACAGCGCGACCGCGGCGGCGGCGAGCGGCGCGGCCATCCCGCCGTAATCGTGCATGCTGACGTAGAGCCACCACACGCCCGTCACGAAGTTGCCGAAGCCGAATGCCCAGCCGGTCGCGGCGGCGCTCGCCCAGCCGCGCGTGCGCGACAGCCACGCAAAAAACAGCGTGAAGATCACGAGTTCGAGCCAGCCGCCGTGCGGCGTCGGCGCGAAAGAGAACGTGTTCGCGGCGCCGAGCACGGCCGCGACGAGGTAATGCCAGAACGGCAGCGCGCGCGGCGAGGCGGACGTCGCGGAAACGTCGCGTTGACGGGAAAGAGACGATGAATCGGCCATTGGTCAGGCAGTCGGCGGGGAAGGGGAGGAGTGAAAGGATAAAGCGATCGAGTGACGCTGGATTGGCGGCGTCCACGGCGATGGCTTGCGATGCGGTGAAACGCGGGCGCGCTTCACCGTCGTACTGGCGTGGGCGTGCGGCGCGTCAGTCGCGCAGTTCGTCCTCGTCGTCACCGTCGATACGATGATGTTGCTGCTGCAGCAGATTCGGCGCGCGCCGCACCAGCAGGACATGAATTTGCCGCGCATCGCCACGCAGGATTTCGAACACGAAATCGTCGATACGCACTTTCTCGCCGCGATGCGGCACGCGTCCGAAGCGATGCGTGACGAGTCCGCCGATGGTATCGACTTCCTTGTCGGAGAAATCGGTGCCGAATTGTTCGTTGAACTGTTCGATGCCCGTCAGCGCGCGCACCCGATACTTGCCGTCCGGCGTCGCGATGATATTGCCGGCTTCTTCGTCGAAGTCGTATTCGTCCTCGATATCGCCGACGATCTGCTCCAGCACGTCCTCGATCGTGATCAGGCCCGCGACGCCGCCGTACTCGTCGACGACGATCGCGATGTGATTGCGATTCACGCGGAAGTCGTGCAGCAGCACATTGAGCCGCTTGGACTCGGGGATGAACACGGCCGGGCGCAGCATGCCGCACACGTCGAATTCTTCTTCGGCGTAATAGCGCAGCAGGTCCTTCGCGAGCAGCACGCCGATGATGTTGTCGCGATTGCCCTCGTACACGGGATAGCGCGAGTGCGCCTTTTCCAGCACGAAAGGGATGAACTCGGCCGGCGTGTCGGCGATGTTGATGGCGTCCATCTGCGCGCGCGGGATCATGATGTCGCGCGCGCAAAGGTCGGACACCTGGAAGACGCCTTCGATCATCGAAAGCGAATCGGCGTCGAGCAGATTGCGCTCGTGGGCGTCCTGCAGCACTTCGAGCAGTTCGTCGCGCGATTCGGGTTCGTGCGAGATGAAATCGGTCAGACGTTCGAGAAGCGAACGCTTTTCGGTGGGTTTCTCGGAATGGCGTCGACTGGGATAGGGTTCGTTCATAGCGGAGCGCCCGGCATTTCCCGGGCGCGTTTTGACGGAAAGTTAAGCATACACCAAGGCAAAATGCGGGCTGCGTGGGGAGGCGCGCATGGATCGACTGGTGATGGGGTTGATCGGAGCACGATGCGTTGCAATTACATGAACGCGCCGATATCGGTGCCGAAGCGCTCGGCCAGCGCCTTCGCCACGCCTTTGCTGATCGCGCGGCGGCCGGCGAGGATATCGCTGATGAGCGCGGGCGAGGCGATATCGGCGAGATCTTTCTGCTTCAGGTCGTGGGCGTCGAGCAGATAGCGCAGTACGTCTTTCGGCTCGGCCTTCGGCAAATCCGGATGATGCGACTCCCAGACTTCGATGAGATCGGTGACGACGCCGAACAGGTCGGCGAGCGAGCTTTCCTCATCCTCGATGTGATCGGCGAGTTCGTTCGCGAGCGCCACCATCTTGCGATAGTCGTCCTCGCTGCGGATCGGTTTCAGGAACACCTGATCTTGCAGCGTCGACCAGGTCTTCGCGAACTCGGAAACATCGCCCGAATGGCTAGAAGCTTTCATTTGCGTCGATTCGCTCGGGTCCAGTGGTCATACTCGCTGTGCGTGAATACGTGTCGGACGAACAGCATTTGACGGTTGAAATGGATGGCGGCTATGACACGAAAATGGTTGCCGCCGGAATCGAAGACGTAGTACTGCGGCGGGACGTAATCGACCGAACCGAAAGTCTTTTTTAGACCGCTCAGGTCGTCCGCCTGACACTGACTCGCCAATCTATACCAGGTCACAAGAGAACTTCTCGCAGCGGGGTGCTGTTCAATAAACGCCTCGAGCACCTTTCTGGAAATCACCCGCATCCTGCCGTTCTTTCCTGACCGATCGCGCCTTATTCATGGTGTCACCCCGACCAGAGCTGATCATATTCGCAAAACGCGAACTTCTCAATATGCGAAGTTCGCGGGCTGTTATGCATCGTCGAGAAAGTACGTTAGCCCAAAAATATGCGAGAAGTGTGTCCGGCTCGGCGCATTGGCCGAACGGCAGAGGGCTTATTCATTCGCGGCCTGCGCCCGGCATCGCCTGAGCAAGCCTTCCAGCGCCCGATCCGGCATGCCGCTCTCGCGCAGCGCCTCGACCGTTCGGCTGACGTAATTCAGCGTGGTGCCATAACGCCCGCTCGCGCAGCCAAGCACGGTCCGTACGATGGGATCGGCCAGCTTGCCGGTATAGGACGTCGCGTCGCGCCGCATCACGAAGGCGAGCGCATCGACGCGCCGGCCGTCCGCGAGCGTGCATGGCAGCCACGCGGGCCGATACGACGCCATCGCCATTTCGCGGCGCCAGAGCACTTCGAGATGCGGAATCGCGCCGTCGCCCGCTAGCCGGAACGCCATGCCGGTGCACGAGCCGCCGCGATCCAGCGCGAGCACGAGTCCCGGCTGCTCCGGCGTGCCGCGATTCACCCGCGACCACAAATCCCGCGATGATAGCCGTGCACCTTGCCGCGCACGGCTTCGAGCGTCGGCAGGCCGGGGTTCCAGATCAGCGATCCATAGCCGAACAGCCAAAGGTCCGATTTCCGGTCCCAGCGAGCGAGCGTGGTTTCGCGCGACGCGGCGAGTTCGTCGTCCGTCAGCAGGGCGGAATCGCCGAGCGTCGGCGGGTAGACGGTGCAGGGCAGGACCGGCGGCGTGTCGGCGTCGGCGGCGTCGTTGGGTTCGGGGACGGGCGTGGGGTCGGGCAACTTGTCGTTCACGGCGCGTTCAGGGGATCGAATCGGGCTCCGGCCGATGCGTCAATCGTCGATGACCGGCACATACGGATCGGAAAAGCCCAGAGACTGCATGATATCCGTCTCTATCGATTCCATCTCTTGCGCTTCGCTTTCGATTTCGTGATCGTAGCCCTGCGCGTGCAGCGTGCCGTGCACGATCAGATGCGCGTAATGCGCCTCCAGCGGCTTGCCCTGCTCGTTGGCCTCGCGCTCGACAACCGGGCAGCAGAGGATCAGATCGCCCGTTACCGGATCGTCCTCGGACTCCGCGTAGGCGAACGTCAGCACATTGGTCGCGTAATCTTTCTTACGATACGAGCGATTTAGCGCGCGCCCTTCATCCTCGTCGACGAAGCGGACGGTCAACTCGGCATCCGCGAACAGCGACGCCTTGATCCAGCGCGTCACCGTCGCACGCGACACGATCGCCTTGTGCGACGGATACGCCTTCGCCGCCGGAAACTGCAACGAGAGATTCAGCTGATGCTTCATTCCGGCTTCTGCGATTGCTGCGCTGCCCGCGACGACGCTTCGGCGAGCGCCGCGTCTTTCTGCGATTGCGCGTCGTAAGCCTCGACAATGCGCGCGACCAGCGGATGCCGCACCACGTCGGCCGAGGTGAAATGCGTGATCGCGATGCCGCGCACTTCCGACAGCACATGCTGCGCTTCGATCAGCCCGCTTTTGTGGCCGCGCGGCAAGTCGACCTGCGTCGTATCGCCCGTGACGACCGTTTTCGAGCCGAAGCCGATACGCGTCAAAAACATTTTCATCTGTTCGGGCGTGGTGTTCTGTGCCTCGTCCAGAATGATGAACGCGTGATTCAGCGTGCGGCCGCGCATGTAGGCGAGCGGCGCGATTTCGATCATCTGGCGCTCGAACATTTTCGCGGTCTTGTCGAAACCGAGCAGATCGTAAAGCGCGTCGTACAGCGGACGCAGATACGGATCGACCTTCTGCGCGAGATCGCCCGGCAGGAAACCGAGACGCTCGCCCGCTTCGACGGCGGGGCGCGTCAGCACAATGCGCTTGACCTGATCGCGTTCGAGCGCATCGACCGCGCAGGCCACCGCGAGATAGGTCTTGCCCGTGCCTGCCTGCCCGATGCCGAAAGTCACGTCGTGCGCGACGATCTGCTTCAGATATTCGCGCTGCGCCGGCGTGCGGCCACGCAGATCGGCGCGACGCGTGTAGAGCTTCGGACCGTGGTCTTCGTCTTCGCCGAGATCGATCGTTGCGCTCGGTTCGTCGAACGGATGATCCGGATCGCCGCGAAAACGCGGATCGACCTGCGCTTCGTCGCCGTTGGCTTCACGCGCATCGCGCGCGCGGCGCGTGGCGTGACGCGCTTCCACCAGCGCGAGCTGGATATCGTCGACGGAAATGGGGTCGCGCGCGCGGTTGTAAAAGTTTTCGAGCGCGGCCAGCGCCACTTTTGCGCCTCGGCCGCGAATCGCGATCTTGTGCCCGCGACGCGACAACGTGACATCGAGCGCCTGCTCGATCTGGCGCAGGTTTTCGTCGAGCGGGCCGCACAGGTTGGCGAGCCGCGCGTTGTCTTCGCGCGGGGCGGTGAACTCCAGATGCTGCGTGGGTGCGTTCTTCAAAGTGAACCGGGTGTCCTTTAATTGAGCGCGGGCGATGCCGTTTCCGGCGTCATCACCAACTCGCCGCGCAGCGAATGCGGATACGCGTGGACGATCTTCACGTCGATCATCTGACCGATCAGCCGCGCGTGCGATGCCGCCGGCGCGGGGAAATTCACGACGCGATTGTTCTGCGTGCGCCCGGCGAGCTCGTTCGGATCCTTGCGCGCCGGACGTTCGACCAGAATGCGCTCGATCTTCCCGACCATCGACTCGCTGATGCGCTGCACGTTTTCCTCGATGGTGGCCTGCAAATGTTGCAGGCGCTTGAGTTTCACTTCGCGCGGCGTGTCGTCGTGCAGATTCGCGGCGGGCGTGCCGGGACGCGGACTGTAGATGAACGAAAAGCTGGTGTCGTAGCTCATCTCGTCAACGAGCGCCATCATCTTGTCGAAATCGTCTTCGGTTTCGCCGGGGAAGCCGACGATAAAGTCCGTCGACAGCGACAGATCCGGGCGAATCGCCCGCAGACGGCGAATCACCGACTTGTATTCGAGCACGGTATAGCCGCGCTTCATCGCCATCAGAATGCGGTCGGAGCCGTGCTGCACCGGCAAATGCAGATGCGAGACGAGCTTCGGCACCTTCGCGTAGGTGTCGATCAGACGCTGCGTGAATTCCTTCGGATGCGAAGTCGTATAACGAATGCGCTCGATGCTCGGCACTTCCGCGACGTACTCGATCAGCGTCGCAAAGTCGGCGATTTCGCTCGAGCCGACAGTCAGCGCGCCGCGATACGCATTCACGTTCTGGCCGAGCAGCGTGACTTCGCGCACGCCCTGATCGGCGAGACCGGCGATTTCGGTCAGCACGTCGTCGAGCGGTCGCGAAACCTCGTCGCCGCGCGTGTAGGGCACGACGCAATAGCTGCAATATTTCGAGCAGCCTTCCATGATCGACACGAACGCGCTCGGACCATCGACGCGCGCGGGCGGCAGATGATCGAACTTCTCGATTTCCGGAAACGAAATGTCGACTTGCGCGCGGCCCGTGGCGCGGCGTTTGTCGATCATTGCGGGCAGCCGATGCAGCGTCTGCGGACCGAACACAATATCCACATATGGCGCGCGCGAGACGATCGACGCGCCTTCCTGGCTCGCGACACAACCGCCGACGCCGATCAGCAGATTCGGGTTTGCTTCTTTCAATTCGCGCACGCGGCCGAGATCGGAGAACACCTTCTCCTGAGCCTTTTCGCGCACCGAGCACGTATTGAACAGAATGACGTCCGCGTCTTCGGGCGTGTCCGTCTTGACGAGTCCTTCCGCCGCGCCGAGCACGTCGACCATTTTGTCGGAGTCATACTCGTTCATCTGGCAGCCGAAGGTCTTTACATAAACTTTCTTGGTCATGAATCGTCGCCGGTCACAGTGGTTAATCTGGGGGCGTAAAAAAGAGATTGAGGGATTCGCCGCGGACGGTGGCGCTTTAGCGCGTATTTCTGCCGATCCGCACCGCTTTTTACTGTAATTGAACCCAATATTATAGCGCCGGCGTCAGTTTTCCACGCTCTCCACGATGCTCGGGCGGCGGCGAGTTCGCGAGCGCTTATCATCACGGTTCCATGTCATACGAAACATCATGATCGATCTCCTCATCTGCGACTGCGACGGCGTGCTCGTCGACAGCGAAGTCATCGTCGACCGCGTCATGCTGGAGGTCCTGACGGAGACTTTCCCCGGCATTGACTTCGAACCGGTCGTGAAAACCGCCTTCGGCCAGCAGACGTCGCGCTTTCTCGCCGATCTGGAGAGCCGCTTCGGCATTGTCATGCCGTAGAAATTCGTCGAAACGATCGAGGCGCGCGTGTCGCGCGAGCTTGCACAATCCGTCGGGCCGATCGCGGGCGTGCGTGCGGCGCTCGAACGATGCGGCTTGCTAGTCGCGGTCGTGTCGAATAGCCGGATGGAGCGGGTTCAGGCGTCGGTTCGTCGCGCGGGGCTGGAGGAAATCGTGCGCGAGCGGGTTTTCAGCGCGCAGCAGGTCGAGCGTCCGAAGCCGTTTCCCGACGTGTACCTTTTCGCGGCGAAAGCGCTCGGCGTCGATCCGGCGCGCTGTCTGGTGATCGAGGACAGCATCGCGGGCCTCTCGGCCGCGCGCGCGGCGGGCATGAAAACCGTCGCGTTCGTGGGCGCGAGCCACATTCCCGGCGGTTATGCGCAGGTGTTGGGCGACATGGGCGTGACGCGAATCATGAAGCATATGGATGAGCTGCCTGCGTTTGTCGAAGCGGGTGTGCGCGGGGAATTCGGGGACGTCATGTCCTGATAGGTGCGGGCTGCGCACGGCTATGCGTCCGCCCAGGCCTTCGCGGCGTTCACCGCGCGTTTCCAGCCGGCCAGCGATGCGTCGATTTCCGGCGCGGCCATCGACGGCGCGAACTGCTTTTCCAGTTGCCATTGCGCCTTCAATTCTTCGATGTCCTTCCAGTAGCCCACCGCCAGCCCCGCGAGATACGCCGCGCCGAGAGCAGTCGTCTCCGCGATGCGCGGACGCACCGCATCGACGCTGAGGATGTCGGCCTGAAACTGCATCAGCAGATCGTTCGCGCACGCGCCGCCATCGACACGCAATTGCGCGATTCGCAGACCGGAGTCGGCTTCCATCGCGCGCAGCACGTCGAGCGACTGATACGCGATCGAATCGAGCGCCGCCCGGGCGATATGCCCCGACGTCGTGCCGCGTGTCACGCCGAACAGTGTGCCGCGTGCGCGCGCATTCCAGTGCGGCGCGCCCAGCCCCGCGAACGCAGGCACGAGATAGACGCCGTCGCTGTGCGGGACACTGCGCGCGAGCGCTTCCACTTCGCTGGCGTGGCAAATCAGACCAAGCCCGTCGCGCAGCCATTGCACGACCGCGCCCGCGATGAAAATGCTGCCCTCGAGCGCGTAGTTCACGCGGTCGCCGATCTGCCATGCGATCGTCGTGACGAGATTGTTGCGCGACTCGATCGGCGCATCGCCCGTGTTCATCACGAGGAAACAGCCGGTGCCGTAAGTGTTCTTGACCATGCCGACGTCCGTGCACATCTGTCCGAACAGCGCGGCGTGCTGATCGCCCGCAATGGACGCGAGCGACACGTCGGCGGCGAACACCGTGCCCTGAGTCTTTCCGTACACCTCGGAACAGCTGCGGACTTCCGGCAGCATGCTGCGCGGAATCTCGAAAGCTTCCAGCAGTTCGTCGTCCCAGCGGCGCGCGTGGATATCGAACAGCATGGTCCGCGATGCGTTGGTGACATCGGTGATATGCATGGCGCCTTGCGTGAAGTTCCACACGAGCCAGCTATCGACCGTACCGAATGCGAGCCGTCCTTGCCGGGCCTTGTCGCGCGCGCCTTCCACGTTGTCGAGAATCCAGCGAATCTTCGTCGCGGAAAAATACGCGTCGATCGGCAAGCCGGTTTTCGCGCGGACCAGCGTTTCGAGCCCGCGCGCCTTGAACCCGTCGCACATCGACGCGGTGCGCCGGTCCTGCCAGACGATCGCGTTATAAACGGGCTTGCCGGTGTCGCGGTCCCAGACGATGGTCGTTTCGCGCTGATTGGTGATGCCGACCGCCGCCAGCGACGTCGACCGCAAGCCCGCGCGCGTGACGGCTTCGGCGGCCACGCCCGCTTGCGTCGACCAGATTTCCTGCGGATCGTGCTCGACCCAGCCCGCCTGCGGATAAATCTGCTGAAACTCCTTCTGCGCGACCGACACGATATTGCCGTTCCTGTCGAACAGCATGGCGCGAGAACTGGTGGTGCCCTGGTCGAGCGCCAGGACGTACTGATCCTGCATGGTCTTCTCCGGTTGGACAGACGCGTGGGCTGCATGGCTCGGACGATGACCGTCCGCCTGTGCAAACAATCTATCGGAGGCGAGGATCGCGGACAACCTGGCCGAATGGCATAGGCAAATCGGCAGATTCCATCGTGTCCGCGAAAAGATGCCATTCGGCCTATGCCGTTCGGCCGAGTGGCGCGAACTTTGGGATCGACCGATACTGGCGGCTCGAATCGACCACAGGTGAATGCAATGCGAATGTGGATTCTGATTCTTTCAGGCGTGTTCGGCGCGGTCGCGCTGGCCGCCTGCGTTGGCACGCCGAATCTCGACGGCTCGCTAGGCGCGCCGTCCTTCGATGCCTTGCAGTCGATGTGCGCGAGCACGCCGGTCGACTACGGCGCGGACGCGCAGTCGGTCTACTCGGCGTTTTTCGATGCCTATGTCGCGCAAAAGCGCGGCGGCGTGTCGAAGGAGCGCTTTTGCGGCTTCCAGGCGTCGATCGCCGAGCGATACCGTGCGTACAAGGCGAGTCCCGGCCCGGATGCGCAAAGTGCATGGGCCAATTTCTTCCTGGATCAGCGTGCGCAGGCGCTTACCTGGCGTGCGTCGGTCGATCCGACCTTGCGTGCGGGATAGGGTAGAGGGTGAAGCCGTAACGCGGCTGGAGCGCCGCGTCCGGAGTCCTGCGGAATTTGCTACGAGAAGCGCTTGAAAGCCTTGACGGTGGAATCGCCGGATTCGGTGAGACGCCATTGCTGCCGTCCCGAGGCGAGATTTTCGAGTTGTACGAGTTGGTGTTCCAGCAAGGCGTCGAGTTCCTCGCGTTCCATCTCGACCTGATTCGGAGCTTCCTGAACCAATAGCAGCGTGGCAAATTCGTGCGGACTCAGCATCGTGTTCTCCATGACGACCGAACGGCATAAGCAACCGGCTTTGTGAGCCGGATCTTTAAGCTTCGAAACGTTGTACGGGGATACTGAAAACTGCCGGGCACACGCCAGAATTTTTGTGCTGCGAATGCCGGGAATTGGGATTGTAGGCAAGCGTCAGACGAGTGCCAAATGCGCGAGAAAAATTTTCACTTTGACTTTTCGAGCGCGGGACGGCGGGTAGATGTGGCCGGAGGTTTGCAGAATTTACTTGAGGTTCCTACCGCAGTGCACACAAACTCAGCAGCGGCTTATTCATGCCTTCGTTGCATCAATTCATACAATAAATGAATTTGTTTAAGCTTTGACTCGCAATGCAAACTTTCGGTTTTGCCTGACAGCTTCATCAAGCCTTTTCGCATCGTGAGGTGGCATCGACCACCCGCATTCCGGACTTCATACATGACTCGCTTCAACTGGCAAAACCCGTATCCGACACCGCGCCTGCCCGTATTCGCACGCAACATCGTGTCCACGTCTCACCCGCTCGCGGCTCAGGCCGGCCTGCGCATGCTCTGGAAGGGCGGCAATGCAGTCGATGCGGCCATCGCGGCGGCCGCCATCACCGTGGCGAACCGGTGTCGTGCGGTCTCGGCGGCGATGCCTTCGCGCTCGTGTGGGACGGCAAAAAGTTGCATGGGTTGAATGCGTCGGGCGTTTCGCCGGCGGCGTGGAATGTCGATTACTTCCGTCGCAAGTACGGCGAGGAAGGCGGTCTTGCGCAACAGCCGAAGCGCGGCTGGGATTCGGTGACGGTGCCCGGCGTCATCGCGGGTTGGGAAGCGTTGCATGCCAAATTCGGCAGCCTGCCGTTTGCGGACCTCATGGAACCGGCCATCGAGATCGCGGAGCGCGGCCATGCGGTGGCGAGCATCGTCGCGTACAAGTGGGCGGCGGCCGTGCCGGAACTGAAAGATCAGCCGGGCTTCGCGGATACCTTCATGCCGCGCGGCCGCGCGCCCGAAGTCAGCGAACTCGTGCGCTTTCCCGGTCACGCCAACACCTTGCGCCTGCTCGCGAAGCACGGCCCGCGCGCTTACTACGAAGGCGAAATCGCGGAGCGCATCGCGGCCTATTCGCGCGAAGGCGGCGGCGCGATGACGCTGGACGATCTGCGCAACTATCGCGCGGACTGGGTTGAGCCGATCAGCAAGGATTATCGTGGCCATACGGTGCACGAGATTCCGCCGAACGGGCAGGGCATCGCCGCGCTCATCGCGCTCGGCATTCTCGACAAGTTCGACATCGACACGCTGACGGTCGATCGCATCGAGTCTCAGCATCTGCAAATCGAGGCGATGAAACTCGCATTCGCGGATGTCTACCGCTACGTCACCGATCCGCGCTCGATGGAAGTGACGCCCGAGCAGATGCTCGACGACGCGTATCTCACCGAGCGCGCGAAACTGATCGATCCGTCGAAGGCCACGCAGTTCGATTTCGGCATGCCGAAGGCCGGCGGTACCATCTACATGTCGGTGGCGGACGAGCGCGGCATGATGGTGAGCTTCATCCAGTCGAATTACATGGGCTTCGGTTCGGGCGTGGTCGTGCCGAACATGGGCATTTCGCTGCAGAACCGCGGCAGCGGCTTCTCGATGGACCCGAAGTCGGCCAACGTGGTCGAAGGCGGCAAGCGCCCGTTCCACACCATCATCCCGGCGTTCCTGACGCAGCAGGTCGACGGCAAGCAGGAAGCCGTCATGAGCTTCGGCGTGATGGGCGGCGACATGCAGCCGCAAGGGCATTTGCAGTCCATCGTGCGGATGCTCGACTACGGCCAGCAGCCGCAGGCTGCGTGCGATGCGCCGCGCTGGAAGGTCAACCGCGATTTCACCATCGACGTCGAGTCGACGCTCGATCCGGAAACGGCGCGCGCGCTGGAAGGACTTGGCCACACGATCAAGTCGATCGACGACCCGTATATGGATTTCGGCTCGGGCCAGTACATCTGGAAACTCGACCGCAACGATCCCGATCGCGGCTACGTCGCGGCGAGCGACAGCCGGCGCGACGGGCTCGCAGCCGGCTTCTGAGGCCGATCGACCGATCCGGCGAGCGCTGATCCGGCGCTCGCCTTCGACCTAACATCTTCGTCAAGTTCGCTGCCACGGCGCAAGCGAACGGGCGACGCACGTCCGCGCGAAACGGCACGCGACGCGCGACGATATGAAAAAAGCAGGAGATATCATGGACACTTCGCACGGCTCGGCCGCGCACGAGACGCACACGCAACCGCTTTCGAAGGCGATGGTGCGTCGCATCGTGTTTTCGTCGTCGGTGGGTAATGCGCTCGAATGGTTCGACTTCCTCGTCTACGGCTACTTCGCGTCGATGATCGCGCGGGCGTTCTTCCCGTCGCACGACGAATGGCTGTCGACGATGCTCGCCATCGGCACCTTCGGCATCTCGTTTTTCATGCGGCCGCTCGGGGCGATCGTGCTGGGCGTCTACGGCGACAGGAAAGGCCGCAAGGCAGCGCTGACCGTCGCGATCCTTCTGATGACGCCCGGCACGCTGACGATGGCGATCATGCCGACCTACGAGCGGATCGGCATCGCCGCGCCGTTGCTGATCCTGCTCGCGCGCCTGATTCAGGGCTTTGCCGTCGGCGGCGAATTCGGCAGCGCGACGGCCTTCATGGTCGAGCACAGCGCGTCGAAACGCGGGTACTACGCGAGCTGGCAGTTCGCCAGCCAAGGGCTCGCGGCGATCATGGCGGCGGCGTTCGGCTCGATTCTCAGCGCCTGGCTTCCGCAACCGCAACTCGAAAGCTGGGGCTGGCGCATTCCGTTCGTGTTCGGCCTGCTGATCGGGCCGGTCGGCTATTACATCCGCTCGCATCTGGACGAAACGCCGGAGTTTCTCGCCAACCGCGCCAAACCGCAAACCGCCGAGCCGGGTGTGTCGTTCTCGAAGCAATGGATCAATTTGTTGCTGGCGATCGGCATCGTCGCGCAGTCGACGGTGGGCGTGTATGTGCTGCAACTCTACATGCCGATGTACGCGGTCAAGCAGTTGCATCTGCCGGCCACGGCATCGTTCGCAGTGGTCGTGCTCAATGGCGGATTGCAATTCATCTTTTCGCCGGTGATGGGCGCGCTGTCCGATAGGCTCGGGCGTATCCGCATCATGCTCGGCACGTCGATTGTGATGGGCGTCACGATTTATCCGATGTTTGCCTGGCTGCAAACGCATCCGACCGTCGCGTCGCTCGTCGTGCTGCAAGCCGGCGCGGGCATTCTCAAGGCGGCATATTCCGGTCCGATGCCCGCGCTCATGTCCGAAATCTTTCCCACGCGCGTGTGCTCGACGGGTCTGTCCATCGGCTATGCGCTCGGCGTGACGCTGTTCGGCGGCTTTGCGCCGACCATCGTCGAGACGTTCATCCACGTCACCGGCGACAAGCTCGCACCGAGATTACGTGTTGCTTGCAGCGGTACTGTCGCTCGTCATCGTCGCGTGGCGAATGAAGCGTGCGCAACGCATGGCTTGAGCACGAGCCGACGCGCGCCCGCAGCAACGGCACAATTCCTGCTCTGATCTGCGCCTGATAGCCGTCTGGACGAGTCGTAAAGATTTGCCGGGCACGGAACTGCGCCGCACGGCGGAAGTCTGTCCCTTGATGTCTGCAAACTCGTTGCGGGACGGCTAAGATTGTCTAACAGGCCGCCAAGGACAGGAAACCAAGCTGACAGGCAAGCTGGAATCGAACCACACGCGGCTTCACCTTTGAACCTCGGCCGTCCTTTTTGGCCGATGGCGCGTTCATTCCAGCAAGGGAGCGCGATACATGCACGCAGATCGGACTTATGTGATGCCCTGGCGCATCGAAGACATCGATCTCAATCGAATAGATCGTCAAAAGGCGGCGTCGAACGAAGATCTTTTGCTGTTGTTGTGTGCCTGCTCGTTTATCGAGAGCGGCACCGATCTTTACACCAGCAATCTCAGCACTTATTTTCAAGACGATCCCGAGATCGCGGCATGGCTGAATAATGAGTGGGAGCCCGAAGAAATGCAGCACGGGTTCGCGCTCAAGACCTACATCAATCATGTGTGGCCCACCTTCGACTGGGACACGGCCTTCAAGAATTTTTTCGACGAATATTCGAAGACGTGCTCGTACGAGGCGTTCGAGAAGAAGCGCGCGCTCGAAATGGTGGCGCGTTGCGTCGTGGAAACGGGTACGGCCACGCTGTATCGCGCCATCAACAAGTGTTCGGACGAGCCGGTGCTCAAGGAGATCACCGACAATATCCGTACCGACGAAGTGCGCCACTACAAGCACTTTTTCCACTTTTTCAAGAAGTGGAACAAGATCGAAGGCAATGGCCGGTTCGCGGTGCTCGGCGCCCTGATCCGGCGCGTGGCCGAACTCAAGAGCGAAGATTCTGAAATCGCGTTGCGTCATGTGTTCGCGATTCGATATCCCGAACGCGCGCAGGACGCCGACTACAATCGCCAACTGTCCGCGCGCGTCAATGCGCTCGTTCGGCGCAATCTGTCGGCGGATCAATGCATCAAGATGCTGCTCAAGCCGCTCGATCTGCCGGCGAAGATTCTGCCCGGCGTGCAATATCCGCTGGCCAAGATGACGCAGTTGTTCTTCCGCTGATTGCTTCCCGATCAGGAGATGCCGGGGCGCGCTCCGGCATCGTGAGTTCATGACCGATTCCCAAGCTTCGACCTCGCAGACGGCATTCGACGAATGGCCGCTTGAGCTTCGCACGCTCTTCGACGGCACGTTGTCGGCCGCACCGGACGGTTTCACCGCGTCGCTGCACGGCGTCGACGATGCCGGGCGCGTTCGGACCGCGCTGCTGAGCGCCGGCGAATTGCTCGCGCCCGGTGCCCGGACCTTGTGCTTCGCGCTCTGGCCGACCTCGCGCACCGCGCACGCGATTGCCGAGCGCGGTCGCGCGACGCTTTCGTTCGTCGCGGACGAGTGCTTTTATCAGGTGCAGTTGAGCACGCGTCGCGTGATGATGGATGGCGTGCCGGTCGCGTGCTTCGTCGGCACGATCGAAAGCGGCGAAGCGCAACGCGTCGGCTATGCGCGGCTGACGAGCGGCATCCGTTTCGAACTCGTCGATGAGCCCGACGTGCTCGCGCGCTGGCGCGATCAGATCGAATGGCTGAGGCAGGCGGCACGCGCTGCCGCCTGAAGTTGCCGCCCAAAAACAATCGCCCGGATCACTGCGAGAGCGATCCGGGCGACATCGAAACAATTCCAGCCTAAAACGACAACCGGCGCTTAGCGCCCGCGTTCCTCCGAACGCACGCGATCGCGACGCGCAGGCGCGCCATCGATGCGCGGCTTGCCGCCGAGCAACGCGCCCGGATTGCCGCCCTTGCCGCGCGGCGCGGCAGCGTGGCCGGCCGTCGATGCGTCGCCGGAGCGGCGGGGCGCCGAGCCTGCGCCGTGATTCGGCTTCGCGGCGGCGGGCTTGTGACCACGGCCATCGCGCGACGGTTGACCGTTGCCGGATGCGCCGTTACTCGCGCGCGCATCGCGCGATTGTCCCTTCGGCGCGCCGTCGCGTCGCGATTCGCCTTCGCGGCGGCCTTCGCCTTCGCGACGCGCTTGACCCTGACCGCCGTCACGACGCGGTGCGCCTTCGCGCGGCGCGCCTCGTTGCTGCTGCCCGCTGCGACGCAGGATCGGCTCGGGCTTCGCGTGCGGATCGGGCTCGAAACCCGGCACGACTTCGCGCACGATTTTACGCTTGATCAGGCGCTCGATATCGCGCAGCAGAATATGTTCGTCGACGCAAACGAGCGACACCGCTTCGCCTTCCGCGCCCGCGCGGCCCGTGCGGCCGATCCGATGCACGTAATCTTCCGGCACGTTCGGCAGATCGAAATTGACGACGTGCGGCAGTTGATCGATATCGATGCCGCGCGCCGCGATATCGGTCGCGACCAGCACCTGCAGCGTCTGATCCTTGAACTCCGCGAGCGCACGCGTGCGCGCCGACTGGCTCTTGTTGCCGTGGATCGCGAGCGCGCTGATGCCGTCGCGCGTCAGTTGCTCGGCAAGACGGTTCGCGCCGTGCTTGGTACGCGTGAAGACGAGCACCTGAAACCAGTTGTTGGCGCGGATCAGGTGCGTCAGCAGTTCGCGCTTGCGATCGCGATCGACCGGATAGATTTTCTGGTCGACCGTTTCCGCCGTCGTGTTGCGGCGCGCGACTTCGATCAGCGCGGGCGAATCGAGCAGGCCGTCGGCGAGCGCCTTGATTTCATCGGAGAAGGTGGCCGAAAACAGCAGGTTCTGACGCTTCGGCGGCAGCTTGGCCAGCACGCGCTTGATGTCGTGGATAAAGCCCATGTCCAGCATGCGATCGGCTTCGTCGAGCACGAGAATCTCGAGCTGAGACAGATCGATGGTCCGCTGCTGCATGTGATCGAGCAGCCGGCCGGGCGTCGCTACGCCGATATCCACGCCGCGCTTCAACGCGTCGATCTGCGGATTGATGCCGACGCCGCCGAACATCACGGTGGACTTCAGCTTCAGATACTTGCCGTAGGCGCGCACGCTTTCCTCGACCTGCGCGGCGAGTTCGCGCGTCGGCGTGAGGATCAGGGCGCGCACCGGGCGCTTCGCGGTCGCGGCCGGCGCGAGTTGCGAGAGACGTTGAAGAATGGGCAGCGTGAAGCCGGCGGTCTTGCCGGTGCCGGTCTGCGCGCCGGCGAGCAGGTCGCCGCCCTTGAGCACGGCGGGAATGGCCTGGCGCTGAATCGGAGTCGGGCTCGAGTAGCCCAGTTCGTTGACGGCGCGAAGCAGAGGTTCGGACAGGCCGAGTGAATCAAAAGACATAAAGGATGTTCGTATTCGTTCTGGCGAGCGGTGCGCATGTCAGCGATGCCGACGGCGAATCGGGATTCGGTCGCAATCCTGCACGCGCGACGCTCGGAAATAATCGGGCGGCGGCCATTGTCGGCGCGTGTCAGGCGCCTGGCATCACCGCGAGAATCGACGCGCTATCAAGACACGCCGGCTGGCTGTAAGTTGCATCGACATGAACGATGCGCGTGCAATGTCGGAATTCAGGAAGCTCACGCGACGTAGCGCGCGACGCTCACGAACTGACAAAGACTGCCTGCGAGCACGAACAGATGCCAGATACCGTGGCCGTGCCGGATGCGCTCGTCGTTGATGAAAAAGTAGATACCGGCGCTGTAGATCACACCGCCCGCCACGAGCCATGCCGTGCCTGCGGGCGGCAGCGCCACCACGAGTGGACGGACGGCTACGAGCGCGAGCCAGCCCATCAACACGTAGAGCACCATCGAAACGCTGCGGGTTCGGCGCCCGAGCGTGAGTTCCTGCACGATGCCGAAGACCGCGAGCCCCCAGCTCACGCCGAAGAGCGACCAGCCCCACGGACCGCGCAAGGTCACCAGTGTAAAGGGTGTATAGCTGCCGGCGATCAACAGATAGATAGCCGAATGATCGCACTTCTGCAGGATCGCCTTGACGCGCGGCGTGCGGGCTAAATGATACAGCGTCGAAATCAGATACAGCAGAAAGAGCATCGCGCCGTATATCGCGAAGCTCACGATCTTGTACGGATCGCGATCGAGCGCGCCCATCGTGACGAGCGCCGCCAGGCCCGCGACGGCCAGCACCGCGCCGATCAGATGGCTGATGCTGTTGAAGCGCTCACCGACATGCATACGACCTTCCAGGACAGGCTGCGGGAACCGACAACTTAATACTTCGGCGCGCGGCGGCACAAAAGACAAGGGGCGCGGCCCCGACTTGAAGGCTGCGCCCCGACGCGTATTGTACGCTGTCCCGCCGATGGACTAGAAAGTCATCAGTCGAGCGGCGCCGAACGCAGGTTGCTCACTTGCTGCGGCGACACCGGCGTGCCGTGGTTGCCCCACGACATACGGATGTACGTCACGACCGCCGCCACTTCCGTGTCCGACAGCGCTTGCGCGAACGGCGGCATGCCGTGCGGCATCGGGTTGCCTTCCGTGCTCGGCGGATAACCGCCGTTGAGCGTCATGCGGATCGGGTTGACGGCCGACGGCATCTGGATCGACTGGTTGTTCGCCAGCGGCGGATACGCCGGCGGCTTGCCCAGACCGTTTTCCGCGTGGCACTTCGCGCAGTTCTCGGTGTAGACCTTCTTGCCCATCGTTAGCAGTTCGCCGCCGAACTTTTCGGACGTTTCCAGCTGGATCGATTCCGGCGCTTCCTTCTTCTGCGGGATCGACTTCAGGTACGTCGAGATCGCGTTGATGTCCGCGTCGGTCATGTATTGCAAGCTGTTGTGGACGACTTCGGCCATCGGGCCGAACACCGCGCCACGCTGCGACACGCCGGTCTTCAGCAGATCGTTGATGTCCTTGATGTCCCAGTCGCCCAGGCCGGCTTCCTTGTTCGACGTCAGCGACGGCGCGTACCAGTTCTGCAGCGGGATCAGGCCGCCGGCGAAGGCCGCCGAGCTGACCGGGCCGCCCATCGCGTTGATCGAGGTGTGGCACATGCCGCAGTGGCCGAGGCCTTCGACCAGATACGCGCCACGGTTCCACTCGACCGACTTGGTCGGATCAGCCTTGTACTCGCCTTCCGAGAAGAACAGCGTGCGCCAGCCGATCAGCAGGTTGCGGTTGTTGAACGGGAAACGCAGTTCATGCGGACGGCTCGGTTCCGAGACCGGCGCGACCGAGCGCAGATACGCGTAGATCGCGTCCGAATCGGCGCGCGAAACCTTCGTGTAACTCGTGAACGGGAAGCCCGGATAAAGCAGCGAACCGTCTTTCGAACGGCCGGTGTGCATCGCGCGATAGAAGTCGTCGGAGGTCCACTTGCC
Organism: Candidatus Burkholderia verschuerenii; assembly: GCF_001189365.1. Taxonomy (GTDB): domain Bacteria; phylum Pseudomonadota; class Gammaproteobacteria; order Burkholderiales; family Burkholderiaceae; genus Caballeronia; species Caballeronia verschuerenii. Next base: position 25,485 of record NZ_LFJJ01000004.1, on the reverse strand, counting down.
GATGCCGTATTGATCGTCCGGCGTGATGTTCGGCGTGAACATCGTGCCGAAGGGCGTAGCCATCGGCAGGCCGCCGGCGAATTGCTTGCCGCCGCGAACCGTGTGGCAGGCGATACAGTCGCCGGCGCGCGCAAGGTATTCACCTTGTTTGATGAGCGCGGCCTTGTCGGCCGGCGTCGCCGCGACGGCGCCGCCCGAGTGCAGGTTTTCGCCGCCCGACCAGAGGACGGCGGCGGCTGCGACGGCTGCCACCACGACAGCCGAGGAAAGTGCGAACAGGGACTTGCGTTTCATTGTGTTGTCGCTCCAGACGCCTTATTGCGGTTCGCTGCCGCAGGTCAGCGGCATCTTCAACGAGCCAGCGGGCGCGGGCACCGGGTTGACGGGTGCTTGTTGCGTGGAGAGCCACGCGGCGACGGCGGTCACGTCGTCGTCGGTCAGGCGCGAGGCGATCTGCTGCATGCAATCGGGTGCCTTCGCGTGACGCGTGCCCGACTTCCATGCGCCGACCTGCGCGCTGATGTAATCCGAATGCAGGCCCACGAGACCCGGAATGGCCGGCTGCATGCCGGTCAGACCCGAGCCGTGACAGGCCGCGCACGCGGGGATGTTTTTCGATGCATCGCCGTGCAGCACGATCTGCTGGCCGTGCGCGAGCGTCGTGGCCGACTGGTTCGACTTGGCCGGCTGCGGATACGGCGGACGCTGATTCGAGAAGTACGTCGCGATCTGGTGAAGGTAGTCGTCCGAGAGATACGTGACGAGGTAGTTCATCGGCGGGTATTTGCGCCGGCCTTCACGGAAATTCTGGAGCTGGTTGTAAAGATAGTCGGCAGGTTTGCCGGCAAGACGCGGGAAATAGTCGTTGTCCGTGCCTTCGCCATGAACACCGTGACACGCCGTGCAACCCTGCACGCGCGCGGCCATCGTGTCGGGCGCGATCATTTGATTCGGCGCCGGGGCTTGTGCATGAGCCGCGCTGAAGGCGCCAGCGCTGCCGATCAGTGCCAAAGCGAGCAGCGGACGGAAAATGCGTCTTGAAAACACGCGACACTCCATGAAATTCGGGGTCCTGCCGAGCTTCGTGCGGCTCGGTGCGAAGGTGGCGAACCACGGCCACGCAAAAGTGGCGGAGGGTGGCGGACCACGGCCGCAGCGGCTCGACGAGCCTCTGATGCGACGCGGAATTCTATCATCGTCGGCTGATGATGACTATTTGATGCAATCTGTAAGTGTTTGTTCGACGCGTTTTGCGCCTTTGTCGCGACAATATGCCGCGCGGCCTTTGACCGCCACGTCAGTTTGTGCTGCGCTGCGGTGGCGTGTTCTTCTTCGACAAACGCTGGACTAAAACCGACGATCGCGATGATCGTTGCGTCCCGTGTGTCGCAAGCTTAGGAAGCGCGATCCAAAGTATCAAGGCGATTCGGAAGATGCCGCGAGTGAGCGCATCGTTTAGACTTCGCCGCCATGAACACGCGCATGTTTCGCACCCGATGACGGTTCTTCTCCCGATTCCCGCCGACGCCGGTCCGGATAGCACGCCATGACCGGCGATCCGCTCAATCTCGCGCAGATCGCCTTCGCCGCGCTGGGCGATATGTCGCTTGTGTGCGCGCTCGGCGCGTTGCTGCTCGACGGCTGGCTGTGCCATGAACGGGCGTTCCTGGCGAGTTCGCCGTCGCAGCGGGCGTGGCGGCGGGCATCGCGCGCGACGTTTCTGGCGGCGATCCTGCTCGCGTTTTGTCATTTTGTGTCGCTGTGGCTGCAGGCGGCGGCGATGAGCGGCTCGCCCATCGCCGAGGCCGGCGCGTCCTTGTGGCTCGTCGGCACGGCGACGCATGCGGGCATCGGCTGGTCGGTGGCGCTGGCGGGCAGTGTGCTGCTGGCATCGGCGGCGGCGCGCGGCCCGATGACGTCGTCGCGCATGATGTTCGCGCTCGTCGGCGCGCTGATCGCGGCGGCGGGCAAGTCGGCGATCGGTCACGCGGCGGATGCCGGCGCGTTTTCCTTCGCCGAAGCGGTTCAGACCGTGCATCTGCTCGCGACGGGCGTGTGGGGCGGCCTCGTGATAGCGGGCGCGCTGGCCGTATTGCCCGCGCTCGATGCGCCGCTCGCGCGCGCCAGCCTCTTGCGCATCGTGTCCGGCATGTCGCGCGCGGCGACGATCGCGATCGGCTTCGTGATCGCGACGGGCGTATATAACGCGTGGCGGGGCATCGGCGGATCGGCGTCGGTGCTGACGACGAGTACGTGGGGTCACGCGCTCGTCGTGAAGATCGTGCTCGTGATGGGCGCGCTGGCGATCGGCTCGATCAACCGCTGGCGCGCCATGCCCAAGCTGCAACGCAGCGGCTCGACCGCCGACGCCCACGCGGTCATCGCTCTGATGCGGCTCGAAGCCGTGTCGATGGCGGGCGTGTTCGTGGCGGCATCGGTGCTGTCGCATAGCGTGCCGGGCATGGCGATGATGGGCTGACGCCAGCCGCCGCATTCAACGCACGTACTTCATGCTGACGTCCTGACTCCAGTACTGATTCCAGCACTGGTTCGTGTACGGCGCGCAGATGTAGCTCGTCGCCGTGTCCGCGCTCGTATCGATTTCGACGATCCGCACGGGATTCGTCGTGGTCGAGTGGAACGCCTGCAAATAGGCGACGGCGTTATTGCCTCCAGCCGACACGACGCGGCGCGCCGCATCGCCTTCGTGACCCGAAAACACGAAGCGCACATTCGGATTGTTCTTGATCACAGTGTTGTAAATTTGCTGCGGGCTGCTGATGCCGTAGCCGCCGTTGTCGGCACGAATGGCGCCGCTGCTGTTGAGAAATGAATGCGTGACGATGATCACGTTGCGCGTCGGCATGCTCTTGATGATCTGATCGGCCCAGGTCAGCGCGTCTGCGCGCGGCCACAGTTCGAGCGATACCACCAGCCACTTGAGACCGCCTGCTTCGAAGGTGCTGTAGACGTTGGCCAGATCGCCCGAGGCGAATTGACCGGCGAGGCTGCCGTTGCTGAACCGGCCTTTGAAATAGCCGTTGAAGTTTGGGTATTGGCGCACGGTTTCCCAGGTCTTTTCGCCGGGGCATGCGGAGCCGCCCGCGCAGACGGCGCGCGTATCGTGGTTGCCGACGCTCAGCAAGTACGGCAGTTTGACCTGTTCGAGCCGCTTGATCGCCTCGCTCGCCATGTCGTATTGGGGCGTATCGCGCTCGCCCCAATTCACGACGTTGCCGCTATGCAACACATATTGCAGGTTCAGCGAGTAGTGGCCGTCGACCAGAAACTGCGTGCGATTGCCGAAGCGTTTGTCGTCTTTACCGCCGCCGTCGACGCCGATTTCCATCTGCGTGTCGGGCATCACAGCGATGCTGAACTTCGGGTTGGCGCGCGCCCAGAACATCACGCCTTCGCTGATCCAGCCATCGGCTTTGAGCATCGACTGGTCGGCCGGCGTGACCGCATAGCGATGCATGCCGTTTCGGATGAAGCGATACACCGGCACGTTGCAATCGGCCGCGTTATCGGGCGATGCAAAGAAGCCGCCGCCGTCCAGTTGATAGCCCGCCGCGATCGCCGATTGCTGATTGGTGGTCCAGAAGAAGTCGTGCGTTGTGGGGTGGTACATGCGCCACAGCGTCACGAGCCCGTTGGCCGGACCCGATGCCGCCAGGAACGCGACGCCGCGCTTATCGGTGAAACCGTAGCTCTGCGCCGCGCTGTCGATTTCACTCGATGTCGGCGTGAGCAGATTGGCCTGAGACTGCGGATTGACCGATTGATAGACCGGCATGGTCATCGTCGAACAATCGGGCGCGGCCGAGACCGGCGCGATGACGGCGGCACCGGCAAGCATCAGCGCGAACTTGCACACTTGCTTCGAAACACCAAACATGGGCAACTCCAGGAATCGAAAGTGACGCGGCTTTCACCCGTTGGTCCGATTCCATACGCTATGGATACCGAACTAAACGCGGTGCAAATTCTTTCGAATTGAAAGCCGACCTTCGACGATAGAGCGCCTACCTCGCTGGTGACAATACGAAAATTCCGATCGTGCGCGTGGACTTACTCGTACCCGATCCGATGACTGACGATCGGCGCGCAAAACAAGCCGAGCGCGCAGCCGACGATCTTCCCCTGCAGTTCGACATAAGCCGTGTGCACATCGACGGCGAACACGATCTGCAGAATCTGCGGCAGGCAGAACACGAACGCCGCGCAGAGGAACCACTGCGTCACCGTGGCGATACGCCAGCCGCGCTGCGCGCCGATGGCCGCCGCGACCACGCGCGCCACGCCGAATGCGACGAGCGCGCCGACCGTGAGCTGGGCGCGAAGGGTTTCATCGGGAAGGGCGTGCCACATGGTTGTTCTCTGTTATGGGTGACTGTCGCCAAGCGTAAGCGCAAGAAGCTCACCAGTATGTACGACAAAACGCAGTTCGCGCACTTAAGCGAAGAAAGCGAAAGCCAAGAAAGCGAAAGGGCGCCGATTGGCGCCCTTCGACTGCCCGAAGCCCGGAGACGATCAGAACGTGTGCTCGGGTCCGGGGAAACTGCCGTCCTTCACCGCGTGCACGAAGGCTTCGACTGCCGCGAAAATACTCGGCTGACCCTGCATGAAATCCTTCACGAAGCGCGGACGTTTACCGGGGAAAACGCCCAGCATGTCGTGCAGCACCAGCACTTGTCCCGAACAGTCGATGCCCGCGCCGATGCCGATCGTCGGAATCGCCAGGCTCGCCGTGACTTCGCGGGCGAGCAGCGTCGGCACCGCTTCGATCACCAGCAGTTGCGCACCGGCTTCCTGCAACGCGACGGCATCGCGCTTCATCTGCTCGGCGGCCGCTTCCGACTTGCCTTGCACCTTGAAGCCGCCGAACGCGTGCACCGATTGCGGCGTCAGTCCGACATGGCCGCATACGGGAATCGAACGCTGCACGAGAAAGCGCACCGTGTCCGCGAGCCATTCGCCGCCTTCGATCTTCACCATTGCCGCGCCCGCGCGCATCAGCCGGACGGCGTGCGCGTACGTTTCTTCCTTCGAGCCGAGCGTGCCGAACGGCATGTCCGCGACGATCAGCGCGCTCTTGCTGCCGCGCGCGACCGACGCCGTGTGATACGCGATATCGTCGAGTGTCACGGGCAGCGTCGTGCCGTGCCCTTGCAGCACGTTGCCGAGCGAATCGCCGATCAGCATCACGTCGACGCCCGCGCGATCGAGCAACGCCGCGAAGCTCGCGTCGTAGCAGGTGAGCATCGCGATGCGTTCGCCCGCTTCGCGCATGGCCTGGAGTTTGGGGACGGTGATCGTCGAGCGATTCGTTTCCTGCAGATACGTCATGATCGTTTCGGTAAAAAAGCGCGCGTCAGACCGACACGCCTTTGACAAAGAATTCCTTGCGCCCGCGCATCGATTCGATACGCTCGACCAGCAGCGCGAGATCGTCTTCCGATGCCAGCGGATTCAGATTTTCCGCGTTCACGGTCAGCACGGGCGCGCCGTCGTAGTGATAGAAGAAATCGTTGTAGGCATCGGTCAATGCGCGCAGATACGAATCCGAAATTTGCAGTTCCATCGGCAGCGCGCGCTTCTGGATACGCGAGAACAGCACTTCGGGGCTCGCCTGAAGATACACCACGAGATCCGGCGCGGGCCCGCTCGTGCCGATCCGCGACGCGATGTCCCTATACAACGCGAACTCGTCGTCGGCCAGCGTGAGGCGCGCGAAGACCTCGCTCTTCTGCGTGATGAAGTCGGCCATCAGCGGCGTATCGGCGGCGAACAGATCGGCGGCCTCGCGCGTTTGCGTCACGCGTTGCAGCGCGAAGCTCAGTTGCGTCGCGAGCGCGTGGCGCGAGGTATCGCGATAGAAGCGTTCGAGAAACGGATTGTCCTGCGGACGTTCGAACAGCGTGCGCATCGACCAGCGTTCGGCGAGCAGCGTCGCGAGCGTGGTCTTGCCGACGCCGATCGGTCCTTCGATCGCGATATATCGATGCGGCGGCCGCATCTGCGGCGCGGTGACGGTGAGTGGCGGAACGCTCATCGGCAATTATTCTTGGTTGAGGTGGCTTCGGCGGCTTCTGCCGTCTTGGGCGTGCCGTGCACCATGCACTGACAGGCGGCGACTTTCTCGATGCGCTGATCCGCGACGCTCTCGACAAAGGCATCGGCGCGGCCGCGTTGCGGCACGATCAGATCGGGTTCGAGTTCGATCAGCGGCACCAGCACGAAGGCGCGCTCCGTCATGCGCGGATGCGGCACGATGAGATCCATTTCATCGATGCTCGACGCGCCGTACAACAGGATGTCGAGGTCCAGCGTGCGCGGCGCGTTGCGATACGGCCGCTCGCGCCCGAACTGCTCCTCGATCATGTGACACAGGCGCAGCAGCGAACGCGCGGGCAGCGTGGTTTCGAGCTTCACCACGCAATTGAAATAATCGTCACCGCTGGAATCGATCGGCGCGGTGCGATAGACGCTGGATTTCGCGAGCACCGTGATCGTGTGCTGTTGGGCGAGACACACGACGGCGTCTTTCAGGGTCTGGCGCGCATCGCCGAGATTCGCTCCCAGTCCCAGATAAGCAATCGTCATGGCAGAAGTCCTACGCGTGATCGAAGGCGGAAGGCGGCGCGCTTGCTTGCACGCAAAGCAACCTGTGCGCAGGCGAGACGTGAACCGCTATCCGCTACTGTATCGAAAACTCGCGTTACTCGTTGTCCGCGCCTTCGCGTGTGTGCGGCGCGCCGGAATCGTGCGTATCGTGCGACTCGCCGGCTTCGCCCGCATCGTGTTGCTCGGCCGGCGCGCCATCGCCCGACTTGCGTTTGGCGTTGCTGCGACGACGACGCTTCTTCGGCGCATTGCGATCCTTGCCGCCTTGCGTGAGCATCGCTTCGCGCGCCGCGTGATCGCCGTCGATGAAGTCGGTCCACCACTGACCGATCTCCGCATCGAGCTCGCCCGATTCGCAACGCAGTAGCAGGAAATCATACGCCGCTCTGAATCTTTGGTGTTCCAGCACCTTGAAGGCGGTGCGGCCGCGTTTTTCGAGGCGTTGCTGCAAGCCCCAGATCTCGCGCATATCCGACGAGTAACGCTTGTGGATGGCGAGTTTCTCGGTCTGCATGTCGAGCACGTCGTCCATCGCGCGATGAATCGCGGGCACCGGATACTCGCCGTTCGCGGTGTATTGCTGCCAGCGCGTCTGCACGTCGTGCCACAAGAGCGTGGCGAACAAAAAGCCCGGCGATACGCCTTTGCCCGCGCGCACGCGTTCGTCCGTGCTGGTCAGCGCGAGCGTGACGAACTTCTCGCCGTGCGGCTGTTCGAGCACGACATCGAGCAAGGGCAATACGCCGTGATGCAAGCCTTCCTGACGCAGACGCGTGAGACACGCGAGCGCGTGGCCGGACAGCAGCAGCTTCAACATCTCGTCGAACAGACGCGCGGCCGGCACGCTGTTCAGCGCATCGGCGAGTTCGGTGATCGGCGCGCGCGTGGCGTCGTCGATCTCGAAGCCGAGCTTGGCCGCGAAACGCGCCACGCGCAGCATGCGCACCGGGTCTTCGCGATAACGCGTGGCCGGATCGCCGATCATGCGCAGCAGACGCGCGCGGACATCGGCCATGCCGTCGTGATAATCCAGCACGGTTTGCGTGGCCGGATCGTAGTACATCGCGTTGATGGTGAAATCGCGGCGCGTGGCGTCTTCGTGCTGCTCGCCCCAGACGTTGTCGCGCAGCACGCGGCCGCTCGCGTCGACGGCGTGCGTGCGGCTGTCGAGCTCGCCGCGCTTCAGACGACGCGGCGGTTCCGGCGACGGTTCGGCGGGCGCATCGACGAGCGCGCGGAACGTCGACGTCTCGATGATTTCCTGCCCGAACTGCACATGCACGATCTGAAAACGACGCCCGATAATGCGCGCGCGCCGGAATAGCTTCTGCACCTGATCGGGCGTGGCGTCGGTCGCGACGTCGAAGTCCTTCGGCGGAATGCCGAGCAGCAGATCGCGCACCGCGCCGCCGACGATGAACGCGCGATGCCCCGCCTGTTGCAGGCCATCGGTGACGCGGATCGCGTTGCGCGAGATCAGCGAAGGATCGATGCCATGCACGTTCGACGACAGAATGACCGGCACGTTCGGGTCTCGACGGGGAGCGGCGGCGGTCTTCTTGCGTGGCGCCTTGCGTGCGGGCGTTGCTTCGGCTTCGGGCGTTGCCGCCGGCGCCTCGGCGGACTCGGCGCTTTCTTGTCCGAACAGCTTGCGGATGAGTTTTTTAATCACGAGTGTCGAAAAGATTCAGAATGCGCCAACCTTTGGCTTGCGCATGCGCGCGCAGCGTGTCGTCGGGATTGGTCGCGACGGGATCGGTCACGCGCTCGAGCAGCGGAATGTCGTTATGGGAATCGCTGTAGAAATAGCTGTGCTTGTAATCGTTGATGCTCTTGCCGAGCGACGCGAGCCATTGCTCCACACGCACGATCTTGCCTTCGCGATAACTCGGCGTGCCCATCGGGCGGCCGGTCAGCGCGCCCATCGGCTCGTTGCCGACGGTTTCCACCTCGCACGCGATCAGCGTCTCGATGCCGAAAGCTTCCGCGATCGGCGCGGTGATGAACGCATTGGTCGCGGTGACGAGGCAGCACAGATCGCCGTTGTCCTGATGCTCGCGCACCAGCGTAACGGCCGCCGGCACGATGCGCTGATTGATCACCTCCCGCATGTATTGCGCGTGCCAGTCCGTCAGTTGTTCGCGCGAATATCGGGCCAGCGGCGCGAGCATGGCGTGCAGATACGCGTTGATGTCGAGCACGCCCGCCTTGTAGTCGGCGTAGAAGGCATCGTTCTGGCGCGCGAAACTATCCGCGTCGACGATGCCGAGCTTGACCATGAAGCGACCCCATTCGTGGTCGCTGTCGGTCGGGATGAGCGTGTGGTCGAGATCAAAGAGGGCGAGGTTCATGGGAGCGCATTTTACTTGAAGCGGGTCGGATCGTTATCCGATGGAATAAAGCCGCTGCCGGGAGTCAGCAGATCGCCGGAAAGATCGTTCGGCGATGCGTAGGGATCGTCGGGAAACGGCAGGCTGCGCGTCTGGAGTACGTCGCGGATCAGATTCGTGTTCACCGCGCGTTTGGTTTCGAGCGAGAAGCGGTCGAGTTCGTCGAGCAGCGCCATCAGGCTCGGCATGTCGCGGCGATAGCGCCGCAGCAGATAGTCCGGCACGTCGTCGGCGAGCACGAGGCCGCGTTCGTGCGCGGCGTGCCTGAGCACGGCGGCTTTCGATTCGTCGGTGAGCGGCTGCAGATGAAATACCAGTCCCCAGCCGAGCCGCGTGCGCAGATCGTCGCGCACGTCCAGCGCGATGGGCGCGGCATTGCCGGCGGCGACCAGCGCGGCGGCGGGCGTCGCGCGCACTTCGTTGAAGAGATTAAACAGCGCGATCTGCTGCGCGGCGGACAGGCGATCGCAGTCGTCGACGGCATACAGCGTCACGCGCGGATCGAAACCGAACGCATTCAGCGCGCTCTGCGGACTCAGAAACCGCGCCGCGCCGTGCGATTCGTGGACCAGCGCATGCAGCAGATGACTGCGCCCGCTGCCCGGTTCGCCCCACACGTAGAACGTGCGATCCGCGAGCGGGCCGGCCGCGAGCGCGCCTTCGAGTTCGCGCAGGCGCGTCACGAGCTCGTGATTGCCTGTGGCGAAGAAATTGTCGAAGGTGGCGGGCGGCGGCGTGCCGAGATCGAGCGTCAGTTGGCGTTGCACGGGAAAGATGTCGTCGAAGCGTTACGTCGGGTGTTTCTCGAAAACAGGCGGTTTGGCCGCGCGAACACGCGCCGGGCGGCGTCCGGCGGGCGCATGCATCGGCGTCGACGGCATTTTTCGGATCGCATCCGATCTCGAAAAAAGCGCTTTCGACGATTTTGCGAATCGCGGGAACGCAGCCGGCCGGCTGTCATCGGGTAAAATCACATTTTACCGACCTTCTCGCACTCCCCCCATGAATCAGCCGAAAAACGCCTCCAACGCCCAAGGTTTGTCGTATCGCGACGCGGGCGTGGACATCGACGCGGGTGACGCGCTCGTCGATCGCATCAAGCCGTTTGCCAAAAAGACCTTGCGGGATGGCGTGCTGGGCGGCATCGGCGGCTTCGGCGCGCTGTTCGAGGTGCCGAAGAAGTACAAGGAGCCGGTGCTCGTGTCCGGCACGGACGGCGTCGGCACCAAGCTGCGCCTCGCGTTCACGCTGAACCGTCACGACACGGTCGGCCAGGATCTGGTCGCGATGAGCGTCAACGACATTCTGGTGCAGGGCGCGGAACCGTTGTTCTTCCTCGACTATTTCGCCTGCGGCAAGCTGGACGTCGACACGGCGGCGGACGTGGTGAAGGGCATTGCGACGGGTTGCGAACTGGCCGGTTGCGCGCTGATCGGCGGCGAGACGGCGGAAATGCCGGGCATGTATCCGGACGGCGAGTACGATCTCGCGGGCTTCGCGGTCGGCGCGGTGGAAAAGAGCAAGATCATCGACGGTTCGACCATCAAGCCGGGCGACGTCGTGCTCGGACTGGCATCGAGCGGCATTCATTCGAACGGGTATTCGCTGGTGCGCAAGATCATCGAGCGCGCGAATCCCGATCTCGACGCGGACTTCGACGGCCGCTCGCTCGCGGACGCGCTGATGGCGCCCACGCGCATCTACGTGAAGCCGCTGCTGTCGGCGATGCAGACCGTGACGGTGAAGGGCATGGCGCACATCACAGGCGGCGGGCTGGTCGAGAACATTCCGCGCGTGCTGCGCGAAGGGCTGACAGCGGAACTGGATCATCGCGCGTGGCCGCTGCCGCCGCTGTTCGCGTGGCTGCAGAAGCACGGCGGCGTCGCGGATGCGGAAATGCATCGCGTGTTCAATTGCGGCATCGGGATGGCGGTGATCGTCGCGGCCGAAGATGCGCAGGCGGCGACGGGCTTGCTGTCCGCGGCCGGCGAGCAGGTCTGGCAGATTGGCGTCGTGCGCGAGAGTCAGGCAGGAGAGGCGCAGACGGTGGTGGTTTGAGGCTGGTTGTAGCGGCCGATGAGCGAAAACCCTCGCGGATGGCGGGGGTTTTTGCTTTTTGGGGCGGATCAGTGTGACTTTGGTTTTGTCTTGGTCTGCGACTTACGGCCGGAACGCATCGTGACCAATTGCCCGTCCTTGTAAGCGATGTTCAAATTCGCTCCAATCTTGACGTCGTCGGGCAGATTCAAGCCCGCACGCGGGTGAGCGATCACTACGCCGTTGCCTGCATCCTGAAACACCGTGTTGGCTCGCAATGCAATGACGTCGCCGGTGTAGTACCCATCGGCCATGTCCGGTGCGATCGACGATTCCGGCATCGTTCCGTATGTCGTGTCACGCTCCCGTTCGACCAGCACGAAGCGCTGGCATGTTTCGATGTCACGCTCGCTGACGCCCGCCGCGCGGAACGCTTTCGGCCAGTGCGACAGAACTTCGATGAGCCGTTCCACTTCGGCATTCGCCTCGCTGCTCGTCAACATGAAGCGGCCCGCCTCCGATAACGCGTTGGCGATCGACGGTTCATGCGCTTGCACGCCGAGGATCAATTGCTGATAGCCGATGCCCTGAATCTGAGGCTGAAGATCGTAAGCGGGCGACAGCTTCCATTTGCCGTCGTGGTTGAGGAAGGCGTGATTTTTCTCGTGATCGTCGGTGTTCTCCATCAGGATGTTGAAGATCATCCGCCGAAACAACTGCCGGCTGTCTTCTCGCGGCTGTACAGAGTAGCGCCGCGCGATTTCCGCGAGATCCGCGTACGCTGCCGCGGCCACGTCGATGCTTTCGGCGATCAGCATCGTTCTGCCGCTGGCGAGATGTCGTCGATGGCCCGAATGCGTGCGATCGAAGCGCTCGACGAGAAGCATGTTTCTGCCGCGAATCGAGACGAGTCGCGAGTCGGGCACGTCGATTCCGCATATCTGCGCGAGGTGCAGCGAGGCGTACTCCACCGTGCTGACATCGATGGCATCGCCCTCGGCGGGAAACTTCGCAATCCAGTATCCGCCCTTCGTCCTGAATGATCGCCTTGGGCCGAGCGCCGCCGACGCTGCGACCGGGTTGAAGCAGACGGCGCAGACGTTCGTCGATCGGATCGTGCACTTCGATGGTATGGGCCGCCTTGGCCAACGCGTCGAGATCGGCTGCGTGAAACGCCTGATCGGCGGGCGTCTCATAGCGCTCGGAGGACCACGAAAACCCGAGCGCGCCGATGCGGTCTTCGCCAGCGAGCGCGAGATAGTCGATCGGCGAGCGGCGCACGGGGCGGAACGCGACATCGATGACGCGGCGTCCCCAGCGGTCCGGTCCGGCATCGTCGAAGATGGGATGAAGCTCCTGTCCCTGCTCGGGCTCGAATTCGCCCGGACGGAGTGGAAGATCCGGCGATAGCTCGATTGCCTGTCGGTCGTCGAGCCAGCTTCGCGCATAGGAGAAGAGACAGCGGCGTCCGCCGATCAGGCGAAGCGTGCCACACAGGCGCGGAGCGAGCGCATCGGGCATGTAAAACCAGACATGGAGTTCGTCGCTCATTTGCCGCTCTTCTTGCCGGAGAGATTGTGCAACTCCAGCATCAACGCGGTCTCGTCAGTCGCGGGATCGGCGATGCTCGCAAGAAACTGAACCCTGCCGATCAGCCAGAGCGCCGACGCGTAAACGCCGATAGACACGGTCGGATCGCCTTTCTCCATCTTCTGCAGCGTCGGCACGGACACCTGCATGCGTTCCGCGAAGTCGGCGAGCGTTTCACGCCGACGCTTACGGGCGAGACGCAAATTTTCGCCGAGCGCGCCGAGCGCGCGGGACGCGGGCGAGGGAAGCATGTCAGCAGCGGTCGAGCGACGCGGCATAAAAAATAGAATCAGAAATGGCTAAAAATTGAAATTATTCTTTATATTACTGCTGCTGGTTTCCGAGTTAAAGTCAGCAGCGAAGTCATCGCCCCCACCACCCGCTCCGTCGCCTCCTCCGCGCAACAATTCACCACCACCCGCTCCGGCATCGCCCTCAACCACGTCAATTGCCGCTTGCACAACTGCCGCGTCGCGAACACGCCTTTGTCGCGCATCTCGTCGTAGCGGTACGCGCCGTCCAGATATTCCCACGCTTGCCGATAGCCCACGCAGCGCATCGAAGGCATCGACAGATCGAGGTCGCCGCGCGCGCGTAGGCGTTTCACTTCGTCGATGAAGCCGTTCGCCAGCATCGCGTCGAAGCGCGCCGCGATGCGCGCGTGCAGCACCGACCGATCGGACGGTTCCAGCGCGATCGGCACGAAGCGATAGGGCGCATCGTCGGGAGACGCGACGCGCGGCGCGGCGAGCAGCGCCGACATCGGCTGGCCGGTCAGCAGGAAGATTTCGAGCGCGCGCTGAATCCGCTGCGAATCGTTCGGCGCGAGCCGCGCGGCCGTCGCCGGATCGACCGATGCGAGCCGTGCGTGCAGCGCCGGCCAGCCATCGCGGGCGGCGTCGGCGTCGGCGTCGAGCGTCGCGCGGATGCCGGCATCGGCGGTCGGGAGATCGTTGAGGCCTTGCGTCAGCGCCTTGTAGTAGAGCATCGTGCCGCCGACCAGCAAGGGCACGTTGCCGCGCGCGACGATTTCGCCGACCAGACGCAGCGCATCGGCGCGAAATTGCGCGGCGGAATACGACTGCGCGGGATCGATGACATCGATCAGATGATGCGGCGCCGCCGCGCGCTCTTCCGCGCTCGGCTTGGCCGTGCCGATATCCATCTCGCGATAGACCAGCGCCGAATCGACGCTGACGATCTCCACCGGATGCCGCGCCGCGAACGCCAGCGCGGCCGCCGTCTTGCCCGATGCCGTCGGGCCAAGCAAACACGCCACCTGAAGCATCGGCTGACTCATTGTCCGCGCATGAAAAGCCGGTCGAGGTCCGCGAGCGTGAGCTGGAACCAGGTCGGGCGGCCGTGATTGCACTGGTCGGCGCGTTCGGTCGCCTCCATCTGACGCAGCAGCGCGTTCATTTCGTCGAGCGTGAGACGCCGGTTCGCGCGCACCGCGTTGTGGCAGGCGAGCGTGCCGAGCAGTTCGTGTTGACGCTCGGTCAGCACGCGCGAGCCGCCATAGGCCTGAAGATCGGCGAGCACGGCGCGCGCGAGCGATTGCAGATCGGCGTCCTTCAGCAGCGCGGGCACGGCGCGGATCGCGATCGACGTCGGCGACAGCACCGCGAGATCGAAACCGAGCGCATCGAGCGTGGCGCGCTCTTCCTCGACGATACCGATTTCCACCGGTTCCGCCGTCATCGACACGGGAATCAGCAGCGGCTGCACGGCGATCGCGCGATCGGCGAGCGCGTGCTTGAACTGCTCGTAGAGAATGCGTTCGTGCGCGGCGTGCATATCGACGAGCACCAGTCCGCGGGCGTTCTGCGCGAGCACGTAAATGCCGTGAATCTGCCCGATGGCAAAGCCCAGCGGCTGCTCGTCGGCGTGCTCGAGCGGCGCGTTGTATGCGGGCGCGGGCTGTTCCGCGATCGCCATGGCCGGGTCGTCGAGATGCGTCGTCGCGTTCGGCGTGCCCGCGCCGGTGTCCTTGCGGCCGAACAGGGCGTCGTAGAGGGCGAGCGGCTGCGCGACGGGCAGCGTGCCTTGCGTCATGCGCGACTGGCGCATCCAGTTCGTGCCGTTTTCGCTCTTTAGCTGCAACGCGTCCGGCGTGCCGGCGAACGGCTTGGCGCTGAACGAGCTTGCGCCGGTCGGCTGCAATTGCGCCGCGTGTCGGCCAGAAGTCGTTTCCGGCGATGCCCCCGCATGCCGCGCCAACGCCCGCTGCACCGCATGAAACACATACTGGTGAATGGAGCGCGAATCGCGAAAACGCACTTCGATTTTCGACGGATGCACGTTCACATCGACGGATTCGGGCGGCAGATCCAGAAACAGCACATACGCGGGATAGCGATTGCCGTGCAGCACGTCCTCGTACGCGGCGCGCACGGCGTGCGTAAGCAACTTGTCGCGCACGAAACGGCCGTTCACGAAGAAATACTGCTGATCGGCGCGGCCGCGGCTCGCGGTCGGCAGACCGGCGCAGCCATATACGGCGAGCGGCCCAGCACGTTCGTCGAGCGGCAGATGCGAAGTCTCGAACACCTCGCCGAGAATCTTCGCGACGCGTGTTTGCGGATCGGTCGCGTTCCAGTGTTCGACGGCCTTGCCGTTGTGCATCACCGAAATCGCGACGTCCGGGCGCGCCAGCGCCGTGCGGCGGATCACGTCGAGACAATGGCCGAGTTCGGTCTGCTCGCTCTTCAGGAATTTACGGCGCGCGGGCGTGTTGAAGTACAGCTCGCGCACTTCCATCGTCGTGCCGACGGTGCCGGCGGCGGGCGAGATCGCGCCGGTCTGCGCGTCGATGCGCGTCGCGTGCGGGCAGTTGTCGGTGCGGCTCGTGATGAACAACTCGGCGACCGACGCGATCGACGCGATCGCCTCGCCGCGAAATCCGAGCGTGGCGACGGCTTCGAGATCGGCGAGCGAGCGGATTTTGCTGGTCGCGTGACGCAGCAGCGCGAGCGGCAGTTCGTTCGGCGGAATGCCGCAGCCGTCGTCGGCGATCACGATGCGCATCACGCCGCCTTCGTCCAGCGTGATGCGCAGCGTCTTCGCGCCCGCATCGAGCGCGTTTTCCAGCAGTTCCTTGACGACCGACGCCGGCCGTTCGACCACTTCGCCCGCCGCGATCTGGCTGATCAGCTGATCGGGCAGTTGCGCGATGGCGCGCGAACGGCGCACGAAATCGGCTGTCGAAGGGGCTGTCGCGTCAGCGCGGGTCACGCCGGCAGTGGGTTCGTTGAGATCGGCCATATCGAAATTATAGCGATTCGCGTCCGGGCGACGGTCGCGCCGACTGGTCCGCCAACCCGCCGCACGATGACGTCAGGATGCGCCGTTTTTAACCGTCGCGACGCGTCGGTTCGGTATCATGGCGCGACTCTTTTTTATTTGCCGAAGGCAATTCCGTTTGCTGAAAGGCCGGCCTAATTCTTCGAGGAAAGCTTTTGGACACGTTGCTGCAATTTCTGGGACTCATTCTTCACATCGACAAGTCGCTCGGTGTATTCATTCAGAACTACGGCGCATGGGTCTACGCGGTCCTGTTCCTGATCGTGTTCTGCGAAACCGGACTGGTCGTGCTGCCGTTTTTGCCGGGCGATTCGCTGCTATTTATCGGCGGCGCGTTCGCGGCCAGTCATGAGATGGATCTCGGTGCGCTGATCGTGCTGCTGCTGGTTGCGGCGGTGGTCGGCAATACGGTGAATTACTGGATCGGCCGCAAAATCGGGCCGAAGGTATTCGACACCAATATTCCCGTGCTCGAGCGCTTTCTGGATCGCGCCGCGCTGCAGAAGACGCATAACTTCTACGAACGCCACGGCGGCAAGACCATCGTGATCGCGCGTTTCGTGCCGGTGGTGCGCACGTTCGCGCCGTTCGTCGCGGGTGCATCGGCGATGAATCACGGCCGCTTTCAGACCTTCAATATTCTGGGCGCGCTGATCTGGGTATTGCTGCTGGTGCTGCTCGGATACTTCTTCGGCAACATTCCGTTCATCAAGCAATATCTGAACGTGATCGTGCTGGTGGGGATCGGCGCGGCCGTGGTGCCGATCGCGCTGGGCGCGCTGTGGAAGATGACGCGCCGCCGTTCGAAGGCGTGACGCGAAGAGGGAATTGAACGCGGGAAAAGAGGCCGTCGCACGACGGCCTCGTCGTCTGGATGACGCGTGACGCGGTGTAATCCGCGGCGAATCAGCCGGATAATGAAGATCAGCACGACTGCGCCGATGACGGCGGTAAGCAGCGAACCGAAGATGCCGCCGCCGAACGAGAAGTGGATCATGTCGAACAGCCAGTTGCCGACCACGCCGCCGACGATGCCGACGAGAATGTCGACCAGCACGCCGAAGCCTGCGCCGTTCATGATGAGCCCGGCGAGCCAGCCCGCCACGCCGCCGATGACCAGGCTGAGGAAAATGCCGTTTTGCAGAATATGCATGTTGTGAACCTTGATGAAAGATAAACGCTGCGAAAATGCGGTGGGAACCGCTTTCGGCGGCGCTCAATGTAGCCCAAGCGCGGCGCGCGTTCTGTCAAGGTTTGTCATAGCGAGACGGACGGGAAAGCCCGGTCCGTGCGTTGCGCGTAAGCTGGCGGGCGAAAAAATTTAGAACGCCAAAGCGCCGGGTTGTATCGTCGAAGTCACATCGGTTTAGTCGGATTTTGTAATGTTTTATGCTGTCGAAAAAATGTCCCGGGCGATCTCGCCGGGACAATGGGCCGCTCGCCGGAGCCTCGCGGTTCTGGCATCGAGCGTGGCGATGTTGCTGATGTCGGGTTGCGGCATACTTCGATGCGGCGGCACGTCGCTGTACGGCGTGGCGGTGAGTGTCTGCGCGTGAATGTCCGGTGCTCGAGCCGGTTTCAGGCGCGCGGCGAGAAGGCAAAAAAGACCAGAACGGGAAGCATGGGAATGTTGGTGTTGAATCGCACAGGTGATTTTGGTTTGCGTTCCGGCGTGGCCATCGCGGGCCTCAAGCTCGCGGCAATAGCGACGGCGGCGGCAATGGCGGCGACGTTGGCGGGATGCTCCTCGACGCCCCGCACGCCGGCTCCGATCGTGGAAAGTTCGGCGGTAAGCGCGCAGCTGGTCGTGCAAGGCACGGCGCCGGGCGTGACGCCCGCGCAGGTGACGCCGCTCGAGCCGATGTCCGCATCGCCGGCGGCGTCCGCGCCGGTCGAGGCCGGTTTCTATCGCGTGAAGCCGGGCGATACGTTGTACGGCATCGCGCGTCAGTTCAAGCAGAAACCGGACGATCTGACTAAGTGGAATACGCTTCCCGCAAGCAGGCAGGTGAATGTCGGGCAAGTGCTGCGCGTCGCGCCGCCGGGAAGCGCGGTGGCGTCGTCGGCGGCGGCGTCTGCTTTGGCTTCGGCGAGTGCATCGGCGTCCGGTTCGAAGATGGCGCAGCCGCTGTTGTTGCCGACGCCGGGTAAATCGGTCGCGGAAACGCCGGCCAAAAAGCCCGCGGGGAAGTCCGCCGAAAAGCCGGCAGCGGCCGAGAGCGAACAGAAATCCGCCGCGACCGCGTCGGCGGGCAAGGGCAGTTTCGTGTGGCCCGTGCACGGCGACATCGTGCGCAAGTTCGGCGCGAGCGGCAACAAGGGTATCGATATCGCCGGGAAGGTGGGTGCGCCCGTCAAGGCGGCGGCGTCGGGCAAGGTCGTGTACGCGGGTAGCGGGCTGCGTTCGTACGGGCGGATGATCATCGTGAAGCATCCGAACGATTACCTGACCGCCTACGCATACAACGAGAAGCTGCTGGTGAAGGAAGGCGACAGCGTCAAGCAGGGCGCGACGATCGCCGATATGGGCACGGGCCCGAGCGGCACGCCCGCGCTGCACTTCGAAGTCAGAAAGGCCGGCGCGGCGGTCGATCCGGTGCCGCTGCTCGGCGCGGGCGGCTGATCGGACGTATCGCGCAACGATGCGTCGAAGGAAAGGGACATGAAAAAGATCGTGCTCGCCGCGAGCCTCGCGGTGTCGTTCGCGGTGCCGTTGCTTGCAGGCTGCGACCAGCAGCAGAGTGATGAAGCGATGAACAAGCTCAAGGCGTTCTTCAACTCCGTGAAGCCGGACGAACTGCTGCTCAAGGATCTGAAGCCCGGCGAAACCACCGAGGCGCAGATTCGCGATCAGATGGGCAAGCCCGAAACCGAGCGCACCTTCACGGACGGCTCGAAGCGCTTCGAATATCCGCGCGGCCCGGCGGGTACGACGACCTGGTTTGTCGATCTCGACAGCAACGGCCGCTTCGTGTCGGCGACACAGGTGCTGACCGCGCAGAACATCGCCAAGGTGCGGCTCGGCATGACGATGGACGAAGTGCGCCGCCTGCTGGGCAAGCCGACTCAGATCGCAGAATTCCCGCTCAAGAAGGAGCGCGTCTGGAGCTGGCACTGGCTCGAAGACGGCGTGAATCGCGACGCGATGTTCAACGCGCATTTCGGGCCCGACGGCACTGTTGTGACGACTTCGCGTTCCGACACGGGGGCCGGTCGCGGGCGCTGACGAATCAGGCGGTTGAGGAGCGAGATGAGATACGACAAAAGAAAAAAATTGATGGAGGAGGCCGCGCGCTTTCGCGATCGCGCGGGGCTGGGCGACGCTCAGGGCGTCGCGCTGCTATGGGATTGCGGGCGCGGACATCGCTGGGACGATACGCTCGATCAGGCGCAGAACATTCGCTGCATGAATTGCGCATCGCAGCGGCGCGAGAACGAAACGAAGCGGCTGCGCGATATCGCGCAGGTGCGCGGCGGCTCGCTCGAAACGCAGGCGCAAACCGATGCCACGACGCCTCACGCTTGGCAATGCGCCTACGGACATCGATGGCGCGCCCATGCGCACGATGCCCAGCGCCGATGGTGCGCCGAATGCGCGCGAACGGTGTTCGCGGCGTACCGGTAGCGCGTGGCGTCGATGCGAGGCGTGCGAGTGATAAAAAGAAAAAGCCGGCGAATGCCGGCTTTTGAACGTCTATTGTGGAGCGCTGGCCTGTTCCGCCTGCTACCCGCCAGGCCGTTGGCAAAAGCGTGCGCCGCATTGCGTAACCGCATCCGCGTCAGACTGCGCTGTGCTTTTTCCCTCGGCTCGGCGAATGCCGCCCATCCTGTTTTTGGTCTCTCTTCGCGCGTGCTGCGCTTCCCCCGTGCGTGAAAAGAGTATCGCGGCAGCCGAATTGTCGTACCGTTCGCTTGCCAACATTCTTTTCGCTGGGCGACGAGAAAACAACACTCGCTCAATGCATCGACGACGCCAGTTCTTCGTGCATCGCGCGCGCGTCGGGCTTGTGGCCCGATCGCATGTTGGCCGCGATCAGCGATTGCGTCACCATGCGCGCTTCCGCCTGCGCGATATGCTCCAGCGATGCGTCGTCCAGTTGCGCCGAGAGGATCGTCAGCGCGTCGCAAAGATGCGCGTAGTCGCTGGCGTCGAGCGTCCATTGGTCGTTGCCGGTGTGACGCGTATCGACGCCGACCAGCGCTTCGTGCGCGCGGGTGATGTCGTCGGCGTAATCGGGCGCGTGGCCCAGCTGACACAGTTCCTCCGCGACCAGCAGATGGCGGCACAGCGTCATGAAGAGCGCCTGCGAGCCGTGTCCGCGATGGAACGCGTCGAGCGCCGTGTAGCACTGGATCAACATGCCGTTGACCATCGGTTCGCGCGCGTCGCGGCTGTAGGTCAGCGCGCGCAGCAGCGGCGACATCGCGGCGCGGCCGGCCTTGTGTTGCGTCGATTTCTTCTTCACGGAAAAGTCTCCCGAAAAAACGGTGCGTCCGGCTGAATCGATGGCCTCGGGACGCGGGGTGCGTTGAGCATGGAAAGCATCATCGCATCCGAAAATTAGCGCTGTCTTAAGTCAGGAATGCGACCGCCAGGACGCGATTCCGCAGCGAAATTCACGCCGGCGTCAGCGAATCGCCGGACACGCGCACCCGTTCGCCCACCGACACGGCTGGCGCGGCCTCGTAGTTGAAGCTGCGGACGCTGCCGTCGTTCATGCGCACCTGCACCTGATACGTCGTCGTCTTGTGCACGACATGCTAGATCTGGTTGCCCGCCAGCCCGCCGCCGATCGCACCAAGAATGGTCGCCGCCGTGCGGCCGCGCCCGTTGCCGATCTGCGTACCCGCCAGCCCGCCGACCACCGCGCCGCCGATCGCGCCGACGCCGGTCGTTGGCTGCGCGGATTGCACGGCGTTGACGGCCGTCACCTGACCCGCATAGGGATCGTAAGCGGGTGCGGTGTTTTCTGCTGGGTTCGTCACTGTGTTCACGCCATAAGCGGGTTGCGCGACGCTGCGTGTAACGGCCGGGCTCAGGTGATGCCCCCGCACCGCGCGCGGCAGCGGCGCATCGTGCTGAGCGACGGCTTTCGGCGCCGATGCGACCGCGCCCGCGTTGGCGACCTGCGAATCGACCAGCGGCGATGCCGTCACCGCCGATGCCGTGGCTTTCGACGACGGCAGCAAGCCTGTCATGGCCGCGATGCCGGTGCCGCACGCGAGGATGATCGACACGGCGGCGCCCGCGACCAGCGGATGGATACGCGACGGCTTCGTTTGAATCTGGGGAACGGCGTTCATGGCAGCGACTCCTGGTAGGTGCCTGCCTGCTTTAACGCGCGCCGCGCCGCGCGGTGCACGCGCAAGCTGTGACATTTGTAAGCAAAAATCGCGAGATTTCCGGCCGTCAGGGTGTTTACAGATGTTGTTTTTATTTTGTTTACGATAACATGTGTATCAATCTCCTTCGACCACTCCGGGAATCACCATGAAACACCAATCGTTGTTCGCCTTCGCGGCGGGTGCGCTCGTCGTGGGCGCGGTTCACGCGCAGGACGCCCAGACCACGCTCGCCAAGGTTCAGGGCGTGAATCTGATCGCCATCGGGCATCGCGAGACGTCGGTGCCGTTTTCATATGTCGATGCGAACAACAAGGTGATCGGTTTCTCGCAGGATCTCTGCAACAAGGTGATCGACGCCGTGAAGGCGCGCACGAAGCATCCCGATCTGCGCGTGCGCTTCATTCCGGTCACGTCGCAGAATCGCATCGCGCTGGTGCAGAACGGCACCGTCGATCTCGAGTGCGGCGTGACGACCAATCTCACCGCGCGGCAGAATCAGGTCGCGTTTCCGACACGTTCTTCGTCGCCACCACGCGTCTGCTGACGAAGAAGACCTCGGGCGTGAAGGATTTCGCCGATCTCGCGGGCAAGACCGTCGTGACGAATCAGGGCACGACGTCGGAGCGCATTCTCCGCAAGATGAACGAGGAGAAGAAGATGAACATGAGCATCATCAGCGCGAAGGATTACGGCGAAGGGCGCGCGACGCTGGAGACGGGCCGCGCCGTCGCCTACATGATGGACGACGTGCTTGCTTGCCGGTGCGCGCACGTGGACGGCGAATCCGGCGGATTGGGTGATCGTCGGCACGCCGCAGTCGTCGGAAGCGTACGGCTTCATGATGCGCAAGAACGATCCCGAATTCAAAAAGCTCGTCGATGACGCGATGACTCAGGTCATGACGAGCGGCGAGATCAAGGCGATGTACGACAAGTGGTTCACGAAGCCCGTACCGCCGAAGCACATCAACTTCGATTTCCCGATGAACGAGACGATGCAGAAACTCTACGCGAGCCCGAACGACAAGGCGTTCGAGTAACGGATCACGCCGTTATTCCGCGAAGGGCAACGCCGTTTGCCCTTGCGCGCGCATCTCGAAGGTGTTGAGCGTCATCGCGACGAGCGCGTAGTAGCCGAGCAGGCCGACGAGATTGATCACGACGGCGTGGCCGAAGCGTTGCACGGCGGCATCGTAGGTCGAGTCGGACACGCGCTTGTCTTCGTAAAGCTGCGTGGCGAAGCGATGGATCAGGTCGTCGTCGGCATCGTCGAAATGCGGCGTGGCGCCGGTGCGCAAGGCTTCGGCCGCGTCGGCCGGCACGCCCGCCGCCAGCGCGATCGGATGATGGATATGCCATTCCGCCTGCGAACGCCAGCGCGCGGCCGTCACGAGAATCGCCAGTTCCGACAGACGCAGCGGCAAACCGGTTTCGTAGCGGCAAAACGCGCCGAGTTTCTGCGCGTGCTGCGCCAGGTCGGGACTGAAAATCCAGCCGAGAAACGGGCCGTTCAGATTGCCGCGCGGGCCTTTGAGAATGTCGTCGAGCACGGCTTTCTGTTCCGGCGATGCATCGGCGATCTTGAATTCGGGAAGTCGTTGGCTCATGGTGGGCTCCGGGTTTTATCGTGCGCCGATGACGCTCAACGCGCCGTCGATCGCGTCGGACAGACGTTCGGCGATGGTCTCGATCTGCGCGCTCGTGCAGATGAACGGCGGCGCGAGCAACACATGATCGCCGTTTTTGCCGTCGACGGTGCCGCCCATCGGATACACCATCAGGCCGAACTTCATCGCTTCGCTCTTGATGACGGCGTGCAGCTTGTGCTTCGGATCGAACGCTTGCTTCGACGCCCGATCCCGCACCAGTTCGACGCCGACGAACAGCCCGCGCCCGCGAATATCGCCAATATGCGGATGCGCCGCGTGCCGCTCGCGCAGCGTCGCGCGCAACTGCTCGCCGCGCGCCTTCACGTTGTCGAGCAACGCGTCCTCGACGATCACCTTCTGCACAGCCAGCGCGGCCGCGCAAGCCGTCGCGTGACCGATATACGTGTGACCGTGCTGGAAGAATCCCGAACCGCCGACGATGGTGTCGTAGATCGCGTCGGACACGAGCGTCGCGCCGATCGCCTGATAGCCCGCGCCCAAACCCTTCGCGATGGCGAGGATATCGGGTGCGACGCCGTCTTCGTCGCAGGCGAACAGATGGCCGGTGCGGCCCATGCCGGACATGACTTCATCGAGGATCAGCAAGACGCCGTATTTGTCGCACACCGCGCGAATCTTGCGGAAGTACGCGCGCACCGGTGGCACCGCGCCGGCGGTCGCGCCGACCACGGTTTCGGCGACGAACGCCGCCACCGATTCCGCGCCGAGTTCGAGGATCTTCGCTTCGAGTTCGTCGGCGAGACGCTGCGCGAAGGCGTCGTCGGTTTCGCCCGCGCGCTGCTCGCGATACGCGAAGCACGGCGAGACGTGATGCGCTTCGATCAGAATCGGCAGGAACGGTTCGCGCCGCCATGCATTGCCGCCGATGGCGAGCGCGCCGAGCGTGTTGCCGTGATAGCTCTGACGCCGCGCAATGAAATGCCGTCGCGCCGGTTCGCCTTTTTCGACGAAATACTGGCGTGCGAGTTTGAGCGCGGCTTCCATCGCTTCCGAGCCGCCGGAGACGAAGTAGACGTGGCCCAAGCCTTTCGGCGCGGCATCGACGAGGAAATCGGCGAGTGCTTCGGCGGGTTCGCTGGTGAAGAACGAGGTGTGTGCGTAGGGCAATTGCGCGGCCTGCTGCTGGATCGCCTCGATCACGCGCGGATGGCTGTGGCCGAGGCACGACACGGCCGCGCCGCCGCAGGCGTCGATATAGCGCTTGCCGTTCGAATCGACGATTTCGATGCCATCGCCGCGCACGGCGACCGGCAAGTTGGCGCGCGGCGCGCGATGAAAAACCGTGGTCATGTCTGAGCCTTTCCGAAGAGCGCGACCCACGACGGCGCGCGATGCGCCATTTTAGTCCGATAACAACATATGTTGTCAATCATGTGATATTTGGCAACGTGCGATTTTTCAGCTTGCCGCGTAAGCCCCTTGCGCGTGCAGCGCGGCTTCAGCCTGTTCGAGATAGGCGACGGCATCCTTGCCTTCGAGCGCGAGCAGATGCGCGACCAGCATTTCCGCCAGCGCCGACGCCGCGACGAGCGACGGAAAGAACGACGGCGAATCGTGCGAAAAGATCAGCGTGTGATCGGCGTTCAGCGCGATCGGCGACACGGCGCTGTCCGTCAGCGCGATGAGCTTGCCGCCGCGCTCGACGGTCGCCTGCGCGACGCGCACGGCTTCGGCGGAATAGGGCGCGAAGCTGACGACGACCGTCGCATGCTTCTTCTCGATGCCGCGCAGTTGCATTTCGAGCGTGCCTGCTTCGCCGTTGATCAGACTCACCGATGGTCGAAACAGCCGATAGCCGTACAACAAGCCGAACGCGACCGGATAGCACGAGCAAAACCCCGCGACATGCACATGCGGCGCACGGCGCAACGCCTTCGCCGCCTCGACGATATTGGCCGCATTCTGCGACAGCGTGACATCGAGGTTATGCGACTGCGCCTGCGCGAGATCGTGACTCAACTGATTGTCCGATCCGCCTTTGACGAGCGAACGCGCGCGCGCGGTCAGCGGCTCGGGACGCGTACGCACGCGACTCACGAAAATTTCGCGCAATTCGTTCCAGCCGGGAAAGCCGAGTTGCTGCGAAAGCCGGACCATCGCGGCGGGCTGGACCTGCGCGCGCTCGGCGACCTTGCGCATCGAGAGGACGGCGACTTCGTCGGGATTGTCGAGCAGAAAGGCGGCGGCCGCCTGGAACTGCGGGCTCAGGGCGGGGAAACGCTCGCGGATGGTGGCGGCGAGTTGGTCGAAGGTGGGCACGGGTCGCGCGGAAAGGGCTGATGACACGCGATATTTAACCACTAAGTTTGCTGCGCGCATCGCGTCTAGCCGAAGGTTCTCGCGCTGAGCTCAATTTCGCGCGGAGTTGTGCCGTTATCGCGGCTTGGGAAGTTTTATCGAGTTGTGTGCGTCAAGTTGTGCAGAAATCGGATGCCGGTGGTTTCAGTTGATCCTTCTGTGCGACGTGCGGCGCGAAGGGCGTAGCCCGCAGCGCCGAACGCCGCGCGGCCGCTATGCAGCAGC